>JAGWTB010000154.1 GCA_028869175.1 Sphingomonadales bacterium
ATGCCGATGTGCGACAGGCGGGTGAAGACATACTCGCTGATGCGGTTGTTGATCACGCCCTTGCCGTTGATCGTGCCCTTCTTCTGGGCGTTGAAGGCGGTGGCATCATCCTTGAAGTACTGGATCAGCGTGCCCGGCTCGGGGCCTTCGTAAAGGATCTTGGCCTTGCCTTCGTAAATCTGGCGGCGACGGGACATCTTGCACCTTTGAAATGATGAACCCCGGCGCTGGCGAGTCAGGCAGACTCACCCTGCCGGGGCGGACAGGCGCGCCCTTACGCCAAATCCCCGGCCAGCGCAATCGACCGGGGGCGGGGTGGCTTTCCAGCCATGCGCTTCATCGCTACCACAGGATGATATGCCCCAGGCCGAACCGCAAATCCCCCGCCTTGCTGCCTGCCGCGCGCCGGGAGGGCGAGTGCGTCTCTGCTTGTCCCTGGCGGTGCTGCTGGCTTGCGCACCTGCCCATGCCCAGGGCGCCGATGGTCTGCGCCAGCAGGTTGAGGCCGTGTTGGCGAGCGCCCCGGCTGGCACGCGCTTCGGCGTGCTGGCAATTGATGAGACAGGGAAGGAGATTGTCGCGATAAATGCCGATCAACGCTTCATTCCTGCGTCCAATACCAAGCTGTTCACAACCGCCGCAGCACTTGAGCTGCTGGGCAAAAATCCGGCCGGGTACGAAGCCGATGGAGTGACCACGCTGGCGCTGGTTCCCGTTGCGGGTGGTGCCCCCGACGTGGTCCTTGCCGGCGGCGGTGCTGCATTGTCGACCGCGCAGGACTGTACCCGGCGCTGCTTCGGCGGACTGGTCAACGGAATCGCCGCCAAGGCGCGCAAGGTCGGCAACGTGATCGCCGACGATACTGCCTTCACTGATCAGCGGTGGAGCCCGGGGATGAGCTGGAACAATATTCCGACCGATTCCGGCACCGCCGCTTCAGCGATGATCGTCGACGACAACGAATTGCCGTTGGTGGTCACTGCAGCCCGACCCGGCGAGCCAGCCGCAGTCGAGTTGTCGTCCTATTTCACCCTACGCAACGAAACGCAGAGCACGGCCGAAGGCGAAACGAAGCTGGGGTTCGAGCGCGCGATCAACGGGCGCGAGTTGCGCGTCTTCGGGACGATCCGCACCGATGCGGCGCCGTGGCATGACCAGCTCGGGATCGACGATCCTGCCGATTATGCGGCGTGGATGCTGCGTGAGGGCTTGATCGCGCGCGGGGTCAAGGTGGCGGGCAAAATAGTCTTGCGCCACCGCGCTGTTCATGGCGACGAGTCCCGCAAGAGCGCGCGCGCGGAGCTGGCGCTTGCGGTCACCCCGGCCCCGCTCGACGAGGAGGTGGCGTTGATCAACAAGCGCAGCCAGAACCTTCACGCCGAAGTCCTGCTGCGCCGTCTTGGCCAGGCCACGCTTGCCGGGGACATTGCTCCAGGCGATGAGGGTTCGCTGGAAGCGGGGCTGGCCGCGATGCGCGGGGTGCTCGACAAGGCTGGCATTCCGCGCGGCGGTTACGACTTCTCGGATGGGTCGGGGATGTCGACCTACAACCGCGTGTCGCCGCGTGCTGCGGTTGCCTTGCTGCGCTGGGGCAAGGCGCAGGGCTGGGGCGCGGTCTGGCGCGCATCGCTGCCGGTCGGCGGGGTCGATGGCACGCTGCGCCACCGCTTTGCCGGAACTCCGCTTGCCGGCAAGTTGTGGGCCAAGACCGGAACGCTTAACGCCACCAATGCCCTGTCCGGCTACCTGACGGCGACAAGCGGGCGCGAGCTGATCTTCTCGATCCTGGCCAATGACGTTCCCGAAGGCAGCGATGCGGTTCCGGCGATGGATGCAGCCGTGGCGCTGATCGCGGCGGCGAACTGACCGGAGGCAAAGCTGTGGCGCCTCGGCAACAGTCTGATTTTTCCTGACGGGCAAGGCCCTCGATCGATTCGGGGTGGCGCTATTGTCCTAGTCACAGGCGCATCGTTTGATAGTCTTGCCCCTGTCATGCCCTTTCTGGGCGGGCTTCACAGGGGGGCACCATGATTTCACGCAGGCCGTATCGTATTGTCATTCTTGGCGGAATCGCGCTGTGCGCGCTGGCTGCGCCGGGCGCCGCTCAGGACATCGCCAGCCAGAGCAGCAAGGACGGCGAGGGCAAGGATGGGCAGATCGTCGTCACCGGATCGCGGCTCAAGCAGGATCCCAACAACAGCGCTTTGCCGCTGCAGATCATTCGGATGGAAGACCTCGATCGCGAGGGGATCAACAGCGCCGAACAGGCGATCATGTTCCTCAGCAGCAATGGTAGCGGCGCGGATAACCTTGCCTCCAACGCCGACGTTATCAGCACCGCCGCAGCCAACCGCGGCGCCAACGGTGCATCCTTCGCCAACCTGCGCGGACAAGGGGCAGCGAGCACGCTGGTACTGCTCAATGGACGCCGCGTGGCAGCCCACGGCCTTTCCGGTGCGGCAGTCGACGTCAACCAGATCCCCTTCGCCGCGCTGGACCGGATCGAGGTGCTCAAGGACGGC
>JAGWTB010000011.1 GCA_028869175.1 Sphingomonadales bacterium
CACGTTCTGGTTGCGGCGGATTAATCCCATCCGCGAGATTCGCATTGCCCAGAGCCTGGGTGACAGGCAACGATGGGTTGACAGCGGCGAACGCGCTTCAAATTTGACCGAAGGTTTCTTGCTCTTTGGCAACGAGATTGCAGCCTTCATTGTTGGGCTGCGTGTTTCACAATACCTGAGCCATATTTCAATTGCCAAAAGCGTCGATGGTCAAATCGGACAAAGCCCTGCTAGCGCAAGTGGGGCGATGGCTATGATCGGCCACGAAACGGCCTTGGAGTTCGCAAAGATACTTAAGTACAAGAATATCTCTGCACATGGACTGAACATGGTGTTTCAGTCGATCGCGCGCGACGGGCTTAAGATCTAACTGACTCAAATTCGACTCGCCTCAACTCATTCCAACTGGCTCAAACCCGCAAAATTGCTAGAGTTTCAGCCATGAACGAAGTAAAGCAGGTCGGCATCTGGCTGCGGGTCAGCACAGAGGATCAGGTCAAAGGTGAAAGCCTTGAAGTCCACGAGGCCCGCGCCCGTAGCTATG
This sequence comes from Sphingomonadales bacterium, assembly GCA_028869175.1. GTDB lineage: Bacteria > Pseudomonadota > Alphaproteobacteria > Sphingomonadales > Sphingomonadaceae > Novosphingobium. The sequence continues at coordinate 545 of JAGWTB010000011.1, forward strand.
CCGATTCCAAAGGCTGGAATGTGGCCGAAGTATATCGGCTGGAAGCGGTGTCCGGAAAACGAGTGATCGATCACCCTGAGTCCAAGCGGATGCTGGCCGATATCAAGCGCGGCCACATCACTGGCCTGATCTTTTCCAAACTTGCCCGCCTATCACGCAACAACCGTGAACTCTTGGAATTTGCCGAAAGCTTCCAAGCGGCAGGCGCTGACCTCATCTCACTCGCTGAGAGTATCGACACCTCGACCCCGGCAGGCCGGATGTTCTACAACATGCTGGCCGCAATGGCCTCGTGGGAGCGAGAGGAAATCGCCGCCCGTGTGCAGGCGTCTGTCCCGATCCGTGCAGCCATGGGCAGGCCCATGGGTGGCCAAGCCCAATATGGCTACAAGTGGGAGGACAAAAAATTCGTGCTAGTACCCGAGGAGGCAGCAGTCAGGAAACTGATGTACGAACTCTTCCTTGAACATCGCCGATTTCGCACAGTCGCCCGCATATTGAACGAGCGCAGCTATCGCACCCGCCACGGGGCCAAGTGGGCTGGATCAACCATTGAACGCCTGATGCGTGACCCAACTGCCATGGGACAGAAACGCTACAACTACACCAAGCAGATTGCAGAGGGACGGGCTTGGGTGGCTAAGCCCGAAAGCGAGTGGGTGCATCACCCCTGCGAACCCATCGTGACCCCGGAACTCTGGCACGCCGTCAACGATCTTTTGACCGAAAAGAAGCTGTCGGGCGTGCGGGTGTCGCGCACCGCCAAAACCCTATTCGGTGGCCTTGCTCGCTGCCAGTGCGGCGGCAAGATGTATGTGCCGTCGAACATGCACAAGTATGTCTGCGACAGGAAGGAGTGTCGCCGCAAGATCGCAATCGATACCCTTGAAGCCATCTGGGAATCGGAGATCGAGGCGTTTGCCTCTAGTCCAGAAACTGCCGACCAGCAGGCAGCACGTATCAAGACGGCAATATCGGAAACCGGCCTCCTCATCACTGCCAACGAATCCCGCACCCGCGAGATTGATCGACAGATCGACAGTTTGCTTAGCCTGTACCAATCCAAAACCTTGGACGAAGCTGACTTCAAAAAACGCTACACGCCGCTCCGGGAACAGATGGTGGCGCTTGAAGCGGAATTACCACGTCTCCGTGAGCAAGAGCGCAAGTTGACCTTGGCGATCAGTCGCGGCGCTGACGCCTTGCATGAGGCACGGCACATTCGGGACCGGTATCCATTGATGGATATGGCCGAGCGCCGCCGCATTGTTGAGACCGTGGTCGAGTGCCTGATTGTCGGTGACGACGAGGTGACATTCGAGTATCTGTTTGACCCCAAGATTTGACGGGAAACAGACGTTTCCCTTTGCAAACCCTTCGGAATTGATTTCGGTTTAGCAACAGAAGGACAGGGGTTCATCGCGGCGATCAGCTGCACTCGCGCGGGGAAGGTGACGTGGGCATTGGCCCGCGCGACCGTGACCTCGCCCGTTTCGAGCGGCTGGCGCAGCGAATCGAGCACCGGGCGCTGGAATTCGGGCAGTTCATCCAGGAACAGCACGCCAAGGTGGGCCAAGCTGACCTCTCCGGGCCGTACTTTCAGCCCGCCGCCGGTCAGCGCCGCCATAGAGGCGGAGTGGTGCGGGGCGCGGTAGGGGCGGGTGCGGCTGATCCGGCCTTCTTCCAGCACGCCGGCGACCGAGGCGACCATCGACACCTCCAGTGCCTCCGCCGGGGTGAGCGGTGGCAGCACGCCGGGCAGGCAGCTCGCCAGCAGGGACTTGCCTGCGCCCGGCGGACCGATCATCAGCAGGTTGTGGCCGCCCGCAGCGGCGATCTCCAGCGCGCGCTTGGCGACTTCCTGACCCTTCACTTGCCGCAGGTCCGGCCCCTTGGCTGGGGGCTCAGCCTCACCCGGTGCGGGCAGGGGGAGCACCTGCGTCCCCTTGAGGTGGTTGAGCAACGAGACAAGGTCAGGCGCGGCGACGATGGGGATGCCGCTGGCCCAGCGCGCTTCCGCGCCCTGGCTGGCGGGACAGATCAGGCCCTTTTCGAGTCCCGAGGCGTGCAGCGCGGCGAGCAGCACGCCGGGCGAGGCGATGATCCTTCCATCGAGCGCCAGTTCGCCCACGGCAACATACTCACTCGCCTGCTCGGCGTCGGTTACCCCCATCGCCGCCAGCAGCGCGAGGGCAATCGGCAGATCGTAGTGCGAGCCCTCCTTGGGCAAGTCAGCTGGAGAGAGGTTGACGGTGATCCGCTTGGGCGGCAGCGCAAGGCCCATCGCGGCGAGCGCCGCCTGCACGCGCTGGCGGCTTTCGCCCACTGCCTTGTCGGGCAGGCCGACAAGGTGGAACCCCGGCATGCCCGGCGCGACCTGGCATTGCACCTCCACCGCGCGCGCCTCGAGCCCCAGGTAGGCCACCGTCGATACCAGTGCGACCAAGCGCCAATGTCCTTCCCTGCTGCCGCCGCCAGTGTTGGCGCGGCACGCCGGGGCTGTCGAGCGCGGAGGCGGGGATTGGTCCGAAGTGGAGCCGAAAGTCGGGGCAAACAGTTCCTCCCCTGAAGGAGGGGGCATGGGCGCTTCACCTTTATCCTCCGGTAAGGTGGTCTTAACGCTTGCTGGTAGGAACCGGCTAAAGGGAGGGAGTGCATCAGGCTGGCCATGCGCCGCCTGCTTGCCCTTGCTCTGTCCATGCTCACCGCCTTCGCCCAGCCGGCGATGGCGCAGACGATCGTCTACGAGACGGTCGAAGTGGTTGAGGAAGAGGAACTGCCGGCGGAGCCGAGCGCTAACGAGCGCTTCGTGGTGTCGCCCTCGGCGGCGGTGCCCCGGGGGATTGCCGCTTTCGGCCCGTTCCGCGTGCTGGACCAGGGGCACGCGGCGCTGGTCGACGCAACCGACGAGCGCACGCCGGCCCAGTTCGCCGCGATGGTGCGGGCCTATCCCGGCCTAACCACGCTGGAACTGGTCGAATGCCCCGGCACCGAAGATGACCGTGCCAACCTGCGGCTGGGCCGCATGATCCATGCGCGCGGCATGGCGACGCATGTGCCCGATGGTGGTTCGGTCCGCTCGGGCGGGGTCGAACTGTTCCTTGCCGGCAGCCGCCACACGGCGGAGAAGGGCGCGGAGTTCGCCGTTCATTCGTGGGCCGACGAAGACGGGCGCGAAGCGAAGGACTATCCGGCCAACGCGCCCGAAAACCTTGCCTACCTTGTCTATTACCGCGAAATGGGCATGTCCCCGGCGCAGGCCGCCGCGTTCTATGCCATGACCAATTCGGTGCCCAATGCCCAGGCGAAGTGGCTCACCGCCGCCGACATGGGGCGCTGGGTTGCGGTGAATTGAGGACGCAAATCGCCACCCCGTGCCTTGACTCAGCCCATCGGCTCCGTTAACGGCCCGGCCCTGTAATACGGTCGCCTTTGCAGGCGGCCCTTTTTGTTCGAGATACCGAGGGTTTTGACATGAAGCGCACTTTCCAGCCCAGCCGGCTCGTCCGCGCCCGCCGCCACGGGTTCCGCGCCCGTACCGCCACCGTCGGCGGTCGCAACATCCTGCGCGCCCGCCGCGCGCGTGGCCGCAAGAAGCTGTCGGCCTGATAACCCCGGCTGAGGGCGCGAATCGGAACGGACCTGCCGAAAAGCCGCAGGTTCTTTCCCGCCGCGCCGATTTTCTTGCCGCCAATCGCGGCACTCGCGTAGCCCGACCGGGTTTCGTCCTGCTCGCCCGCCCCAATGGAGGCGGGCGCATGCGTTTCGGCATCACCGTTACCAAGAAGATCGGCGATGCGGTGGTGCGCAACCGGATGAAGCGGCGGTTCCGCGCGCTGCTGCGCGATCTGCTTCCCGAACATGGCCTGGCGGGCAACGATCACGTGCTGATCGGACGCGAGGGCGGGGTGGAGCGCGATTTCGCCCTGCTGCGCGAGGAACTGCTTGCCGCGCTTTCGCGCGCTGCTGCCGGCAAGGGCGATCCGCCGCGCCGTCGGCCGGGGCCGAAGAAGTGAAGCGGCTGCTGATCCTGATCGCCCGGGGCTGGCAAATCGGCCCTTCGCGCGTGCTGCCGCCCAGTTGCCGCTATGCGCCCAGCTGCTCGCAATATGCCATCGAGGCGCTGGAAAAGCATGGTGCGATTAAGGGTGGCTGGCTGGCCGTGAAGCGTATAATGCGCTGCCACCCCTGGGGCGGGCACGGCTACGATCCGGTTCCCTGAATCAGGATAACGCTTGAATCACCGGCACCGGCACCCGATCTGCCGTGCGCCGCACAGACATTGCATGACAACGGGGACGCCTTCGTGACCAATCAGCGTAACTTGATCATCTGGATACTGCTGACCGTGGTGCTCCTGTTCGGCTGGGAAGCCGGCATGCGGCACTTCTATCCCAATGCCTACAAGGCGAAGCCCAAGCCCGCCGTATCCGCCCCGGCCACGCCCGGCGGCGAACCGGTACAGGCTGCCAAGCCCACCCGCGAAGGCGGGCTCAGCAGTGATTCCGACAAGGCTATCGAGGCACAGGACCTCAAGACCGCGCTGGCATCGCCCAGCCGCGTACCGGTGGCCGCACCGGGCCTGTCCGGCTCGATCAACCTTGCCGGGGCCCTGATCGACGATCTGGTCGCCAACCGTCACACCGCAGCCGTGGACAGCAAGGATCCGGCGCGCATCTATTCGCCATCCGGCACCCCGGCGCAGCAGTTCGCGCAGGTCGGCTGGGTCGGCCAGAACATCGCGCTGCCGGGCGCTGACACCCTGTGGACCGCGCCCGCCGGCGCGAAGCTCACTCCCGAAACCCCGGTCACGCTGACCTGGGACAACGGCCAGGGTCAGACCTTTGCGATCACCTATGCGATCGACAAGGACTACATGCTCACCGCCACGCAGACGGTGCGCAATGCCGGTACCGCGCCGGTCAGCGTCACGCCTTTCGCGCAGATCAACCGCACCGACCGCACCGCCAGCCTTGACAGCTGGAACATCCATTCGGGTCCGTTCGGGGCCTTCGACGGCTCGGTGAAGTTCGATCCGAACTACAAGAACGTGCGCGAAGCCGGGCAACTGCAGAACGAGGGCAAGGCGGACTGGGTGGGCTTCACCGACGTCTACTGGATGTCTGCGCTGATCCCCGGCACGCCGCCCGCATCGAGCGATTTCCGTTCGCTGGGCAATGGCATCTACCGGGCCGACGTGATCTACAAGGCCGCCTCGGTCGCGCCCGGCCAGCAGGCCGCGCTGACCACCCGCCTGTTCGCCGGGGCCAAGGAAAGCCTGGTGCTCGACGCCTATGAGAAGGCGGGTATCACCAATTTCGGCCATGCGATCGACTGGGGCTGGTTCTTCTGGTTCGAAAAGCCGATCTTCTGGTTGCTCCGGTCGTTGTTCCACTTCGCCGGCAATTTCGGCGTGGCGATCATCCTGCTCACCCTGATCGTGCGCGGCATCATGTTCCCGGTGGCGCAGCGCCAGTTCGCCTCCATGGCGGCGATGAAGGCGATCCAGCCCAAGATGAAGGCGCTGCAGGAACGCTACAAGGACGACAAGCAGAAGATCCAGGAAGAAACCATGAAGCTCTACAAGTCGGAGGGCGTCAATCCGCTCGCCGGCTGCCTGCCGATCTTCCTGCAGATTCCGGTGTTCTTCGCGCTGTACAAGGTGCTGATGGTCTCGATCGAGATGCGCCACCAGCCGTTCATCCTTTGGATCAAGGACCTGTCCGCGCCCGATCCGCTGCATATCCTCAACCTGTTCGGCCTGCTCCATTTCACCCCGCCAGCCTTCCTGGGCATCGGCGTGCTGGCCTTGCTGCTGGGCATCACGATGTACTTCCAGTTCAAGCTGAACCCGGCCCAGATGGACCCGGCGCAGCAGCAGATCTTTGCGATCATGCCATGGATGATGATGTTCATCATGGCCCCCTTCGCGGCGGGTCTGCTGATCTACTGGATCACCTCCAACATCCTGACCATTGCCCAGCAGAAGTTCCTCTACAGCCGTCACCCGGCACTGGGAACGCAGACGGACAAGGAAGCTGACGACGCGAAGCGGGCGAAACACTAGTGCCTGGAGCCGGTGAAAAGCCCCTCCCGTTCAGGGGAGGGGTTGGGTTGGGGACTGTACCCAAACTCCACGCTGCGCTGATGGACAGCCCCCACCCCTCGATCCCCTCCCCTGAAGGGGAGGGGAGGAGACTTGCATGACCGATCTGCCCGAAGATGATTCTGCTGAACTCGCCGAACGCGCCCGCCGCCTGTTCGCCGGGCGGGTGGACTTTCTCAAGAGCGCCCCGGCGCTGCACTTCCTGCCCGAGCCGGACGTGGTGGAGATCGCCTTTGCCGGGCGGTCCAACGTCGGCAAGTCGTCGCTGCTCAATGCGCTGACCGGTCGCAAGTCGATCGCTCGCGCCTCGGTCACGCCGGGGCGGACGCAGGAACTCAACTTCTTCGAAGTGGGCGAACCCACCGCGATCCGCCTCGTCGACATGCCGGGCTACGGCTATGCCAAGGCCCCGCCCAAGGTGGTCGAACAGTGGAAGCGGCTGGTGCGCGATTACCTGCGTGGCCGGCACGTCTTGCGCCGCACCCTGCTGCTGATCGATGCCCGCCACGGGGTGAAGCCGGTCGACGCCGAAATGATGAAGATGCTGGACGAGGCCGCCGTCGGCTACCGCATCGTCCTGACCAAGGCGGACAAGATCAAGGCCAGCGAACTGGCCGACGTTACCGCGGCAACCGAAGCCGAAGCGCGCAAGCATGTCGCTGCCTATCCGCTGGTCCATGTCACCTCGTCGGAGAAGGGCATGGGCATCGCCGATCTGCGCACGGCGGTGCTGGCGGACGCGGAGATCTAGAACCTGTTCAGCCTCGACACGGCATGGCTGAACAAGTAGGCCTGCGGCATCAGCGGAAACAGGGCGCGCGCGTGAAACTGATCATCGGCAACAAGAATTACTCCAGCTGGTCGCTGCGGGGCTGGCTGGCATGCAAGCAGGCGGGCATCGCTTTCGAGGAAATCCAGGTTCCGCTCTATGGTGAGGACTGGGACGCGCGGAAAAAGGACAACGTCGACATCGCCCCCTCCTGGGGCAAGGTGCCGGTGCTGTGGGACGGCGACGCGGTGGTGTGGGACAGCCTAGCCATCGTCGAATACCTGGCCGACAAGGTCGGGCGCGACCGGTTCTGGCCGAAGGCAGACGATGCCCGCGCCATGGCCCGCTCGATGGTGGCGGAGATGCATTCGGGCTTCGCCGTGCTGCGCGCCGAATGCCCGATGAACGTGCGCCGCCGGGCGGAAGACGCCGATCTGTCGCTGCCCGCCAAGGCCGACGTGGTCCGCATCCTCACCCTTTGGGCAGAGGCACGCGCGCGTTTCGGCAAGGGCGGGCCGTTCCTGTTCGGCACATTCTGCGCTGCCGACATTTTCTATGCCCCGGTGGTCAGCCGGCTTATCACCTATGCCGTGCCGGTGCCGGGCTTCGCCTTGGCCTATATGCAGGCAGTGTGGGAACACGAATGGCTGCAGGACTGGATCGAAGCGGCGGAGAATGAGGAATGGGTGATCGAGCAATGGGAAGCCCCCAAGGCATGATGCCGCGCCTGATCGCCGCGCTGCTGGCGCTGGTGAGCCTCACCCTGACCGGCCCGGCCTATGCCTGGGGTGACTACGGCCACCACACCGTCGCTTCGATCGCCATGGCCAACGTCTCGCCGCGCACCGCCGCGCGGGTGCGGGTGCTGCTGGCGGCGGAGAAGGGGCTGGGCACGCCCTATTGTGCGGTGCGCAGCCTGGAAGACGCGGCCTACTGGCCCGACTGCATCCGCAAGGAAGGCTGGCGCTGGGGCTATACCTTTCCGTGGCACTACCAGACCGAACCCGTCTGCTCCGCCTATGATCCGCGCGCCAACTGCGCCAACGGCAACTGCGTCTCGGCGCAGATCGAGCGCAGCCGCCGCGTGCTGGCTGACCGGCACTTGCCCGCAGCCCAGCGGTTGGAAGCGCTGGCCTTCCTGTCTCATTTCGTTGGCGACATTCACATGCCGCTGCATTCGGGCGACAATGGCGATGCCGGCGGCAACGGGGTGGCGGCCAATTATGGCATTGCCCCGGCGCACAACATCCATTTCATCTGGGACGTGGCCCTGGCAGAGCGGGCGATTTCCTCTGCCACGCCGCCGCTGGTCCGCCGCTACTCCGCCGATGAACGTGCCGACCTTGCCGGCGGCGATGTGGCGCAATGGGGCGAGGAAAGCTGGAAGCTGGCGCGCGAGACGGTCTATCCGCTCGCCTTCGGTCACGATCCCTGCGGGCGTACCGACAATCCCAAGACCGTCACCTGGAGCGAGGACGCCATCGCGGCGGCCACTCCGGCCTTGCGGCGGCGGGTAGTGCAGGCGGGCCTCCGGCTGGCACGGCTGCTGGACGAGGCACTGGGGGGTTAGGGGGCAGAGGCCACCCCCTCCTCAGAAAAGGCGAGGGGAAGGCACTTACATCAACCGTCCCGGCACGTCATAGGGCGTGCCGTCCTTGTGGACGTAGCGACCGTCGGCGGCGAACAACATGTCGATGTCGGAATAGCCGCCGCCCTCGTTTGGCCCGGCACCGATCACCACGAAGCTGCAATCGGCCTCGCTTTCGTTGCGCAGGTGATGGCCGTTGGCCACGCCCTTGGGCCATGCGGCGACATCGCCGGAGCGCAGCACAGTGCGACCGCCATCCTCGACCAGCACCGCCTCGCCGGTGAGCATGACCAGCAGTTCGTCCTCACCGTCATGCCAATGGCGCTGCGATGACCACGCCCCCGGTTTCAGCACCACATGGCTCGCGCCGAAGTGACTGAGCCCGGCTGCCGGGGCGAGCCGGCGATACCAGCGCCCGGCCACTTCGCCCGCGTGCTCGGGTGGGTAGCCGGTGCGGTTGACCTGTTCGATGGCGTCGAGATCGATCCTGGGCATCTGGCTACTCCCGGTAGGCGGTGACGATGAAGTTGAGCGCCATGTCATCCGACAGGTGGAGGCTGGTTGCGGGCGACCACGCGATGCCGCGCGGCTCGCCCATGGTCAGGCCTTCCGCCGCCAGCAGGGCCCGCAGTTCGGCGGGCGTGACGAAATCGTCCCAGTGATGCGTGCCGCGCGGAACCACTCCAAGCCTTTCCGCGCCCTCGACCAGCAGCAGCCTGGCTTGCGGCGTGCGGTTGGGCGTGGAGAGCACCATCAGTCCGCCTGGCGCGAGCGTGGCCGCCAGTGCGGCGATGAAGGTGGCCTTGTCGGCCACATGCTCGATCACTTCCATCGAGGTGACGAGGTCAAATCCGGCAAGGCCCAGCGCGCCGATCTCGCCGCAGCGGTAGTCAATCGCCAGTCCCGCGCCCCCGGCGTGGGCTTGCGCCGCCGCGATGTTCTCTGCCGCCGCGTCCACGCCGGTCACTGCCGCGCCCAGCCGGGCCAGCGGTTCGCAGAGCAACCCGGCGCCGCAGCCGACGTCGAGCGCGCGCTTGCCCGCAAGCGGCTTCAGGCCACGCGAATCGCCCCGCCAGTGCGCGTCGATCGCTGAACGGATGAAGCCCAGTCGCACCGGGTTGAGCCTGTGGAGCATGGCGGATGAGCCCTTCGGGTCCCACCAGTCTGCTGCCAGCTTGCCGAAATGCGCGGCTTCTTCGGGTCTAATGGTTGCAATAGCCATGCCGCATCCCTAACAGGGCCGCCGTTTGGCGGATAGGCCCAAGGGCGTTCCGCGTGTTGATTGACGGGAGCATGTCTTGGCCCGGATTGTGATGAAATTCGGCGGCACCTCGATGGCCGGTTCCGAGCGCATCCGCCGCGTCGCCAATATCGTGCGTCGCCAGCAGGCGGCAGGGCACGAAGTGGCGGTGGTGGTTTCGGCCATGGCGGGCGAGACCGACCGGCTGGTGAACTTCTGCCGCGAGGCCAATCCGCTGTACGACCCGGCGGAATATGACGTCGTCGTCGCCTCGGGCGAACAGGTGACTTCGGGCCTTCTGGCGCTGACGTTGCAGTCGATGGGCTGCAAGGCGCGTTCGTGGCTGGGCTGGCAGCTGCCGATCCACACCGACAGCGCCTATTCCAAGGCGCGCATCGGCGAATTCGAATCCGACGCGCTGATCGCCTCGATGCAAGCGGGCGAAATCGCGGTGATCCCGGGCTTCCAGGGCCTGTCGGACGAAGGGCGCATCACCACGTTGGGTCGCGGCGGCTCCGATACCTCGGCAGTGGCGGTAGCTGCCGCGGTGAAGGCAGACCGCTGCGATATCTACACCGATGTCGACGGGGTCTATACCACCGACCCGCGCATCGTGGCCAAGGCGCGCAAGCTCAAGAACGTCACCTACGAAGAAATGCTGGAGCTGGCCTCGGTCGGTTCCAAGGTCTTGCAGACCCGCTCGGTCAGCCTGGCGATGAAGGAGCGCGTGCGGGTGCAGGTGCTCTCGTCCTTCATCGACGACGATGCTCCGGCGGCCGACACGATTCCCGGCACGATGATTGTCAGCGACGAAGAACTCGAAGGATTGGACATGGAACGCCAGCTCATCACCGGCATCGCCGCCGACAAGAACGAGGCGAAGGTCACCCTGACGCGCATCGCCGACCGGCCCGGCGCGGTGGCAACGATCTTCGGCCCGCTGGCGGCGGCCAATATCAACGTCGACATGATCATCCAGAACATCGCCAAGGACAAGGGCGAGACCGACGTCACCTTCACCGTGCCCGCTGCCGATCTGGTGCGCACCCAGGCGCTGCTCGAAGCGCAGAAGGAAGCCATCGGCTACTTCCGCATGATCAGCGATGGCAAGGTCGCCAAGATCAGCGTCGTCGGGGTCGGCATGCGCAGCCACGCCGGCGTCGCCAGCACCATGTTCCGCGCGCTCGCCGATCGCGGCATCAATATCCAGGCGATCTCCACCAGCGAGATCAAGGTCTCCGTGCTGATCGACGAGGACGAGACCGAACTCGCCGTGCGCGTGCTGCACACCGCCTACGGGCTGGACGGGGAGTAGGTCTGCGTTTCCGCTCCGTGAACTCAGCGCAGCGGATCGAGGATCATGACGAAGCCGCCGTGACGGGCGATAGGCACGGACCGTATGGCTGGCCGCAGCCTTTCACTGCGGGCGGAGAAGCCGGAAGTGTCGTTGCCATCGAACAGCACGGTTGCGGAGTAGCGCCGCTGTCGTAGGAAGCGCAGGTCAACCGGCAAAGCGCCCGGCACGTCGCTTGCCGAAATACCGGCAACATACCAGCGCTGGCCTTTGCGGCGGGCCATCACGACGTCCCGGCCCGGATAGCCGGCCAGCAGCCGCGTTTCGTCCCATGCCGCTGGCAGGTCGGCCAGGTAGCGACGAAACGCTGGGCTGGCGGCGCGATAGGCAGCGGCGCTGTCAGCCAGGTGCTGGATGCCGGATTCGAAGATCACGCCCAGCGCGGCTTCGTGCGCGTTGCTGGTCAGGTGCTGCCGAACCTGGGGGCCGAACTGGATTGGGGTGAAATCCATCGATCCGATCACGTTGCGGGTGAACGGCAGCACGGTGTTCTGACGCGTGGAAAGCTGAGCGAAATCCGGTTCGGACGTGAACGAATAGTGCTCACCACCGCGCACCGCCTCCATCGTCATCAGGTTAGGCCAGGTGCGCTGCCACCCGCGGGGGATCGTGCAGCCGTGGAAATTTACCATCAGGTGAAATTCCGCCGCGTCTTCGAGGGTTTCGAGGTACTGGCCGATGCGTTCCTGCTTGTCGGACTGGAAGAAATCGATCTTGACGCCCCGCACGCCGAGCCGGGAAAGCCGGGCAAATTCGGCGCGGCGACGCTGCCGGTTGTCCATCAGGTTGCGCGGTTCCTCGGTCACGGAATTGTGCGCACCGCCCGAATTGTACCAGAACATCAGACCGACGTGCTGCCGATTGCCTTCCGCGACAAGGCGTTCCACCACGTCAGGTGCGATCTTGTTCCAGTTCGCATCGACCAGCGAATAATCCAGCCCCATTTCGGCGGCGAGCCGAATTGACGCGACCAGCTTGTCGAAGTCATGCGAGCTGTCGTGGTCAGCCGCCCAGCTCCACGTTGCGACGCCCGGCGCGATCCATGAGTTGTCGGCCAGTCTTGTGGGCGGTGCCAGATCGAAAACCCGGTTCGATTCCACCACGTCGGCCAGCCGGTCAGAGATGATCATGAAACGCCAGGGGAGTGCGGCCGGAAGGGTGGTCGCCGGGACGTTCGATCCGGTGCCAAGCCCGTCTTCCGCCAGCGGCGCGGCGATGTGATAGGCACCATTGCGTGCATCGGGGGCGAGATGCGATCCGTGGTATTGACTGTTCAGGCCGGTCTCATGGAGCAGGATCCACGTGCCAGCTTCATCGCGGAACAGGGCGGGAATGCCCCAGCCCGCGCCGTCGCCTGGCGAGATTGACGTGCCCATCGGCAACCCGGTATTGTATGGTGCTTCATAGGCGGGTTGCCAAAGGCTGGCTTTGTCATAGGGCTGCCCCCAATGTACGCCGCCGGGGCCGAAGACAAACGAGGTCGCTTCGCTCTCGACCCGGTAGTAGATCTGGCTCTGTCCGGTCAGAATGTAGCGAAAGGCGATGCCGTCGTCCGCTGCTTGAAACTCGATTGCCAATGTCTTGCCGGTTTCGTGGTCGGTCAGGTCAAGCGTCAGTTCGTTGGCGATGTAACGGTTCTCCCGGCGCTTGCCGGTGACCATGGTATAGCGGTCAGTCACCGTGCGCCGGCGCGGATTTCCTGCCAGGACGGTACTGTTGAAGTCCGCTCGTTGGGCAGGATCGGCGCGCGACTGGTCCATCCAGCTGAGGACAAGCCCCAGCGGCGACCACTCAACAACGGTGTGCTGCCCGCGCACTACCGAGTATTGAAGGCCGCCGTCGGCGGTAGTCCGGACCTTTGCGGTTATTGTGCCACCGGGAGACTCTACGCGCCATTCCCCTGCATTACCGGGATTCGCGGCGCTCATCAGCAGCGCCATGCAACCGGCACGAAGTGCGGTGCGGATCATCGCGGAGCCTTTCCCGTGGTTTTGATATCGTCACATATCGTGATCGCCGGCTCGCTGCAATCGATTGTATGGGGGGCATGCAACGCGGCCTGTGGTCTGGGCAGCAAGGACACTGGCATTGCCGTACCACGCCGACTATAGCGCCAGCCTGACTGATGGGTTGGGGATTTACGTGACAGCCAAGACCAAAGCGCTGATGCGGCGCGGGGCCGAATTTCTCGGCAGCGAATATGCGATCCTGTGCGGCGCGATGTCGTGGGTTTCGGAGCGCAACCTGGTGGCGGCGATTTCCAACGCCGGGGGCTTCGGGGTGATCGCTTGCGGAGCGATGACGCCCGAACTGCTCGACGCGGAAATTGCCGCGACCAAGGCGCTGACGGCGAAGCCCTTTGGCGTCAACCTCATCACCATGCACCCCATGCTGACCGACCTGATCGCGGTTTGCGCCAAGCACGGCGTGAGCCATGTCGTGCTCGCGGGCGGCATTCCGCCCAAGGGTTCGGTCGAGGCGATCAAGGCCTTCGGCGCGAAAGTGCTGGTCTTCGCGCCGACCTTGGCGCTGGCGAAGAAGCTGCTGCGCTCCGGTGCCGACGCGCTGGTGATCGAAGGCAGCGAAGCGGGCGGGCATATCGGCCCGGTGGCGACTTCGGTGCTGGCGCAGGAATTCCTGCCCTCGCTGGCAGAGGACCACATCGTCTTCGTCGCCGGCGGCATTGGCCGGGGTGATATGGTGGCGGCCTATCTGGAGATGGGGGCATCGGGCGTGCAGCTTGGCACCCGCTTCGCCTGCGCCAGCGAATCGATTGCCCATCCGGCGTTCAAGGCCGCCTTCTTCCGCGCCAACGCGCGCGATGCGGTCGCGTCCGTCCAGGTCGATCCGCGCCTGCCGGTCATCCCGGTGCGAGCGCTGAAGAACAAGGGCACCGAGGAGTTCACCGCCAAGCAGCGCGAAGTGGCCCAATTGCTCGACGACGGCACGGTCGAGATGGGCGAGGCTCAGTTGCAGATCGAGCACTACTGGGCCGGTGCGCTGCGCCGCGCGGTGATCGATGGCGACGTCGAGAATGGTTCGCTGATGGCCGGCCAGTCGGTCGGCATGGTGACGAAGGAAGAGCCCGTCGCCGAGATCATCGCGGAATTGATGGTGCAGAGCGAAGAGGCGCTTTCACGCCGCTGAGCGCTGGACGCTCGGGCAGGCACCTCGGCGTGCGCGTGCTTGCGGGGCGTGCCGGGTGAGGCCATGCTGTTCCCCGACATGACCCGGGGGAGAGCCGCACCATGAAAATCTGCCGTTACCAGACCGTACCCGGCGGGCCGATCCTTGTCGGGCTGGTGGAAGGCGACACAGTGCGCGATGTCTCCGCCGTGGCCGATCTGCTGCCGCCGCTGCGCTGGCCGCTGCCACCGGGCGACCAGTTCATCGCCAATCTGGATCGCCTGCGCCCGGCAATGCTTGATTGTGCCGTCAAAGCCGCGCCGGTTCCGCTCGCCTCGGTCTTGCTCAAGTGCCCGGTCGCCAATCCGGGCAAGTTTCTTTGCGGTGCGGGCAATTTTACCGAAGTGCTTGCCGCTGGTGGCCATCCGCGTCGGCTGGGGCTGCTGTTCAAGATGACCAGCGCCGCCGCCGGCCCCGCTGACGGCGTCACCCTGCGCTGGCCCGAGCGCGTGACGTTCCACGAGATGGAGATTGCCATCGTCATCGGGCGTGAGGGCACGGAAATTGCTGCCGCTGACGCCTTCGATCACATTGCCGGCTATTGCATCGGGCTGGACATGACCATGCAGGGCAAGGAATTCCCCAGCTTTGGCAAGAGTTTTGACAGCTATGGCATGATGGGCCCCTGGCTGACGACCAAGGACGAGATTGCCGATCCCGACAATCTGGCCTTCCGCTTGACCGTCAACGGGCAGGACCGGCAGGTCGATTCGACCAACCGGCTGGTGCTGGGCATTGCCGCGCTGGTCGAACACGTGTCCTCGATCATGACCGTCCACCCCGGCGATGTGATCTTTTCGGGTACCCCGCCGTCAAGCGTCGGCCCGGTTGTGCCCGGCGACGTCATGTTTGCCGAGATGGAGGGGCTAGGATCGATGACCGTTGCAGTACGCGGCGGGCCGGGGCGCAAGACGCCGATGGAAGGGATGGAGGCGTCAGCCTGACCCCTGCGCCGCGCCGCACCACTCCCCGAAGCGGTGGATGCGTTCCCAGAACAGCGAGCGGGTGCCGGCGAAGTTGTGCATGTGGCCCATGCGCGGGCAGACGAACAGGTCAACGCTGGGCGATGAGCGAAAGGCGCGCGATTCGCCCGGCGGATCGACCACGAGGTCGCGCTCGCCCATGGCGCAGAGCACCGGTACCCGCACCGCCGCAGCTTCCGGCGCGACCGTGCCGGGGGTCAGCGTAAAGCGCGCCGCTTCGTGCGGGGTGGTGTAGGAAAGCCACGGCGCGGGATCGCGAGGGGCGTCTGGCTGGCCTGCGGCAATCGCCTCGTAATGGGCCAGGTCCTGTTCGATGACATCGGCTGGCACGTCGTCGTAGTGGAACGACCAGGCGAGCGAGGCCCATGGCGAACCGCCGGTGCCGCCTTCCGTCCGCAGCGCGCCGGCATTGATGACCCCGCCCGGCGCATCGGCTGGCAAGTCGCGAGCGAACCACGGCGTCACCACCGGGCGTTCGCCCGGCGGGGTGGGCGGATGGTTGTGCAGCGCGCTGAAGCCGAGCAGGGCAATGCCGTCAAAGCTCTCGAACCGGGCCTGCTGCACCAGGGTCAGCGCGCCGCCGGTCGATTGGCCGATGCCCAGCCGCAACGGCTGGGTGACTGGCGGATAGCCTTCCGCAAGCACGCCATTGGCCAGCCGCAACAGTACTTCCTCTTCGGCGGCACGAGCGGCGGCGGTTGCCTGGGTGAAGCCGAGCAGGTGGGGGGCATGATTGCTGCTGTTGCCGGAGCCCAGATTGTCGCTGGCGACCACGATCCATCCGCGCGCGGCATGGAATGCGGCCTGGTTTCCCGTTGCCGGACCGGGGAGGTCGCAGGTGAAGTAGCCGCCGGTATAACCGCCGCCCGGCTTGGCGAAACACACCGTCGGTCGCGCGCCGAGGAGAGCCGGATCGGGCAGCACGACGCGAACCGCGATATGCGCTGGTTCACCCAGCCCCAGGGCGTGACTGACGTCGATGGTGAGCGAGACTTCCCGGATCATGCAGGCATTGTGCGCGGGGGCAGGCAGAGCGTCAAAGCCAAATCCGCCCGCACGATTGACCGCGCCCGCGCTGCGCCTATCCTTGGCTGCGGGAGATCGAACCATGCCGCCGCAGGATGTCAACGCCACCGGGCTATCAGGACTGCTCACCGCTCTGGAGCTGGCCGGGCATTGCTGGTGCTATGGCGATCTGGGTGAGGGTGGCGGTTTCAGCGTGCCGGGCAGCGATGCCGTGCTGTTCCACGCGGTCCTGCACGGCACCGTTCGGCTGACCGCACCCGGCGGTGGGACGATCGAGCTGAAAGCCGGTGAGGCGGTGTGCCTGCTTTCGGGCGAGGCGCACGCCCTGCGCGTGACGCCCGACGCTGACGCTTCGGTCCACGCCTTCCTGCGCGAAGGTTGCCAGTCAGACATTCCGCCCGGCTTTGCCTTCGGCCAGCCCGGCACGCTCGCGGCGCGGGTGCTGAGCGGGCGGATGATCGCCAGCCTCCCCGGCGGTGCAAACCGTGCCGGGCTGCCCACCTTCTACCGGTTGGGCAGCGACACCTTGCTTCGCCCGGATGCGCTGGCGCAGGCGGGAATCGGACCGGGGTCTTCGGCACTGCTGACCCGTCTGGCCGCGCTGATGCTGACGGCACGGCTGCGCGCCGATCCGCGCTGCGCCGAACTGTTCGCACCGCGCCGGCAGGATCCGATTGCCCAGGCGCTGCGGCTGGTGGCAGGCAATCCTTCGGCGCACTGGACCGTGGAGCGGCTGGCTCGCTCGGTGGGCATGGGCCGCTCCAGCTTTGCCGCGCATTTCACCGCCGAAGTCGGCCGCGCGCCGATGGAAGTGGTGGCCGAAGCGCGGATGGAACATGCGGCGGAATTGCTCCGGCGCGGCAATCTCAAGATCGCCGAGATCGCCGAATTGTCTGGCTATGGTTCCGAAGCCGCCTTTTGCCGCCGGTTTTCGCGCCATTTCGGCCAATCCCCTGGCAGCCTGCGCGAGGCTTCGCGCGCTGCCGGGCCGAGCGATCCCGTACCGGCATGGTCGCCGCTGCTGGGCCGTCCGCGCCTGCCCGAGACTGCGGCGCTGCTGCGGCAGCGCGTGCGCCTGCCGGTGGCCGAACATGGTCCCTCTGCCAGTCCGACGCTGCTGCGCGGACGGCGAAGCTGAACCGCGTCAGGCCGCAGGCTGCGGCGCGCTGCCAGGTGAGGGCTGAGGCGAGGACTGAGCCGGGGGAAGGACTATCGGCGGGGCCGTCAGCGGGCTGGGTTGGTCCACTTTGGCCCCGGCACTGTCCTGCAGACGGCGCGGTTCGAGCAGCGCCGCCGTCTCGATCTGGTCAAGCGCGCGCTGGGCATCGGCATAGCGCGTTGCCGCCGCCATCCATCCGCCAGCACGGGCAGAACCCGGCAATTGGCGCACAAGGTTTACCGCATCATCGACCCGGCCTTCGCGCAGCAGCAGGCGCGCGCGTTCGACGCGGTCTTGCGGGGCCGTGGCAGGCGCGGGATCGCGGCGGATGATGAACAGCCCGGTCACTTCGCGTCGCACACGGCTCCAGCCTGATTCTCCTGCCGGTGCGCCGACGATCTGCGGGGCAAGCCCCAGCAACTGGGCGTCGAGCCCGCTCAGTGTCACAGGCTCATGCGCCATGGCGATAACGGTGGCGACCGCGTTGGGCTGGGCATCGCCGAAGCGCAGCTTGAGCTGGTCTTCCAGCATGCCGAGCGGTGCGCCGCGCTCGGTCGCGCGCCGAGCGGCGAAAGCGACGAGCAGCCCTTCGGCGCGTGCCGTGTTGCCGGCAGCGGCCTGGGCCTGCAATTCCAGCCGGGTAAGTTTGCCTTCGAGATCGGCAATCCGGGCATCCACGGCGACTTGTGTCGCGTCGGAGACCGCCAGTGGTGCGGGTGTGCCCTGGGCTGCCATCGTTGCTGTCGCCGGCGGTGTTGCCGCGCCCGGCGCTGCCACTGCGAGTGCCCGGTCGGGCTGGGCGGACTTGCGCAACAGGCCGGTGCCGAAGTCATAGCCGTCTCGCCAGGCCAGCCAACCGACCGTGCCTGCGCCGATCAGGAAGGCAAACAGCACACCCAGCATGACCCCGCGCAGGCTGCGCGGCTTCGGTGCCGCTGCGCGCCCCGGTGTGACGAAATCTTCCTGCATCGAGTGGCCTTCTAGTCCTGCAATCCTCGCGACCCGGCGGCTTCTTGGCACATCTGCCGGGCCAGCGCCAGCAATGGCGCGTCGGCGGGCCGGGGGGCAGCGGCGACTTCCGCCCAGCCGCTTTCGGCGGCAGCGGCAACGCGCGGGCCGATGGTCGCCAGCCGGATGGTCCTGCGCGGCAGGTTCAGCCGTTCGCACTCGGCGGCGAAGTGGCGCGCGGCCTCGGCTGAATGGAGCAGGATCACGACCGGCTGCGCCAGCATGGCGGCCAGCGCCGCCGGGATCGGTTGCGGTTCGCTGGCATAGACCACTCGCTCGGTGATCGTGATGCCGGCGGGCGGGTTCAGTTCCACCCGCTCGCGCCCCGCCAGCCGCAGCAGACGGTTATGGCGGGGATGGACCTGATCGAGCATCGCCTGCAACCCGCCCGCGCCGCAGCGAAACACGGTGTGACCCGCCGCTCGGGCAGCTTCGGCGGTGGCCTCGCCTACGGCATAGACGGGCAGGCCGGCGAAGCGCGCCAGTTTTGGTCCGCCGTGGCGCAGGGCGTTGGCGCTGCCGATCAGCAAACCATCGATTGCGGCAGGTTCCGGCGCGTCCCACGCCGCAGGGACGACAGAAAACAACGGAAAGCCGTGTGCCTCCAATCCCATGGCCCGCGCTGCCGCGACGGTGGCGGTGCAGCCCGGTTCGGGGCGGACGACCAGCAGCGCCGTCATGTTACCGCGCGAGCGCCGGTCCGGCGAAGTGATCGGCGATGGCGGGCACCGCGCGGGCGAGCAGATCGGCGGCGAGCGCGGCGGGACCGGAGAGATCGCCGGCAGGGAACCGAACTTCGCCATCGACTCGTTCGGACCCGTCTGGGCTGAACAGCGCGGCGCGCAGGATCAGGTCTTGGCCCGCCGGGGTGGTCAGCACGGCGATGGGGCTATGGCAGTTGCCACCCAGCGCCGCGAGCAGCGCGCGTTCGGCCATGACCGCATGATGGCTAGGCGCATGGTCGATAGCGGCGAGCAAGGTGCGGGTGACGGCATCATCGGCGCGGCATTCGATGGCAATCGCACCCTGCCCCGGGGCGGGCAGCCATTGCTCCGCAGGGAGCGGGTGGCCGGTGCCGGTTTCACCCAGCCGCCTGAGCCCGGCGGCGGCGAGCAGCGTGGCGTCGGCCTCGTCCGCCGCCAGCTTGGCCAGCCGGGTGGCGACATTGCCGCGAAACGGCACGACGATGCAGTCTGGCCGGGCATGGAGCAATTGCGCGGCGCGGCGCGGGGCCGAGGTTCCCACGCGCGCGCCTTGCGGTAGCGCGGCGATCGAGGCGGCCCCGACCAGCACGTCGCGCACATCTTCGCGCGGGAGGATCGCGGCGATGGCGATGTCCGCCGGGCGGATCGTTTCGACATCCTTCAGCGAATGGACCGCGAAGTCGATCTCGCCCGCCACCAGCCAGGCATCGAGTTCCTTGGTCCACAGCGCCTTGCCGCCGATTTCGGCGAGCGGACGATCCTGTATCCGGTCGCCGCTGGCGGTGACGGGGACCAGTTCGATGTCGGCCGCGTCCAGTCCATGGGCGGCGATCAGGCGGTCGCGCGTTTCCTCGGCCTGCGCCATGGCAAGCGGGGAGCGGCGGGTTCCAAGGCGCAGGGGTCGGTCAAGCATGGCGGCTTGTGCTAGTCGCCAATTGCGTTCAGGGAAAGGGTGCGATGGTGATCGTTCTCGGGATTGAATCGTCTTGTGACGAGACTGCGGCAGCGCTGGTGCGGTCTGATCGGACGGTGCTTGCCCAGCGCATTGCCTCGCAGGATGAGGAACACCGCCCCTACGGCGGCGTCGTCCCCGAAATTGCCGCCCGCGCCCATGCCGAGAAGATCGTGCCGCTGGTGGAAGGCGTTCTCGCCGATGCCGGCATGACGCTGGCCGGTGTCGACGCCATTGCCGCCACCGCCGGTCCGGGGTTGATTGGGGGGGTGATGGTCGGGCTGGTGACCGGCAAGGCGCTGGCGATGGCGGCGGACAAGCCGCTGATCGCGGTGAATCACCTGGAAGGCCACGCGCTGTCGCCGCGACTGGCGGATCCCGGCCTGGAGTTTCCCTATCTGCTGCTGCTGGTTTCGGGCGGGCATTGCCAGTTGCTGATGGTCGAGGGGATCGGCCGCTTCCGCCGGCTGGCCACGACGATCGACGATGCCCTGGGCGAGGCTTTTGACAAGACCGCCAAGATCCTCGGTCTGGGCTATCCCGGCGGACCGGCGGTAGAGCGGATGGCGGCCCTGGGTGATGCCAAGGCGGTATCGCTGCCGCGCCCGCTGCTGGGCAGTGCGGAGCCGCACTTTTCCTTTGCCGGGCTGAAAAGCGCGGTGATGCGGGCGAAGCAGGCGCAGCCGCCGGTCGTCGCAGGCTGCTGCGGCGTCGGGCCGGTGGCGACCGGTTATTCCGATGCAGACATTGCCGCCGCCTTCCAGCAAGCGGCAATCGATTGCGTGCTCGACCGCACTTCGCGCGCGATTTCCCGCGCTGAGGGAGCCACCGCGCTTGTTGTCGCTGGCGGGGTCGCGGCGAACAAGGCGATCCGTTCTGCGCTGGAGGGGCTGGCGGCAGCGAGCGGACTGCGCTTCGTCGCGCCGCCCTTGGCACTGTGTACCGACAACGCGGCGATGATCGGCTGGGCGGGGGTGGAACGCCTGGCGCTTGGCCAGTCCGACCCGCTCGATTTTGCCGCGCGCCCGCGCTGGCCGCTCGATCCGGCGGCGGAACCGGTGCGCGGCGCGGGAGTGAAGGCATGACAGCGCAAGTGGGGGTCATCGGTGCGGGCGCGTGGGGCACGGCGCTGGCGCAGGCTTTGGCCAGCGACGGCAGCGCGGTGACGATCTGGGCGCGCGAGCCGGAACTGGTCGATGAAATCAACGCACACCACACCAACAGCCTGTTCCTGCCTTCTGCGCAGCTATCGCCCACGGTGACTGCGACCAACCGGATCGCGGACATGGGCGGCCTTGCCGCGCTGCTGGTTGTCGTGCCCGCGCAGTTCCTTGCCGGGGTGATCGATGGCCTGCCCGACGGGGAGCGCGATCTGGTGCTTTGCTCCAAGGGTATCGAGGCCGGCAGCGGACGGCTGATGGCCGATGTGGCGCGCGATGCCGCGCCCTCCGCGCGGTTGGCGGTGCTGTCGGGGCCGACCTTTGCGCATGAAGTTGCGGCTGGTCTGCCAACGGCGGTTACCCTGGCCTGTTCGGGCGGCGAAGAACAGTGGCGCAGGCTCGCCCCGCTGATCGCCCGCCCCACGCTGCGACCCTATTATTCGGACGACGTCACCGGCGCGGAAATCGGCGGCGCGGTGAAGAACGTGCTGGCGATTGCCTGCGGCGTGGTCGAGGGGCTGGGGCTGGGCCAGAACGCCCGCGCGGCGCTGATCGCGCGCGGCTATGCCGAAATGCTGCGGTTCGGCCAGGCATGGGGCGCGCGCGCGGAGACGCTTTCGGGCCTGTGCGGTCTGGGCGATCTGGTGCTGACCTGCTCATCCACCTCCAGCCGCAATTTCTCGCTTGGCAAGGCGCTGGGCGAAGGGCTGAGCGCGGAACAGGCACTCGCGGGCAAGAACAGCGTGGCCGAAGGCGCGGCGACCGCGCCGGTGCTGGCCGATCTAGCCCACCGGCAGGGGCTCGCCATGCCGATTGTCGAAGCGGTGTGCCGCCTGCTGGCGGGCGAGGCACCGGCGCGGGCGGTGGTGTCAGACCTGCTGTCACGCCCGCTCAAGGCCGAGCTGGGAGCCCCTGCTTGAGCGAAGAAGCAGGCCAGCGCGATATTGCCGCCCTTGCCAAGGGCGGTCGCACCAATTTCCTGGGGTTCCTGCTGCGGCTGGCGGCAAGCGCGCCGTTCATGCTGATCGCCGGGCGTGCGTACGGCGCAGACACGCTGGGGCGTTATGCATCGGCGCTGGTAATCGTCCAGCTTGCCGGCCAGTTCTGCACGCTGGGGCAAAAGCGGGGTTTGGCGCAGCGCCTGTCGGAAGACCGGCGGCATGAGGCCAATATCGTCGCCGATGCGATGACGCTCAGCCTGATGATCGCGGTGGTGATGGTGCTGCTGCTGTTCGCCTTCCCGTACCCAATGTTCCCGAGCGGCCAGTTCACCTGGATCGATCTGCTGCTGCCGCTGACCATCTTCCCCGCGACGTTGACCGATATTGCCCTCGCGGCGCTGGCCTATCGCTATGACGTGGCGACCACGGTGCGCTCGCGCTCGGTGGTGGAGCCGTGGTCGTTGTCGCTGGCGGCGGGGGCGGCCTATGTCGTCGGGGTACATGGTTACATGCCGCTGCTGATCCTGAGCGGGCTGTCGATCGCCTACATCATCTCGATCTTCGCCTCATGGGTGGTCGCCATGGTGCCGTTGGTGAAGAGCTACGGACTGCCGCATCAATGGCGTCCTCACCCCATGCGGCTTGCGGAACTGGCGCTGCTGAACCTGCCGCTCGCGGCTGCCGACGCGGTGGAATGGGGCACGCGCAAGCTCGACATTGCGGTGCTGGGCATGTTCGCCTCACCCGCCGGCGTCGGCGTCTACTTCGCCGCGCAGCAGGTCGCCTCGCTGCCGCAGAAACTCAAGACCAGTTTCGAGCCAATCCTGGGGCCGGTCATCACCCGCAATCTCAAGGAACGGAACTACGCCGCCATCGCCCGGCAGGTATGCCAGGTGGGCTTCTGGATCACCGCCGCCCAGGCTGGCATCGCGCTGGCGCTGGGCATTCCGGGCGAGGGCGTGATGGGGCTGGTCGGGCCGCAATTCGTCGGCGGCACCGGCGCGCTGGCTTTCCTGCTCGCTGCCGAGGTCGTCGCGGCGACGGCGGTGGTGAGCGAAGCGGCGCTGATCTATGTTGCGCGCATCCGCAACCTGTGGGTATCGCTGGGCACCATTGCCCTGCAGGCGCTGCTGACGGTGGGTTTCGTGCTGGCCATTCGCGCCGCGCCGCAGATGGAACTGCCGTTCGGCCAGACCTTCAGCGCCGACAAGGTTGCCTACTTCCAGGCCGCGGCTGTGGCTGCGGCGCTGATGATTTCGCTGGGCGTGGCATCGCTGGTCAAGGCATGGATTCTCGCGGGAATCCTCGGAGAGCCGGTCAACAACTGGCGCTGGCCCTTGCTGTGGGCCGCAGCCCCGGCGATCATGGTGGGTTGGCTGGCAACGCGCTTCCTTCCCGAATGGGCCGAACTGCTGCTGGGCATCCCGGCAATTCTCGGCATCTATTGCTGGATCATCTGGCACAAGGGCTTCGGACCGGAAGACCGGGTGCTGTTCCGCCGCAACGTTGGCGGCTGACGACCGCAGCACTTTCGTTTCATCGCTGACACAGAACGTTCAGTCGCGGTTCAGCGGCTTGGCGGCTTTTTGGCTGCGGGGGCGTCAAGGGAAGGAATGGGACCATGCAGCACTATCGCCAGGGCCGCGCACGAGGTTTGACCCTCGCCATCAGCGGGACGAGCCTGCTGGCAATGATCCTTTCGGGGTGCGCCGCTTCCGGGCCGGGGGCCCCGCCGGCATCGCCGCCCGTGGCAGAGGCCGCGCCGCCACCGCCGCCGGTCATGTCGCCTCCGCCACCACCACCACCGCCGCCGCCCGCGCCGGTCATGGCCGGGCAGGCCTATGCGCCGCTGAAGTCAATGGACGCGAGCAGCCGCATGGCGACCAACGTCTATGTGCCGCCAGTCGTTGTCCCCGGCCCGCAAGATCGCGAGCGGTATGACGGCAAGGAGGTCAGCCCGGTCCATCAGGTGAAGAATGAGCCGGTTTCCACCTTCTCGGTCGACGTCGATACCGGGGCCTATGCCAATGCCCGCCGCTATCTGTCAGCGGGCAACCTGCCGCCCAAGGATGCGGTGCGGACCGAGGAGCTGATCAACTACTTCCGCTATAACCTGCCCGCACCTGCCGCGCGCGGTACGCCGTTTACCGTCACCACCGACGTCGCGGCGACGCCGTGGAACCCCGGCACTCGCCTGCTGCGCATCGGCCTGCGTGGCTATGACCTGCCGCGCGCCGCGCGCCCGCCGGCGAACCTTGTGTTCCTGGTCGACGTATCGGGATCGATGAATCAGCCCGACAAGCTGCCGCTGGTCAAGACCGCGCTGGCCGGCCTTGCCGGCGAGCTTTCGCCGCGCGACAAGGTTTCGATCGTGGTCTACGCCGGGGCCGCCGGGATGGTGCTGGAGCCAACCAGCGACCCCCGCCGCATCCGCTCCGCGCTCGATCAGTTGCAGGCGGGTGGGTCGACCGCCGGCGGAGCGGGGCTGCAACTCGCCTATCGCATCGCGCGCGACAACATGATCGACGGCGGGGTCAACCGCATCGTGCTGGCTACCGACGGCGATTTCAACGTCGGGGTCAGCGATACCAAGCAGCTGATCGAGATGATCGAGCATGAGCGCGACAGCGGCATCACCCTGACGACGCTGGGCTTTGGCGAGGGCAATTACAACGAAGCGATGATGGAGCAGATCGCCGATCACGGGAACGGCAACTACGCCTACATCGATTCGGCGCTGGAAGCGAAGAAGGTGCTGGGCGAGCAGATGGGCTCCACCCTGTTCACCATCGCCAAGGACGTGAAGATTCAGGTCGAATTCAACCCGGCGCAGGTTAGCCAGTATCGCCTGCTGGGTTATGAGAATCGGGCGCTGCGCGAGGAGGACTTCAACAACGACAAGGTCGATGCCGGCGACATCGGCGCGGGCCATCAGGTGACGGCGATCTATGAAATCGTGCCCACCGGCACGCGCGGCTGGACCGATGCGCGGCGCTATGATCCCGTGCCGCCCCCGGCGGGCGGACGCAGCGGCGAACTGGCCTTCGTCAAGCTGCGCTACAAGCTGCCCGACGGCACGACCTCGCGGCTGGTGGAACAGCCGGTCCAGGCCGCGCTGCTCACGCGCGCCGCGCCGCCCTCGGGCGATTTCGCCTTTGCCGCTGCCGTGGCCGCCTTCGGCCAGAAGCTGCGCGGCGATCCACTGCTCAACGGCTATTCATTCCGCCAGATCGGCACACTGGCCGGTAGCCAGAGCGATTTCTGGCGGCAGGAATTCATCCGGCTCGTCGGCGTGGCGGACGGACTGGGGGAGAAGTAACTACGCGGCACGGTTGAGGCTGGCGCGTTCCCCGGCTAACGAAGCGGCGTGTCCAGCCATCGCCTTGCCCTCATCCTTGCCGGAGCCTTCGCCACCGCCGTCATCGCGCTGGGTGGCGAACTGGCGCACGGACCGAAAGTCGTCGCCGGGTTCGAGGCGCAGGCTCGTGCCGCGCTCGACCGGGCCGGGGGCAGTGCCATCGCCATCACCTTCCGCACGCCGCAGGGCTGGCTGACGCGCCACCCGGAGCTTTCCGGCGGGGACAGCCTCGATCCGGCGGTTCGCGCCCGCGCCGCCGCCGCTGTGGCGGCGCTGCCGGGCATCGGCGGGGTGCGCTGGGCGCTGTCGCGCAATCTGGCGGTGGCAGCCGAAAACACCGCCGCCGAAGATGCCCCGCTGCACTGCCAGGGCGACGTCGAGGGCATTCTCAAGGCACGCTCGATCCGCTTCGGTGAGGCCAGCGCGGCGATCGATCCGGCCAGCAGCGAACTGCTTGACGAAGTGGCGGGGGCGCTCGCCCCCTGTGTCGGCTCGATCATCGCCGTCACCGGCCATACCGACGCGGCGGGGGACGAGGCGGCCAACCTTGCCTTGTCGATCCAGCGGGCCGAAGCGGTGCGCGCCGCGCTGATCGGGCGCGGCATCCCGGCGGACGGGCTGCGCGCTGCCGGACTGGGATCGAAGAAACCGGTGCCGGGGCTGGACCCCAGGGACCCGGCCAACCGCCGCATCGAATTTTCGGTCATCGCCACCGTGCCGCTGCGACCGACACCGGTCGATACGCCGGGCGCCGGGTGAGGGAAGGGCTGAACCATGCCGCTGGGGCTTGAATTGCTGGTGCTGTTGCTGCTGACCTATGCCCTGGGCCTGGGGCTCGGCTGGCTGCTGTTCGGAAGGAAGGACAAGGTGCAATGATGCAGTTGATCGAAGCAAACGCGCTGGCCTTCGGGCTGGTGTTGCTGATCGGCCTGCTGGTGGCATGGTGGCTGTTCAGCCGCTCTGGCGGTGAACGCCGCCGCCATTACGCGCCCGACGTGCTCGACGAAGGCGCAGCCCCGGCGCAGCGCAATCAGGCGCTGATCGACGCCCCCAGCGCCACCGCCGCCGCGCTCGCCGGCACCGGGCCGGACATTCTGGGCGGGGTGGGCGAAGTGATCGCCGTCGCCGCCGCAACGGAGGTGCGCGATGCTGCCGGTGATGACCTCACCGCGATCAAGGGCCTCGGCCCCAAGCTCGCCGCGCTGCTCGGCACGCTCGGCATCACCACCTACGCCCAGATCGCCGCCCTGACCGACAGCGATCTCGATGCGCTCGACGCCAAACTGGGTGCGTTCGCGGGCCGGCCAAGGCGTGATAACTGGGTGGAGCAGGCGGAGTTCCTGGCCGCCAGCGATACAGCGGGGTTCGAGGGGAAGTTCGGGAAGCTGTGAAGCGTCGGGCGGCGCTACTTGCGCATCAGCCGCGCCGCAGGGTGCTGGACATAGTGCTTGCCGTCCTTGTCTGAAGAACAGCACGAATCGAGATCCCACGGCCGCCCGGCAAACCGGTCGCCATCGCGATCATGGCGCAGCGCCTGCTTCAC
Organism: Sphingomonadales bacterium; assembly: GCA_028869175.1. Classification (GTDB taxonomy): domain Bacteria; phylum Pseudomonadota; class Alphaproteobacteria; order Sphingomonadales; family Sphingomonadaceae; genus Novosphingobium. Next base: position 27,622 of record JAGWTB010000011.1, read on the forward strand.
GCGGTGACGCAACCGGCGGGCGACGCGCTGTTTCCACGGATGATCGTTTTCCGCGCTGGAATGGGCGAAAATCGGCGTCTTGCGACGGGAACGGGACATGGCTGCACCTCATGCGAAGCGCCGCAAGTCACCAGCCGTTCGGAAGTGATCGGTTGGCCTGCGGCTATATTCGCAGGCGGGCGGGGCGGGGAGGCATGATCATGCTGCCGCGTAGATTGCCGGGCGATAGCGCGGCTCGGGGATGGGAATGCCGCGTTCCTGCGCGGTTTCTATCCACAGTGCGATGGCGATCTGGGCTTCGGCGATAGCTTCTTCGGGCGTGTCGCCATGGGCGGAGCAGCCTTTCAGGTCAGGGACGTCGGCGATCCAGCAGTCGTCGTCCTGCGCCCAGAAGACGTTGATATGGTAATGGTGCTGCATCACTTGTCCATCTTGAGACCGTACTCCTCGACAATACCAAGAAAAGCACGAACCTGATAGCGCTTTGCGTCCTTGCCCTTCGGCTGAACAACCAGCAGCGCCGGGCAGGCATCATGCGCATATGAGCGATGACTGCCCTTGGTGCGAATGTGGACAAGCCCGAAGGCTTCGATCATCGCGAGGAAATCCCGGAAAGCGACCGAGCGGTCGGTTGATTGCAGGAGCAGGGCGTAGAGTCTTGCTGGCTTGGTCATGGCTTCTGCGCGCGCGGATCGACGTAAGCTTGAATTACCCCGCAAATTCTATCAGCCTCGATCCGCGTTAAGTTGTGCGGTAGATTTCTAATCTCAACGTCCACATTTGGACGGATTGGAATGGGAATAAAGCTGAGAATCGAGGATATTGAATTTGCCTTTGACAAGGCCGTTTCACTCTGGATCTCATTTGGTGACAATGCAGGGGTTGGCGAGCCTGATCCCGTTTCAAGCCAAACGGGATTGACGCCAAAGATTTCCGCCAAGATGGGTGTTTTGTCTCTTCGAGGTTGTGCTTCACCTTCGTGCCACTTGCGACAGTTTTCAGGGGCAAGCGTCACACCAGTAAGTTTTTGATACTGCTTTATTATCCAGATGTAGCGGCCATCGCCTTTTTGCGGGCATTGAGCGGCCAAATCGCAGGATTGCCGAAATCTGGCACCAAACTCGGGAGCGCGGATTGCTTTCATGCGGAATTTCCTAAATCAACAATTATCACTAATTAGATGAAAAATGTTGATTCCGCAATAGCGCCCTCATCTCACTCCGACAGGCGTGGAGTTTCTTCGATCCTTCACAACTCTCCCAGCAGTGTGATCTCAGGGTGGCTAGCCCTAGCCTTCTCCGCGAAACGCGCGTCGCAGGTCGCCAGTTCGCAGCCCAGTTCCATTGCCAGCGCGAGGTATATGCAATCCTTGAGCGGATGGCCGAGATCGAGGGCCAGTCTTGCTGCCTGCACCATCTGGTGTTGATCCATCGATTTCGCCACGATCAACTGCTCATCAAACAGGGCAGCGAAGCGGGCAAGCGAATCCTCGGTCTCACGACGGAGAGCCTTGTCGATATTGGCCCGACGGACCAGCACGCCGGTTACTTCGGTCAGGAAAACGTGCGGGACGGCGATGGTACCACCATGTGCCACGAACCACGCCTCTGCCTCATCCGACAAGGCTTCGTCGAGGAACCACTTGAGTGCCAGACTGGCATCAACGACGATCACCAGGAATCGCGCTCTTCGCGCAGCAGGTCCAGCGATGTCGTTCCTTCAGGCAGCTTGAGCGGATTGCGCTTCCGGAATTCATGCATTTCCACCAGCAGCGTTTCAACCCGGCGCTTGCGCGCGGCTTCGGCGATCAGGCAGCGCAGTTCCTCGGAAATCGACCGGCCATGCGCCTCGGCCATCTCGCCAATCGTGGCGTAATCGCGATCATCGACCTTGCGGATCGTGGCAGTAGCCATTGCGCTTCTCCAATTCGGCATCATCTGCTAGCAAAAATCACCGAAAATTGCAAGCATCACCGCCCCCACTTCGTCCTGCCCTGCTTCCCAAACCGTCCCTCCCGCGTCCCCGGCTTGCCCTCGTTGCTCCTACCCACCAGCGGCGCTTTCCGCTCGCCTTCCGGCAGGCCCAGTTCGCTCGCCTCCAGCCGCCGGATTTCGTCGCGCAATCTGCCGGCTTCCTCGAATTCGAGGTCCGCCGCTGCCGCGCGCATGCGTTTTTCCAGGTCCTCGATGTAGCCGCGCAGGTTGTGGCCGACGAGGTTGTTCACCCCGTCATCCTCGATCTCGACCAGCACCCCATCGCGGCTCGCCGTGTCGGCGACGATGTTGTGGATGTCGCGCTTGATGCTTTCCGGGGTGATGCCGTGTTCGAGGTTGTAGGCGCGTTGTTTTTCGCGGCGACGGTCGGTTTCGGCGATGGCGCGTTCCATCGATCCGGTCATGCGGTCGGCATAGAGGATCACCCGGCCATCGACGTTGCGCGCGGCGCGGCCGATGGTCTGGATCAGGCTGGTTTCGCTGCGCAGGAAGCCTTCCTTGTCGGCATCGAGGATGCAGACGAGGCCGCATTCGGGAATGTCCAGCCCCTCGCGCAGCAGGTTGATGCCGACCAGCACGTCATAGACGCCCAGTCGCAGGTCGCGGATCAGTTCGATGCGCTCCAGCGTTTCGACATCGCTGTGCATGTAGCGCACGCGCAGGCCGGCCTCGTGCATGAACTCGGTGAGGTCTTCCGCCATGCGCTTGGTCAGGGTGGTGACGAGGGTGCGATAGCCGGCGGCGGCAACCTTGCGGCATTCCTCGATGCAGTCCTGCACCTGGTCTTCCACCGGGCGGATTTCCACCGGCGGGTCGATCAGTCCGGTGGGGCGGATCACCTGTTCCGCGAAGACGCCCCCCGATTGCTCCATCTCCCAGCCGCCCGGCGTGGCGGAAACGGCCACGGTTTGCGGGCGCATCGCGTCCCATTCGTTGAACCGCAGCGGGCGGTTGTCGATGCAGCTTGGCAGGCGGAAGCCATATTCGGCCAGGGTGATCTTGCGGCGGTGATCGCCTTTGCTCATCGCACCGATCTGCGGCACGGTCTGGTGGCTTTCATCGACGAACAGCAGGGCATTGTCGGGCAGGTATTCGAACAGGGTCGGCGGTGGCTCGCCCGGCAGGCGGCCCGTGAGGAAGCGGCTGTAGTTCTCGATCCCGGCGCAGGAGCCGGTGGCGGCGATCATTTCGAGATCGAAATGGGTGCGTTGCTCCAGCCGTTGGTGTTCGAGCAGCTTGCCCTCTGCCTCCAGTTCCTTGAGCCGCTCGGCCAGCTCGAAGCGGATCGCGTCGGCGGCCTGCTTCATGGTGGGGCCGGGAGTGACATAGTGCGAATTGGCGTAAATCCGCACCGTATTCAGGCTCGCACCCTTCTTGCCGGTGAGCGGGTCGAACTCGCTGATGTCCTCGATCTCGTCGCCGAAGAAGCTGATCCGCCAGGCCATGTCTTCATAGTGGCTGGGGAAGATCTCCAGATTATCGCCCCGCACGCGGAAATTGCCGCGCTGGAAGGCGGCATCATTGCGCTTGTATTGCAACGCGACGAGCTTGCGGATGATCTCGCGCTGGTCCTCGGTGCCGCCCTTCTTCAGGTCGAAGATCATCGCCGAATAGGTTTCGACCGAACCGATGCCATAGAGGCAGGAAACCGAAGCGACGATGATCACATCATCACGCTCCAGCAGCGCGCGGGTGGCCGAATGGCGCATCCGGTCGATCGCCTCGTTCACCGAGCTTTCCTTCTCGATGTAGGTATCGCTGCGCGGAACATAGGCTTCGGGCTGGTAGTAATCGTAATAGGAAACGAAATATTCCACCGCATTGTCGGGGAAGAAGCTCTTCATCTCGCCATAGAGCTGCGCGGCGAGGATCTTGTTGGGGGCAAGGATCAGCGCCGGCCGCTGCGTCGCCTCGATCACCTGCGCCATGGTGAAGGTCTTGCCCGATCCGGTGACGCCGAGCAGCACCTGGGTGCGGTCGTCCGCGCGGATGCCTTCGACGAGATCGGCGATGGCAGTCGGCTGGTCACCAGCTGGCTGGTATTCGGACACAATTCGGAAGGGCCGCCCGCCATCCGATTTTTCCGGCCGCTGCGGCTTGTGCGGCACGAAGTTGCCAGAGGTGTCGGGCTCTTCCAGCCCCCTGCGGATCACGAGTTCTGCCATGACGCAGGATATGGAGAACAAAGCGGGGGCAAGCAAGGGTGCAGGCGCGTGTGGCGCACAGACCGGCGGCAGGACTCAGTCCGGATAGACCCCGCGCAGCACTCTGTCGAAGTGGCGATGCACCACATCGTTGCAATCGCACGACAGATGCTTCAACCGCTGGCAATCCAGTACGTCCATGCCGCCGCGCCGGACCTGGATCAGGCCTTCCGCCTTGAACCGCTGCAGCACACGGCTGGCATAACTGCGCCCGACACCCAGCAACGCGGCGAATTGGTCCTGTATGATGGCGATGTGGGTGTTCTCGCTACGCTCGACCGCGGCGACAATCCATTTCGCCGCGCGCATTTCGATCGAGTGCGAGGCGTTGCAGGCGACCGACTGGAACACCTGCGCAATCAGGCAATCGGCATAGCGGTTGAACAGGTTGGCGACTGCCGGCGATTGCCGCTTCGCCATTTCCAGTTCGGCAACCGGAATGCGCAGGAACTGCCCCGAGTGTACCGCAATCGAGCGGCAAAAGGCTGGAAGCTTGCCATGGCTCACTACCCCGCCGATTGCCCCTTCCTTGCCAACCATCGTTGTTTCCACCGCCATGCCGTCTTCAAGGACGACCAGGAAGCTGGCGATGGCCGGGCCCAGCGGGAAGTAACAATAGTCTACCGAATCGCCCGGCTCGTAAATCACCTGGCCCGACGCAAAGGATGAAAGCGTTCCGGGTGCGGTCAGGGCATCGCGATCCGGTTGTGACAGTGCGGTGATCAGGTTGTTGGCAAGGTCCATCCGGTCCTCCGATCAGGGTCTCCCGGATCAAACGCCGCTGTGTGCAGAATGTTCCGCACAGTGTTCACTAGTGGACAGACCTTTGGCGACAACCCGGTAGGTTCTGACTGAAACGGCGCATGGCGCGCCCTTGCGGGATACCGGAATGGACATGCGCGGCACGGTACTCGTCGTCGATGACAACGCGCTGGTCGGCTACGGTACGGCGCAGATGCTGGCGGATGCCGGCTTTGCTCGCGTCCACGTCGTGGCCACGATCGAACAGGCGCGCGAATGGATCGACGGTGGCAGCCTGGTAGCGGCGGTGTTGGAAACCTGGGCGTCGGGCGTTTCCACTCAGGCATTGGCAATCCGATTGCGGCAGTGCGGTGTGCCGTTCATCTTCGTGACCGCCAGCGACGACATGCGAGACATCGCTGCCGAATGTTTCACCGTGCCATGTCTGGCAAAGCCGGTCGCGCCGAATTTCCTGCTTGGCGCGCTTGGCATCGCTCAAGGCGGCCTTGCGGATGACAATGCCTGATCGACGTTAGCGGCCGCGGCTGCTAGCCTGCAGTGGAGATGTAACGGTCGGGAGCGAGTTGGTATGCGGACCACTACGATTGCGCTTGGCGCGCTTGCCGTGTTGGCGCTGGCGGGATGCGGCAAGAAGAACAGTGTCGAGGCGAAGAACGAAAGTGTCGCTTCCGTGGCGGAAAAGGTGGCCAATTCGGGCGAGGTGAAGATGCGGCCTGGTCAGTGGGAAACCCGCATGAAGGTGGAGAAGCTGGACATGCCCGGCCTGCCGCCGCAGGTCGCGGGCCAGATGCAGAAGGCGATGGGCATGGAAAAGGTCGTCTCGGCCTGTGTTACCCAGGCCCAGCTCGATCAGCCGAACGGCGGCATGTTCCGCCGTACCATGCCCGATTGCCAGTATGACAGTTTCTCGATGGGTGGCGGCAAGGTGGAAGGCAAGATGACCTGCCATCGCGGCCCGGGGCTGCAGACCATGACCATGTCGGGCAGCTACGGGCCGGACGATTCGGCGATGACGCTGACCACCGAGGCGCAGGTCGATGCCAAGATGCCGATGAACATGACCATGTCGATGACCTCGCACCGGACGGGCGATTGCACGGGGTGAGGAACGTGCTGGCCAGCGGCGCGTTCATCCTGCGTAGCCTTCGGGCTGGCAGGAGGGTGGCATGGACATGATTTCATCCCTGCGTGACGCAGCCTATTCCACGGGCAGCCAGCTTTGGCGCGAGGCGGGGGAGCGTACCCTGGCGGCGCGCGCCGAAATCGCGCGGCGCGCTTCGCTGGCGAGCCAGCCGCGTCCATCGGGTACCGCCGGGCCTTCGCTGCGCCTGCTGCTCGGAGAGATCGGCGCGCTGGGCCATATGGTCCGCCCGGCCGACGAAGCGCCTGCGGCGCAGCGCCCGCAGACGGTCATGCTGCTCCCCGGTTTCGGTGCGCACCCTTTGCGGATGCGCAAGATGGCGCGCGCGCTGGATGCGGCAGGGCACCGGGCGCATGACTGGGGGCTGGGCTTCAACCTTGGGCCGACCCCGGAGAACTTCGCCTATCTAGTCTCGCGCGTTGCCGGGCTCGCCCGGATAGAGGGCGCACCAGTTGTGCTGGTCGGCTGGAGCCTGGGCGGGCTTTTCGCGCGCGAGATCGCCAAGCTGCGGCCCGAAGCGGTGGGCAAGGTCATCACCATGGGATCACCCTTCTCGGGCGATAGGCGTGCGAACAACGCGTGGCGGGCCTATCAGATGGTGACCGGTCACCCGGTCGATGAGCCCCCGGTAGTCTGCGACTTCGCCGAAAAGCCGCCGGTGCCCACCGTGGCCCTGTGGAGCCCGCGCGACGGCATCGTTTCGCCGCGCTCAGCCTGCGGACGCCCGGGCGAGCGCGACCGCGCCGTGGCGGTGCGGTGCAACCACCTGGGCTTCGCCCACGATCCGACCGCCATCGCCGAAGTGTTGCGCCAGATCGACCGGAACGACTGATCGCCCGCGCTTGACTCTCGCGCCGCCGTCCGGTTGTTTGTATGCAATACTGACAATTGGCGGAGAGGCGGCATGACCAGCGTTGCAGGCAAGACAGCATTCGTGACCGGCGGCGGTTCGGGCGTGGCGCTCGGCCAGGCCAAGGCTCTGGTCAAGGCTGGCGCGAAGGTCGCCATTGCCGATGTCCGGCAGGATCATCTGGACGAGGCGGCGGCATGGTTTGCCGCGCAGGGCACTCCGGTGATGTCAGTGAAGCTCGATATTACGGACCGTGCGGCCTACGCGCAGGCGGCGGACGCGGTGGAAGAACGCCTCGGGCCGGTGCAAATGCTGTTCAACACCGCCGGCGTTTCGCACTTCGGGCCGATCCAGGATGCCACGCCGGAAGACTGGCAGTGGCAGATCGACGTCAACCTCTATGGCGTTATCAACGGCATCGGCACCTTCCTACCCCGGATGCTGGCGCGGGGCGACGATTGCCACGTGGTCAACACCGCCTCGATGTCTGCCTTCGTCGCTCTACCCGGCTGCGGCATCTACACCGCCACCAAGATGGCGGTGCGCGGGCTTTCGGAAAGCCTCAACATGGATCTGGCAGCAACGAAGGTTCGGGTGTCGATGCTGTGTCCCGGCGCGGTGCGGACCAACATCCACCAGTCGCTCAAGACTCGCCCCGCGCACCTTGCCAACACCGGGTATTACACCGGAACGCCTGAAGACGAGGCCCGGCTGAAGCAGATCATCGACATCGGCATGGAGCCCGAACGGCTTGCCGGATATGTCCTAGAAGCCATGGCCAGGGATCAGTTCTACATCCTGCCCTATCCCGAATTCCGCCAGCCGCTGGAGGACATTCACGCTGCCGTCATGGCCTGCGTCGGCAAGCCCGAAGACGATCCCGAATACGCAATGCGTGCCGCACGCGGCGTGCCGGGCGGGGCACAGGATCAGTAATGCTTCTCGATAAGCGCTGAAAGCCGGTCCACCTCGCCGCGCCATGCCTGCTCATGCGCGGGCAGCCAGCGCGGACCGGCGGTTTCGGCCAGCACGTCGATGAACAGGTCAAGCGTCTGGCGATAGCGTTCGACCGGTATCAGCCCATGATCGTGGTGCGTGGCAACCTGATGGCGCATCATCATCGGCACCCACGGCTCGCCGGCAGCCTGGGCAAGCAGCATGGTCATGATTTCGGTGACCATGGCCCCCTCGGATGCGCCGGGGTTGTGAAACATCGCGCGATCCTGCGGGTGCGCAGCGAACAGCCGCGCGAAGACAACCGGGACGATGTCGATCCCCGCTTCGGCGACAGCGTCAAGCGATTGCTCCATCGCGGCGCGGGCATCCAGAACGGTTGCAGCCATTGTCCTCTCGTGCGAAAATTTGCCGGGAAAGAGACATACTTACGCCGGGGCCACCTTGACCGGCGTCAATCGAGGCGGCTGTCCGAACTTATTTCGCAAGTGCAGCAATTTGTCGCTTGGCAATCGCGCATTCGTGTTGCAACACTACGGTCAAACGGGAGTCGCGATGAACGCCACAGCATCTGCGTCCTTTGACGAAATGGTCGAACCTGACGGCTCGGTCCGCGCGGCCTATGCCGGGTACAATGCCTGGTACGAAGAACAGGACAAGGACTGGCTGCGACGGCAGAACGAAGAGGCGGAGCTGTTCTTCCGCCGCACTGGCATCACCTTCAACGTCTATGGCGACAATGCCGGGGAAGAGCGGCTGATCCCGTTCGACATGATTCCGCGCATCGTCACCGCTGCCGAATGGCGCAAGCTGTCGCGCGGGATCGAGCAGCGGGTGCGGGCGCTCAACGCCTTCCTCCACGATCTCTATCACCGCCAGGAAATCGTCCGCTCGGGCCGGCTGCCCGAACGATTGCTGCGCGACAACGCTGCATTCCTGCCCGAGATGGTGGGCTTTACGCCGCCCGGCGGGGTCTATACCCACATCGTCGGCATCGATCTCGTCCGCACCGGCCCAGACGATTTCATGGTGCTGGAAGATAATGCGCGCACGCCGAGCGGCGTCTCCTACATGCTGGAGAACCGCGAAACGATGATGGCGATGTTCCCGGAACTGTTCACCCGGGTCAACGTCCGTCCGGTGCAGGACTATCCGCGCCGTCTGGCCAAGAGTCTTGCCGCCTGCGCTCCGCCGGCGTGCAATGGCCGTCCGGTTGTCGCGGTGCTGACCCCCGGCATCTACAATTCGGCCTATTTCGAACATGCCTTCCTTGCCGACCAGATGGGAGCCGAACTGGTCGAAGGCAGCGACCTGCGCGTGGTGGACGGGCGCATCGCCATGCGCACCACGCGCGGCTATGAGCCGATCGACGTGATCTATCGCCGGGTCGATGACGAATACCTCGATCCCTTGTCGTTCAACCCGGCATCGGCGCTGGGTGTATCGGGCATCATGGATGTCTATCGCGCCGGCGGCGTCACCATCGCCAACGCGCCGGGCACCGGCATTGCCGATGACAAGGCGATCTACAGTTTCATGCCTGAGATCGTCGAATTCTACACCGGTGAAAAACCGATCCTGCAGAACGTGCCGACCTGGCGCTGTTCGGAAGCAGAATCGCTGAAGTACGTGCTCGACAACCTCAAGGATGTGGTGGTGAAGGAAGTCCACGGATCGGGCGGTTATGGCATGCTGATCGGACCAACCTCATCCAGGGCCGAAATCGCCGCCTTCGAGAAGAAGCTGCGCGCACACCCGGAAAACTACATCGCCCAACCGACGCTGTCGCTGTCGACCGTGCCGATCTTCACCAAGGCCGGCCTCGCTCCGCGCCATGTGGACTTGCGGCCTTTCGTGCTGGTTTCGCCCGATGGCATCGACATCACCCCCGGTGGGCTGACCAGGGTGGCGCTGAAGAAGGGATCGCTTGTGGTCAACTCGTCGCAAGGCGGAGGCACCAAGGATTCCTGGGTGCTGGAGGACTGATGGTGATGGCGGACGAACTTTCTGTCTCCCCCCTCCTCTTCAGAGGAGGGGTCGGGGGTGGTGGCGAAGCGCGCAGCGTTTCGCTTGGTGCGCACCACCACCCCGCTGCGACTATGCCTTGCCGCGCAAGGTCAAGTCTCACTGCCCCTCCTCTGAAGAGGAGGGGAATCTAGGATGCTCGGACGTTCGGCCAACGGCATATTCTGGATGTTCCGCTATCTCGAACGCGCGGAGAATACCGCGCGGCTGCTGGAGGCGGGCTTGCGCCTGGCGCTGACGCGCGGGTCAACGCGGGCGAGCGACGAATGGCGCTCGGTGCTGGTGACGATCGGGCTCGACGCCGATTTCGCCGCGCGCGGACTCGAATATTCGGGCAACGCCGTGATCAACTACGTCCTGCGGGACAAGGACAATCCGGGCAGCGTGCTGCACATGCTGGAAAACGCCCGGACCAACGCGCGTTCGGTACGCACCGCGATCACCCGCGATGTGTGGGAAGCGACCAACGAGGCCTGGATGGTCCTGAAGGAGATGCTGGCCCGCCCGGTGAAGCCGAACACCATCGGTGAAGTGCTGGTCGCCGTGCGCCGTCAGACCATGCTGGTGCGCGGCGCGATGGAAGGCACCATGCTGCGCAACGAGATTTTCAATTTTGCGCGGATCGGCACCTATCTCGAACGCGCCGACAATACCGCGCGCATCCTTGACGTGAAATACTACGTGCTGCTGCCGTCGATTGCCTGGGTTGGTTCCAGTCTTGACAACAGCCAGTGGGAAACCGTGCTGCGCTCGCTGGCGGGAGACCGGGCCTACCGCTGGCTCAATGCCGGTGCGATGGATCCGCGCGGGATCGCTGAATTCCTCATTCTTGACGGTCGTTTTCCGCGCAGCCTTGCCGCGAGCTATGAGAAGCTGCGTGGCAACATGGGCTATCTTGCGCGCGAATATGGCCACGAAATCCCGGCACACGTCATGTTGCGCGATGTCGGAGCCAAGCTGCACCAGACCACGATCGAGCAGATCTTCGAGCGCGGGCTGCATGAATTCATCGTCGATTTCATCGCCTGCAACCAGCAGGTCGCCAGCGCCATTGTCCACGATTACAGGTTCGTTGCCTGATGCGCCTCTCGATCCGCCACACAACCCATTACCTTTTCGATCATCCGGTGGCGCACGGGCTGCAGCGCCTGCGCCTGACGCCCAAATCCACCCATGGCCAGCAGGTTGTCGCCTGGAACATGGCGCTGGGCGGCGCGAAGCTGGAAGCCGAATATGACGATCAGCACCACAACCGCACGACTCTGATCTCGGTGGAGCCGGGTACGCGCGAGATCACCATCGCCTGCACCGGCACGGTCGATACTGCGGACAATGCCGGAGTGCTTGGTGTCCACACCGGGCACATGCCGATGTGGGCCTTCATCAAGCAGACCCCGCTCACCCGCCCTGGCGCGCGGATGCGCGGACTGGTGCAGGGGCTGGGGGCCGACCGGTCCGATCCGCTCGCTTCGCTCCATGCCCTGTCGCAAGCGGTATTGGCGGCGATGCAATACGAGATCGGCGTAACCAATGCGACCACCGTTGCCGAGGCGGCGCTGGTTGCCGGGCACGGCGTCTGCCAGGACCATGCGCAGGTATTCATCGGCTGCGCCCGGTTGCTCGGCGTGCCGGCCCGCTATGTCAGCGGCTACCTGATGATGGATGACCGTATCGATCAGGAAGCAGGCCATGCCTGGGCCGAAGCCCATGTCGAAGGACTGGGCTGGGTCGGTTTCGACGTATCGAACGGCATCAGCCCCGATTCGCGCTATGTTCGCGTCGCCACCGGTTGCGACTATCGCGACGCCGCGCCGGTCACCGGCATATCCTACGGCACGGGGGACAGCGCGCTGAAGGTGAGTCTGGCGGTTGAACAACAGCTTGCGGAACAGTAAGCGGCAGGAGAGGGGAGCAATCTGCCGTGACCTATTGCGTAGGAATGACGATCGATAACGGGCTGGTTCTGATGAGCGACACCCGCACCAATTCGGGCGTCGACAACATCTCGACCTTCCGCAAGATGTTCCACTGGACGGTGCCGGGAGAGCGGATCGTCGCGATGATGACGGCGGGGAACCTTGCCACCACCCAGGCTGTGGTCAGCCAACTCGAAGAACGCAACAAGGCACCCGGCGACCGGCACAACACGCTGCTTGAAGCGCCGACCATGTTCAAGATCGCCCAGATCGTCGGCGGGCTGCTGCGCGATACGATCAAGTCGTGCGACGAAGGCAACGGCATGACCGGATCGGGCACCTTCACGGCCTCGGTCATCCTGGCCGGCCAGATCAAGGGCATGGAACCGCGCCTGTTCATGATCTACCCCGAAGGCAATTTCATCGAGGCGAGTTTCGATACGCCCTTCTTCCAGATCGGCGAAACCAAGTACGGCCGCCCGATCCTGATCCGCGGCTACGAACGATCGATGAGCTTCGAGGACGCGGTCAAGCTGATGATGGTCAGCTTCGATTCGACATTGAAAGCCAACCTCTCGGTCGGCATGCCGCTGGACCTGCTGGTGATCGAGCGCGACCGTTTCGAACCCGCCCACGCCCGCCGCATCACCGCCGAAAACGCCTATTACCGCGCGGTGTCAGCCGGTTGGGGTGAAGCACTGAAACTGGCGTTTGAGAGCTTGCCGGACTATTCGTTTTATTCGGGCAAGGATGGCTGATAAACCAATCCATATCGGATTGGTCTAAGGGCGAATACGAATGATGTTACTGCTATCGTTCGGTAATGGTTACGTTCACTTGTAAAGCAGTCCTTCGTTTTTCTCTCGCCAGTGTTCTCTTGCCGCTCTTGCTCAGCGGCTGTGGTGGATCGACTGGCGGCAGCGTGGCCAGTGCGCCGGTACCGACCCCTACACCAACGCCAGCCCCCACACCAACGCCGACTCCCACACCCAGTCCAACGCCCTCGCCAACACCGACGCCATCACCGTTTGATCGTGACATGAAGGTGGCCTTCATCGGTGCTTCGGTTACCTATGGTGCGGACTATGCGCCGGCCAATACATGGTCTTACCAGACCGGCCAGTACCTCGCCGGCAAGTATCGTTCGGTGGTGGTCAAGGACTTCAGTGTCCCGGGTACCGGCGCGATGTTCGGGGCTTACCGGATCAAGGCCGAACTTGGGGATTTTGTGCCTGACATCGCCTTTATCGAACTTACGATCAATGATTCAGGTGCCACGAAGGGCGAAGTCTGGTCCTACACCGATGCGGTGGTACATCAGCTTCGTCAGCGCAATCCATCGGTCATGATCATCTACGTGGCCTTGACCCATGCCGGCGAAGAAACCGCCAGGCGTGCTGGCCAGCTTCCGCCCGTAACCCAATACACCAGCCAGATCAGCGCGGAAGAAGGCATGTTGTTCATCGATGCGGGCGCGTCGCTGTGGCAGAACGTCATTTCAGGCAGTCAGACTGTGTCGGCGCTGCTGCCGGACAACGTCCACCCCTCGGCAGCCGGGCATTCCATCTACTTCAATGCGGTCAAGGCCCGCCTCGACACCTATCTGCCAACGGCAACGATCACACCCGCCGCCACGTCCAAGTACTTTGCCCAGACCAATCTTGCCGATGCCCGGATTGTCCCGGTTTCAGCTGCGACCGGCTGTGGTCGCGGTGCGGTGCCCAGCAATTTGTCCTACCTGAACGACAGCCTTGTCTGCATGGCGGGCGAAAGTTTTTCGCTGGATTTCTCGGGAACAACGCTGGGCTTCATTCAGGGCGCAACGCTGGATGCGGCAAACCTGTCCTGCACCGTCGATGGCGCGGTTCAGCCCGATCAGGGCTTCCTGCTCGGTATCGCGGCGAACCCTTCGCCCGCTTATCCCAAGCTCAACTTCACCAACCTGAAGCTAGGCAACCATCAGCTCAAGTGCACGGTCAATGCCATCGATTCAACGCACAACCGCGTGGCAATCGGCGGGTTTCTGGTGAGTTCAGAGGTTTTGCTCAATCCCTGAGGCAGCCGCTTGTCGGCAGAACGTGCCGCCGCGTCACTGCTTAAAAGGACTGATTGGCCGCATCTGCAAGATCGGTCTGGGTGAAATCGTTGCCCTTGAAAAGCAGCGGTTTGCCCGCTTCGATGGCGAGGGCATAGGAGAAGCAATCGCCGAAGTTGAGTCCGGCGGGATGCCCGGTGCCTTTGCCGTACCGGCGATAGGCCTCGCGGGCGAGCCGGGCTTGCGATGCTGTAACCGGGGCGATGGACAGGCTGAGCGCATCGATCACGCGATCAAAGTCTGCGCTGGCTTGGGGATTGCGGGAGCGGTCGATCACGATGCCGGATTCGAGATAGCTCGCCGCCGACATCATCGGGGTATCGGCGGCAAGGATGGCTTCGCTGAACGAATCGGCTTCAGGCTCGCGGCGCATGATCGCGACGAGCGCCGATGAATCGACGATCACTTCGGCAGACCGTTTTCGTCATAAAGCATTTCACCGTGGTCCATCGACTTCCACGGTTCGACCAGCCGGTCGGCGATGCCCTTGGTCAGTTCGCGCACCCGCGCCAGCTTTTCGTCACGCGTCAATTCGCGCAGTCGCTTTTCCAGCGCTGCGGTTACCGCTTCGGTCACGCTTTCGCCGGTGCGCTGAACAATTTCGTCCAGCAGAGCGCGGGTTTTCTGGTTCTTGATGTTGATCTGGACGGACATGCAAGAAACTCTCGTTTGAGTTTCTTTAATGACATTCTTGCCAGTGATCTGCAAGCCTAGCGGCAGAACGCCCCGCCCCCCAGCTCCACATGCAGGTGATCGCGGTGGGCGGCGTTGTAGGCGGGGCCGAGGACCGTGCCGAAGCGCTTGCAGGCGCTGGCGTGGATCAGGGTGAGGAACTGGCGCTCCTGCGGCGTGCCTTGGGACCAGTTGCCCAGCACGGTGATCCGCCGCCCGTCGGCCAGCACGAATCCCGATACGTCGATGGCGCTGGCGGTGGCGTGGGCAGAGCGGCGTTCCGTGCCGGCGACGTTGCGGCAGTTGTAGCTGCCCATCGTTTCGATCCGCACCAGCGGGCTGCCCAGCACCTGCCGCGCGGCGCGGTCCACGCCGAAGCGAGCCCAGCCCGCGAAAGTGCTCGCCAGCGGGCAGGTGACCGGGCCGAGGTTTGACAGGGCCAGCGCCGCGTTGTCACCCTGCAGGCTGGCCAGGCGGACGGTGTTCAGCGTCGAACAGCCCGCGCCGAAATACTGATCGGGCAGCGGGGTGAAATTGGCCCGCGTCGCGCCAAGGTTGGCGAGGCACTGTCGCTCGTCGGGCCGGGGCGTGAACACGGCGGTCGATTGCTGCACTGTGCGGCGCTGCGGGGCCTGTACCTGCGGGATGTCCACGCAGGCGCTCAGGCTGGCGAGCAGGGGCAGGAGGGGGGCTATCCGGCGCATGGTCGGAACATGCGCCCTGGATGGTTAAGCCGAGCCGTGCATTTCTGGTTAACGCGGGGATAAGCATCCGCCGCGCTTCCCGCCCTGCGCTCGAAACGAGCGGGGATGATTGTGGTGGAGAACCGGCAATGGCGGTCTTCGCGGCGCAACCTTCGCTTGACTTCGGCCCGCGCCTCTCTAGGAGCGCCCCCGGGCCACGCGGTCCCAACGCCGCGCGTGCTCTCTGCAAGGAGAGACTACATGACTGCACAACTGCCGGCGCGCAAACCCGCGCGTCCGTTCTTCTCTTCCGGTCCCTGCGCCAAGCCGCCCGGATATGCCCCCGAAAAGCTCGCCACCGAATGCCTTGGTCGCTCGCACCGCGCCAAGATCGGCAAGTCGCGTCTGGCTCTTTGCATCGACCTGATGCGCGAAGTGCTTGAGCTGCCCGATACCCACCGTATCGGCATCGTTCCGGGGTCCGATACCGGCGCTTTCGAAATGGCCATGTGGACCATGCTCGGCGCGCGTCCCGTTACCACGCTGGCCTGGGAAAGCTTCGGCGAGGGCTGGGTGACCGACGTGGCCAAGCAGCTCAAGCTGGATCCCACGATTGTCCGTGCCGACTATGGCCAGCTGCCCGATCTGGGCGCGGTCGACTGGTCGAACGACGTGCTGTTCACCTGGAATGGCACCACTTCGGGCGTACGGGTGCCGAACGGCGACTGGATTGCTGACGACCGCGAGGGCCTGTGCTTCGCCGACGCGACCAGCGCGGTCTTCGCTTACGACATTCCTTGGGACAAGATCGATGTCGCCACCTTTTCCTGGCAGAAGGTACTGGGCGGTGAAGGCGGCCATGGCGTGCTGATCCTTGGCCCCCGTGCGGTCGAGCGGCTGGAGCAGCACACCCCTGCCTGGCCGCTGCCCAAGGTGTTCCGCCTGATGTCCAAGGGCAAGCTCGCCGAGGGCGTGTTCAAGGGCGAGACGATCAACACCCCCTCGATGCTTGCGGTCGAAGACGCGATCTTCGCGCTCGAATGGGCCAAGGGCCTCGGCGGGTTGAAGGGCCTGCAGGCACGCAGCGATGCCAACGCGGCGGCGCTCGACAAGATCGTCGCCGAGCGTTCGTGGCTTTCACACCTTGCCGCCGATGCGGCGAGCCGCTCGAAGACTTCGGTCTGCCTCTCGGTCGAGGGCGCGGATGCGGACTTCATCAAGGCGATGACCGGCGCGCTTGAAAAGCAGGGCGCGGCCTATGACATCGCTGGCTATCGCGATGCGCCGGCCGGCCTGCGCATCTGGTGCGGCGCGACGGTCGATACCGCCGACATCGAGGCGCTCGGGCCCTGGCTCGACTGGGCCTACGAAACGGTCGTGGCCGAAGTGCAAGCAGCAAATTCCTGATCGGCATCCCCGCGAAGGCGGGGATCCAACTCCTGACACATCAAGACGCGACGACGGGAGATGGATTCCCGCCTTCGCGGGAACGACGAGGTTTACCATGACCAAGCCCAAGATCCTCATTTCCGACCAGATGGACCCCCGCGCCGAGCAGATTTTCCGCGAGCGCGGCTGCGACGTGGACGTCATCACCGGCAAGACGCCCGAAGAATTGAAGGCGATGATCGGCCAGTATGATGGCCTGGCCATCCGCAGCTCGACCAAGGTGACCAAGGAAATCCTCGACGCCGCCACCAACCTCAAGGTGATCGGCCGCGCCGGCATCGGCGTGGACAATGTCGACATCCCGGCCGCCTCGGTGAAGGGCATCGTGGTGATGAACACGCCGTTCGGCAATTCGATCACCACGGCCGAACACGCCATCGCGCTGATGTTCGCGCTCGCCCGGCAGATTCCCGAAGCCAATGCCCAGACCCAGGCGGGCCTGTGGCCGAAGAACGGTTTCATGGGCGTTGAAGTAACCGGCAAGACGCTGGGCCTGATCGGTGCCGGCAACATCGGTTCCATCGTCGCCTCGCGCGCGCTCGGCCTCAGGATGAAGGTCGTTGCCTACGATCCGTTCCTCACCCCCGAACGCGCCATCGAGATGGGCGTCGAGAAGGCAGACCTCGACACGCTGCTGGCCAAGGCTGATTTCATCACGCTGCATACGCCGCTGACCGATCAGACGCGCAATATCCTCAGCCGCGAAAACCTCGCCAAGACCAAGCCGGGCGTGCGCATCATCAACTGCGCGCGCGGCGGGCTGATCGATGAGGAAGCGCTGAAGGACGCGCTCGATTCGGGTCACGTTGCCGGCGCGGCGCTGGACGTGTTCGTCAAGGAACCGGCCAAGGAATCGCCGCTGTTCGGCACGCCGAACTTCATCTCGACCCCGCACCTTGGCGCATCGACCGACGAGGCCCAGGTCAACGTCGCCATCCAGGTTGCCGAACAGCTTTCCGATTACCTGATCAACGGCGGCGTCACCAACGCGCTCAACATGCCGTCGCTCAGCGCCGAGGAAGCGCCGAAGCTCAAGCCCTACATGGCGTTGGCGGAAAAGCTGGGCAGCCTGGTCGGCCAGCTCACCACCGGCTCGATCGCGCGGATTTCGATCCACACCGAAGGCGCTGCGGCAGAGCTCAATGCCAAGCCGATCATCGCCGCCGTGCTGGCGGGATTCCTGCGGTGCCAGTCGGACACGGTCAACATGGTCAACGCCCCCTTCCTCGCCAAGGAGCGCGGCATGGAAGTGCGCGAGGTCAAGACCGAGAAGGAAGGCGATTACCACACGCTCGTGCGCGTTTCGGTGCGCACCGACCAGGGTGAGCGTTCGGTCGCCGGCACGCTATTCGGCAATGCCGAACCGCGTCTGGTCGAACTGTTCGGCATCAAGGTTGAAGCCGAGCTTGAAGGCCACATGATGTATATCGTCAACGAAGATGCGCCGGGCTTCATTGGCCGGGTCGGTACTCTGCTGGGCGAAAACGGTCTCAACATCGGCACCTTCAACCTGGGCCGCCGCGAGGCGGGCGGGGAAGCGGTGTTGCTGCTGTCGCTCGACTCGGCGGTTCCGGCCTCGGTGCTCGAACAGGCGCGTACGTTGCCCGGCGTGAAGCGGGTGATGGCGCTGGCGTTCTGACTAACCCGCTGTCCCGGGCTTGACCGGGGACCGCTGGCCGCTAGGTCCGACCTGGAGGCCAGCGGTCCCGGCACCCGCCGGGGCCACGGCCGAATTTCCGGGGCTGACCGCAATGCACAATTCCGACCGCGACCTGTTGCCCGAAGGGCTTGAAGACCGCCTGCCCGCCGGTGCTGCCGCTGAAACGCGCGTGAAGCGTGCGGTGCTCGATGCGCTGGACAGTCACGGGTATGACCGGGTGCAGACGCCGACCATCGAATTCGAGAAGTCGATGGCCAGCCGCATGGCGGGGGTGCAGCCACGCCGCATGTTCCGCTTTGTCGATCCTGCAAGCCTGCGGACGCTGGCCTTGCGTTCGGACATCACGGTGCAGGTCGGGCGCATCGCCGCCACCAGCCTTGCCGGCGCTCAGCGGCCCTTGCGGTTGTGTTACGCCGGACAGGTCCTGACCATCAAGGGTGACGGCCTCGATCCCACGCGCGAGCGACTGCAGATCGGCGCCGAACTGATCGGATCGGACAGCGTTGCCGCTGCCGCCGAAGTTGTCGCCATCGCTATAGAGGCGCTGCAAGCGGCTGGCGCGACCGGCATTTCGGTAGACTTCACCCTGCCAGACCTCGTCGACACGCTCGCCGCCAAGGCCATGCCGCTCGCCGCTGACCGGATCGAGGCAGTCCGCCGCGAACTCGATGCCAAGGATGCCGGGGCGCTGGTGGCACAGGGGGGCGAAGCCTACCTGCCATTGCTCACCGCCATCGGCCCGTTCGACGCCGCGATCGAGCGGCTGGCGGCGATCGATGCCGGCGGGGCGCTCGCCACTCGCATTGCCGCGCTGCGCGAGATTGCGGCACGGGTGGGCAGCATGGCGCGGCTGACGCTCGATCCCTCGGAACGGCATGGGTTCGAATACCAGTCATGGTTCGGCTTCACGCTCTATGCCGATGGGCTGGCCGGCGCGCTGGGCCGCGGCGGGACCTATGCCATCCTCGGTCCGGACGGTGCCGGCGATGAACCGGCGACAGGCTTCTCGCTCTATCCCGATCCGTTGATCGACGCACTGGCGCTTGGCGAAACAGCACGCGACACGCTGTTCCTGCCGCTCGGGCATGACCCCGCCGTCGCTGCCCGCCTGCGCGCTATCGGCTGGCGCACTGTGGCGGCGCTGTGCGCCGATTGCGATGCCAAGGCGCTCGGTTGCACGCACCGGTTGCAGGGCGGCGAAGCCGTAGCGGTTTAGCAGGTTGCGCGATATCTGAACCACTTCCCGTCAGTGCCGAGCTTGTCGAAGTACCGTCCTTTTCTTCGCGCCTCTCACGTAATGACTTGAAAATAAAAGCAGTCCTTCGACAGGTTCAGGACGGCCGGGTTTTGGGTCAATGTTTCAAGTGGTCCAACCACCGCTTTACACTGCCTGTTCCAGCAGCTCTGCGATCACCGCGCGCACTTGCGCTTCGCGGTCGTTCCAGCTTCCCGAAATCCGGCGAAACGGCACCTGTGCCCGCAGCAGCATGTCTTCGGCCAGCGCGGCGAACCGGGCGCGTGTTTCAGGCGTGCCGAAAAAGCGCGTGCCGTCATCCACCCATGGCACGTCGGGGTCGAACAGCAGGTAGAGGTCTGCCTTGGGATAGGCCAGCAGCACTTCGGGCACCTGGCCGAACAGCATTTCGGCCCAGGCGGCGGTCATCAACTGATCGGTATCGAACAGCAGCAAGGGTGCCCGGGAAGCCGCTGCCGCGCGATTGGCCGCGTCCTGCCCCTCGGCTATGGCGAGAAGGTCGGCCATGGTCAGGTCGGTTCCGTGCTCCTCGCAGTAGGTCCGGCCATATTCCGGTACCCAGGGCAGACCGAGTTGCCCGGCCAGCACCGATTTGCCGGTGCTTTCCGCACCATGGAAGCACAACCGGATCATCGCCGGAAACGCTGCTGGCGCTCCGCCATCACCCATTCACGCAGGCCGACCACGCTCATCACCAGCATGCCGCCGTAAAGACCTGCTGTCGGGTAGAGCCCGCGATTGATGTAGAGCAGCACGGCGGCGACATCGATCAGCACCCATAGCACCCAGTTCTCGATCCGGCGGTAGGCGAGCAGGATCTGCGCCGCGACGCTGGCCCCGGCGATGGCGCTGTCGGCATAGGGCATGGCGGCATTGGTGAAACGGTGCATCGCCGTGCCCAGGTTGATGCTGAGCGCCGCCGTCACCACGATCCACACCGCGCGGCTCCTCCAGTCAAGCCAGCGCACCGGCACGCGGTTGTCCTCGTCGCCCACCTTCAGCCAGAGATACCATCCCCAGAGCTGGGCGAGGACGAAGAACACCTGCAGTCCGGATTCGGCGTAGAGCCTGCTCTCGAAGAACACGAAGATGTAAACCGCGACCGAGGCGATGCCGAAGGGGTAGTTCCACACCGAACGGAACACCAGCAGCACGATGTTGATCATGCCGAGCCCCGCCGCGATCCATTCGAGCGTGCCCAGCCAAGGCGTGATGTTCATGCCAGCGCGGCCTCCCATTCGTCGGCCTTGAAGCCGACCAGCAGCCCGCCCGGATGTTCGACAATGGGCCGCTTGATGCAGGACGGGTTGGCCGCCATCAGAGAGATAGCCTTCGCCTCGTCCAGCCCCGCCTTGTCCGCATCGGGCAGCTTGCGGAAGGTCGTCCCCGCGCGGTTGAGCACCTTTTCCCAGCCGGCGGCGCCGCACCACTGCGCGATTTTGCCGGCGTCCGCACCCTGCTTCTTGTAGTCATGAAAGGTGTAGGCCAGCCCCCTGCCATCGAGCCAGACGCGGGCCTTCTTCACCGTGTCGCAGTTGGGGATGCCATAGAGGATCATGCTCACGCGAGCGGCCTTTCGTAACTGCGCACGCGCGGGTCGGTGCAGGAAAACACGGTGTAGCTTTCGTAATAGTCTGACCTGCCGCGCGCCTGAACGCGCAGATGCTCGGGGTGATTGGCCCAGGCCTTGGCGGCTTCCTCGCTCTCCCACAGCGAGATGGCGACCACTTCGCCGTCCTCGGCGACGAAGCCCTTGATCGAGATGAAGCCGGGCAGAGCGGCGACCAGTTCCTCCATGCGGGCGTTGTCCGCCTGATAGGCTGGCACATCCATGTCGGCCCGTTTGCGGTTGCGGAACACGGTCATATACATCGCCTGCTTCCTAAACCGGATATGGACAGCGGCGCAATCACGCGCCAAAGCCGATGGCATGTCCGTCAACAGCTTCGGTCGCCTGTTCCGTTTCACCACCTGGGGCGAAAGCCACGGGCCCGCGCTGGGTGCCGTGGTCGATGGCTGCCCGCCGGGGCTGGAACTGTCCGAAGGCTGGATCCAGCCGTTCCTCGATGCGCGGCGGCCCGGCCAGTCGAAATTCACCACCCAGCGGCAGGAACCCGATGCGGTGCGCATCCTTTCCGGCGTGTTCGAGGGGCGGACCACCGGCACGCCGATCAGCCTTATGATCGAGAATGTCGATCAGCGCTCCAAGGACTATTCAGACGTCGCCAAGGCCTATCGCCCTGGCCATGCCGACTATGCCTATGACGCCAAATACGGCTTCCGTGACTATCGTGGCGGCGGGCGCAGTTCCGCGCGCGAGACGGCAGCACGGGTGGCGGCGGGCGCAGTGGCGCGGCTGGCGGTGCCCGAGGTGGCGATCCTCGCCTGGGTCAGCGAAATCGGCGGCGATGCCATCGACCCGGCGAACTTCGACGCTGCCGAAATCCGCAACAATCCGTTCTTCTGCCCCGATGCCTCGGCGGCGGTGCGTTGGGAGAAAATCGTCGACGATGCGCGGCTGGCGGGATCGTCTGTCGGCGCGGTGGTCGAATGCATGGCAACCGGGGTTCCCGCAGGCTGGGGCGCACCGCTCTATGGCAAGCTCGATGCCGATCTGGCCTCGGCGATGATGGGGATCAATGCCGTGAAGGGCGTGGAAATTGGCGACGGTTTCGCCGCCGCGCGGCTGACCGGTGAGCAGAACGCCGATCCGATGCGCCCGGGGCGGGGCGGGCCGCAATTCCTTGCCAACCACGCGGGCGGCATCGCGGGCGGGATCAGTACCGGCCAGCCGGTGACGGTGCGGGTTGCCTTCAAGCCGACCAGCTCGATCCTCACCCCGCAGCCCACCGTCACCCGCGAGGGCGAGGCGACGGAGATGTTCACCAAGGGTCGCCACGACCCCTGCGTCGGCATTCGCGGCGTGCCGGTGGTGGAAGCGATGATGGCGCTGGTGCTGGCCGATCACAAACTGCTGCACCGGGGGCAATGTGGGTAAAAAGGGTTCCTCCCCATCGACTTGCGATGGGGAGGGGGACCGCCCGCGCAGCGGGTGGTGGAGGGGGCGGCGCGCAAGCGCCGCTGCGCGGCTTGCCCCTCCGTCAGCCCTGCGGGCTGCCACCTCCCCATCGCAAGTCGATGGGGAGGATCGAGGCACGATAAGATCCTCCCCAAAGACTTGCTTTGGGGAGGGGGACCGCCGGCGAAGCGGGAGGTGGAGGGGCCCTGCGTGACACGCGCAGCTATGCACCGGCTGGCGAGACCGGATAACGCCGGGAGAGGAAAATCGTCGGACGGGTACGGCCGGCGTAAGGTTTGCCTGAGGACACGACAGGCTTGGTCACGCGAACTTTGGATTGCAAACGGCTGGCAAGATTTCGCGTCTGGACTGCCAGCTCGGCCCTGCGGTGTGCGGCGATGATGGAGCGGGCGGCGTCCCTTCCATCGACCGTGGGAGCATACTCCCATTATTCATCCGCACATCCGGAGTTTCGGAGCATCGCCTCCGAAGGCGACGCCGACCGTAAGCGCGGGGCGAAGCGCGTTGCGCAATGCGCCACCGCTCCCGTCACGGCTGGGGCATATAACCGATATGGTTCGT
>JAGWTB010000155.1 GCA_028869175.1 Sphingomonadales bacterium
AACCAGGCCTCAGGCTCAACACCATTGAGCTTGCAGGTTTCGACCAGCGAGTAGAACAGCGCCGAGGCATGCCCGCCCTTGATCGAGCCGACGAACATCCAGTTGCGGCGCCCCAAGGCGACACCGCGCAGCGTATTCTCGACCAGGTTGTTGCTGATCTCGAGCAGGCCGTCATCGCAGTAGCGGACCATGGCAGCCCACCGGTTCAGCGGATAGCGGCATGCTCTGGCCAGGGCGCTGTCAGATGACAGTCCCTGTTCCATGGTCTCCAGCCAGCTTCGCAACGAGGCAAGTCTGGGTAAAGCGCGTTCCTGCCTGACCCGTCGTCTCTGGTCCGGCGGCGCGCCCTTGATCTCGCGCTCGATCGCAAAGAGTTCGGCGATCCTGACCACGGCTTCGGCCGCGACCGGTGACGGGGTCTTGTCGAGCACGTCGGTAAACTTGCGCCGCGCGTGGGCCCAGCAGCCGACCTCGACGACGGCGCGCGGCACCTTGGTCTTCGGGTTCCGATAGAGCGCGTTGTAGCCGGCAAAGCCGTCCGCCTGCAGATAGCCGCGGTAATTGGCGAGATGCGCGGCCGGATGATGGCCGCCGCGATCCGCGCTGAAGCGGTAGGCCACAGCCGGCGGCTCCATGTCGCCGCTCGACCAGCCATGCCGCAGATAGACCCAGAAGCGTGCGGTGGCACTGCCATTCCCGTTGCCCAGCAAGGTGACCGGCGTGTCGTCGCCATGGATCTTCGGCGCTTCCAGGATGTACGCAAGCAGCCGCTCGCCCAGCGGCGCCATCAGCCAGGCGAGCTTGCGGGCCCATCGGCTCATCACGTCGCGATCGATGTCGATGCCCTGCCGGCGCAGGATCACCGACTGCCGATTCCACGGCACGTGATCGACGAAGCGGCTGACGATCAGATGCGCCAGCAGCGCACTGCTGGCCATGACCTTGGGAAGCGGCAAGTCGATCGCGGGGGCCTGCCGGATGCGCTCGCACACCCGGCAGGCAACGCGCGGGCGCACGTGCCGGATCACGCGGAAGCGCGCCGGCACATAGTCCAGCACTTCGGTGACATCCTCGCCGATCTGCGTCTGCTGGCCAGTGCAACCCGGCGAGCATATCCCGGGCCGATGCTCGACCACATGGCGCGGCACATGTGCCGGGATCGGCGCCTTGGCCCCAGCCTTGCGCGGAGCCGGCGCCTGCACCTCACCTGGCGATCCCGCATCATCGTTGGCGGCCACGGGCGTGTCGATTTCGTCGAACATCAGCCGCAACTGGGCGATGTCCATCTTCTCGGAGCTGCGACCGAACTGGACGCGCAACAACCGCGCCAGGCGGTGCTCGAGCTTTTCGATGGTGAGGCCTTGCGTGGCAACCGTCGCCTTGGCCGACTTCAGTTCGGCACGCTCCTGCTCGAGCACCTCGGCCATTTCCCGCAGCATCCGCTGCAGGAGAACCGGGTCAGAAGGAAGGCGATCAAGCTCGAACCGCATGGCTATCTTCATAGCCGACGTGAGGATAAAACCCCAGTAAAATCGCGGTTTTCTGAGGATTTTCTGCTAAGCCAGGCTCGGCGCCGCCACTTCGTCGTGCACGATCGCCTGCTTCCAGTTCAGGCCCTCGATCAGCATCGCCATCTGTGCCGCCGACAGCCGCACCGCCCCTTCGCTCGCCCTGGGCCACACGAACTTTCCGCGCTCCAGACGCTTCGCGTACAGGCACAAGCCCGATCCATCCCACACCAGCGCCTTCAGGCGATTCCCGCGCTTACCACGGAACAGGAACACCGCGCCCGAGAACGGGTCGAGCCGGAGGATGTTGCGGACCTGCGCCGATAACCCGTCAAAGCCCTTGCGCATGTCACACGGCGCCAGCGACAGGTAGATCTTCGCCGAGGGCGGCAGCGTCAGGCTCAAAGCCCGAGCTCCCCAACAACTTCGAGCACCATTTTCAACGCGCCGCGATCAACCTCACTGTCGACCGACACGGTAAATCCGCCCCGCCCACGAATATCGATCCGGCCGTGCGCGGCAGATGGCACCGCCGGCGCATCCGAAACCAGTTCGACCGGCACGAACCCGGCCATCGCCCCGCGCAAAAGCTGCCGCCGCCAGGTATAAAGCTGGCCGGTCCCAATTCCGTGCCGACGCGCCACCACCGCCATGATCGCGCCCGGCTCAGTGGTCTCCTTCAGGATCGCCAGCTTCTCTTCCTCACTCCAGCGGCGGCGGCGCTCCACTCGAACGAGCACCGCACCGTCGTGCCGACCGCTCAAACGAGGCTCGTTTGACTGCTCGATATCCACTCGCAAGGCCTCCTGTCGCCCCGCGAACTCCATCACCGCCCTGAAACTGACAAGGCCGGGTTCCGTCGGCACTTACCGACCAGATGGCCCTCACCGGCCACTACGCGCGGTGGGACAGCGACGTCGACCTCGTGAAGGCACTGG
>JAGWTB010000080.1 GCA_028869175.1 Sphingomonadales bacterium
CGCAGGCGGGCTGCGCGGAACCGCGCGGTTTGGTTCGGACACCTTCGTTACCGGCGGCACGCCGATGCCGCTGAACATGGGCGGCTTCGGCAATCGCCGCGCAACGCCGAAAGTGGTCACCGCGCCGCAGCCCGCGCTCTATGACTATTGGCGCGAGGGTGAGGCTTTCAGCTATGCGCTGCCACTGCCCGACGGCAAGTGGACCGTCACCGTCCACACCTTCGAACCCCGCCCCGCCGCGCCCGATAGCCAGACCATGGCGATTTCAGCCGGCGGCAGGCAGGTGGTCCCGCCGTTCAACGTCAAGGCGGCTGCCGGCGGGGCACTGCGCGGCATGACCCGGAGCTTTCCGGTGACAGTGAAGGGCGGCGTTCTGAAGCTCGACTTCACCGGAGCAGGCGGCAAGGCCGTGGTTGCGGCCATCGAGGTGATGCCGGCGGGGCAGTGATTGGCGGGAAATTCCACCCAAGGCCTCAAATAGTCCACATCCGCTCGTGTCGAGCGCAGTCGAGACACGCTCGCGCTGTGCCAACGTGTCTCGACTGCGCTCGACACGAACGGGGGTGGTGTGACCCGCGTCAGGCTGGACCCAGTCCCGCCCTTTCCCAAAGTCAAACCAGCGCCGGAACCGCATCATACAGCCGGTAGAGCGTGGACCTGCGCCGCAAGGTCCGCCCGGCGGAGGCCGCCAGCTTCTCCAGATCCGCCACGCTGACGTCCTGACCATGCGCCGCACCCGCCGCGCGGCTGATGCTTTCGTTCATCAGCACCCCGCCAACATCGTTCGCCCCCGCCTTCAGCACCGCCGCCGCGCCGTCGAGCCCCAGTTTGACCCAGGAGCACTGGATCGAGCGGATCGAACCGTGCAGCGCGATGCGCGATACCGCGTGCATCATCACCGCTTCGCGCCAGGTCGGCCCCTTGCGGCTCTGCCCGCGCCGGTACATCGGCGATTCCATGTGGACCAGCGGCAGCGGCACCAGCTCGGTGAAACCGCCGGTTTCATCCTGAAGCCGCCGCAGCGCCAGCAGGTGCCGCGCCCAGTGGACCGGGCGCTCGACATGGCCGAACATGATCGTCGCGGTGGTCGGCAGGCCGACGACATGGGCATCGCGCACCACGTCGAGCCAGATCTGCGTGGTCAGCTTGTCGGGGCAGATCTGCCGGCGCACTTCGTCGTCGAGGATTTCCGCCGCCGTGCCGGGCAGCGAGCCGAGGCCAAGGTCCTTCAGCCGCGACAGGTAATCGCGCACCGAAACCCCCAGCGTCTGCGCGCCCTGCCACACTTCGAGCGGCGAGAAGGCGTGGACGTGGAGGTCCGGGCAGGCCGCCTTCACCGCCTTGACGATGCCGGCGTAGGTTTCGCCGGTATAGCTGGGGTGGATGCCGCCCTGCAGGCAGACCTCGGTCGCTCCGCGCGCCACGGCTTCACGAGCGGCTTCGGCCACTTCGGCGAAATCGAGGTTATAGGGCTTGTCGCGGAAGCCGGCCTTGCTCGATGTCTTGGAGAAGGCGCAGAAGGCGCAGGCGTGGGTACAGATGTTGGTGTAGTTGATGTTGCGGTTGACCACATAGGTCACCTCATCGCCCATCACCTCGGCGCGCAGCGCATCGGCGGCCTCCACCACCGCGAGGGCGGCGGAACCCCGCGTGGCGAACAGGGCAACGATCTCGGCCTCGGTCAGTCCGTTTCCGCCCGCCGCCTTGTCAAGGATGCGATGCACCTCGTGCGAGACCCGTCCGGCGATCACCGGCCCCAGCGGCAGCCCTGGCGTGCCCGGCGCGGCGTCCGCCACGCCGGGGCTCCAGACGGAATCGCGCGCAAGTCCCTCCGAATCCGCCAGTTGCAACACACGCGGGCGCAGCGCGGGGTCGATCCAGCCTCCTTCCGCATCGGCGACAAAGCGCGGGTAGACCGTCAGCCGTTCGACCAGCGGCCGGCCATAGTCGGCGCAGACGCCTTCCATCAGGGCAATCTCGGGCCAGGGAGCCTCGGGGTTGACGTGGTCCTGCGTCACCGGGGAAATGCCGCCCCAATCATCGATGCCGCTGTCCAGCAGCTCGACCAGACGCTCGGCGTTGAGATTGGGCGGGGCCTGCACCGAAACGTCATCGGGCAGAACGATCCGCGCGGCGGCGAGCGTGCGCAGG
Source organism: Sphingomonadales bacterium (assembly GCA_028869175.1). GTDB lineage: Bacteria > Pseudomonadota > Alphaproteobacteria > Sphingomonadales > Sphingomonadaceae > Novosphingobium. The sequence continues at coordinate 2,152 of JAGWTB010000080.1, forward strand.
TAGTCCGCCTCGATCGCTTCGTCTGCCGCCGCCATCTTCGTGCCGGGCTTGGGGCAGAAGTTCTGGACGATCACTTCCTGCAGATGCCCGTGCCGGGCGTGCAAGTCGCGCAGCGCGAGCAGCGCCTCGATCCGCTCCCGCGGGGATTCGCCGATCCCGATCAGCACGCCGCTGGTCATCGGCACCCTGGCGCGACCCGCAGCGTCGAGCGAGGCCATGCGCAGGGCCGGAACCTTGTCTGGCGAGCCGAAGTGCGCCCCGCCCTTTTCGCAAAGCCGGTCCGACATCGATTCGAGCATCAGCCCGCAACTCGCCGCGACCGGGCGCAGCGCGACATAGTCCGCTTCATCCAGTAGCCCGGCGTTGATATGCGGGAGCAGTCCGGTTTCGCCCAGCACTCGCTCGGCACAGTGGCGGACGTAATCGATGGTCCGGGCGAAGCCCCGCTCCGCCAGCCAATCGCGCGCGACCGCATAGCGGCGTTCTGGCGCATCGCCCAGGGTGAACAGCGCTTCCTTGCAGCCGCTCGCCACGCCATCGCGGGCGATGGCCAGTACTTCCTCGGGCGTCAGGTAAGGGGCGGGAAGCTGCGAGGGCGTGGTGGCGAAGGTACAGTAATGGCAGACATCCGCGCAGAGACGGGTGAGCGGGATAAATACCTTGCGCGAATAGGTGGTGCGCGCACCGCCACGCCCATCGCGCCGCGCGCGGGCTTCGGCCAGCAGTGCGTCCAGCGGCGCGGAGAGCAGGTGTTCGGTCAGTCCGAGATCGTCCATGGGGTTCAATCCTGCTCCAGTCCGGCGGCACGCAGTACCGCCTGCGCGAGCCTTGCGCGGTCTTCCGCCTGCTTCATCAGCGTCGGCATGACCACAACCTCAAGGCCCAGCGCACGCAGCCCGGGCTCATCCCGCGCATCGCCGCTGTCGATCACCATATGCCCGACAAGCGGCCCGTAGTGTTTCGCAATGGCGATATTGTCCTCGCCCTGCCCGCGCTCGGCCAGCAGTTTCGACAGGGGGCCTTTCACGGCCTTGCCGCCGACCAGTGGCGATACCGCGATGCGCGGCACCTGCAGCGACAGCAAGCGATCCCGCACGCCATCGACGGCCAGAATCGGATCGACGCTGAGGAACGGATTGGAAGGGCACAGCACCACCGCCGCCAGATCAGGCCGCTCCAGCGCCGCCAGCAAGCCGGGAGCAGGTGCCGCGCCGGGTGCTCCGGCGAAGCGGATGCCTTTCAGCTCGGGGCCGCATTGCAGTTCGACAAACCAGCGCTGGAAATCGGTCCAGCCTGCCTCGGTCAATACCTGGGTGCGCAGTGGATCGTCGCTCATCGGCACGACCGGATGGGCGATACCAAGGCCGCGGGTGAGCCGCGCGGTGACTTCGGACAGGCTCTCGCCGCCGCGCAGCCGCCAGGATCTGGCGATGTGCATGCCCAGGTCCCGGTCACCCAGGTTGAACCAACCCTTTTCGCCCAGCGCCTTGAGCATGGCCATCGCCTGCCAGGTCTCGCCCGTCACGCCCCAGCCCCGCTGGGTGTCATTCAGCCCGACGAGGGCATAGACCACCGAATCGATATCGGGGCAGATGGTCAGGCCCAGATGTTCGAAATCGTCGCCGGTGTTGACCGCAATGGTCAGCCGTTCAGGCGGCAGAACCGCAGCGAGGCCGGCGGCAAGTTTCGCGCCTCCGACGCCGCCGGACAAGGCGAGCACGTGCCCGCTCATCGGAACATGTCCTCTTCAACGGGGCGCAGGCCGGGGGCCATGCCGGGACCGTCGTCAACGGTAATCCAGCGTGCCGCGCCGCGCACGATGGCTGCCGGTGTCCCCTCAGCAGCCTCACCCATGGCCAGAACGGCCATGGCGGCCACGGCATCGGCTACGGCGATCACCGTGGCCTGCAGGGTTCGTCCGAACAGATCGGTGCCGCCGCGCTGGTCATCTATCGCGGCGAGGCCGGCACAGCCGATCGCCGTCCCCACCGTGCCGACGCGCCAGGCGCGACCAAGGCTGTCGGCGATCACCACGGCGGGTACCGCGCCGCTGAGCGCGGCAAGCTCCGCCCGCAAGGCACGGGCACTGGCATCAGGGTCCCTGGGCCAGAGCAGAACGGTGTCATCGCCTCCGCCCTCGACGTTGGAAGCGTCGATCCCGGCATTGGCCAGCACGTGGCCGGTGCGGTGCCGCGCAATGATCGCCGCAGGACTGGCGCGCATGATCTCGCTGCTCTCGTCCAGAATCAACTGGGCGAGCCCGGCAGCACGTCCGGTGGCCCCGACGAGCTTCGCGGCGGCCTCCCCCGGCGTCATATCGCCCAGACGAACTGCCCTGCCCTCGCACTTGGAGACGATTTTCTGCGCGACGACGAGGACGTCGCCCGCGCCGAGCGCCTCGCCCTGCCGCGCCGCCGCCGCCAACAACTCGCGGCCCAGCGCCATTCCCGGGGCAAACAGCGGCAAGTGCACAAGCGGCGTTACCAGCAATCCCTGATGCCTTACGGGTGTTTCCGCCGTCATTCCCTGCCCAATTCTGTCCTGCCACGGCAGCGCCGTCTGCCCTAGACGAACCGCTATCGGCAATGCTTCAAGGCTCGGCAAGGCGGGAATCGGAAGGAAGTGTTCACAGTGGCAAGAATTGCAGTAGTTGGCGGCACCGGGCACCTCGGCAAGGCCATCGCCCGTCGGCTGGCGAAAGCGGGTCACACCGTCGCCATCGGTTCGCGCAGCGCGGAGAATGCCGCCGCGACGGCAACGGAACTGGGCGGGCTGGATTTCGGTGCCAACGCCGATGTCGCCAAGGACAAGGATTTCGTCATCGTTACCGTGCCCTGGTCGGCGCAGACGGCAACGCTGACGCAGATCAGGGACCACGTCGGCAACGCGGTGGTGGTCGATACCACCGTGCCGCTGGTGCCCCCCAAGGTGATGCGCGTGCAACTGCCAGAGGCGGGATCGGCGGCCATGGCCGCGCGCGAACTGCTCGGCCCCGATGTGCGGCTGGTCAGCGGCTTCCACAACGTCGCCGCGCACGTGCTAGACACCGATGCGCTGGTCGATTGCGACGTGCTGGTCTTCGGTGACGAGGTTGAGGCACGCAACGGCGTGGTCAGCCTGGTGGCCGACATGGGCATGCGCGGGCTTTCCGGCGGCGCGCTGGCCAATTCGGCGGCGGCGGAAGCGCTGACCTCGGTCCTCATCTACATGAACAAGACCTACGCCGCCGACGGTGCGGGCATCCGCTTCACCGGCCTGACCAAGGCCCCGCCGATCTCGTGAGCTGCTGGCTGTTCATCCCGGTGAAGCCGCCCGAAACCGCCAAGCTGCGGCTGTCGGGCGTGCTGGACGAGGCCGCGCGCGCAAGGCTGGTGCGGTCCATGCTGAACCGGGTGGTCACTGCGGCGCGCGGCGCGGACCACGTCTCCGCCGTGTGCCTGATCGGTCCGTCACGCCACGGGCAGGGTGAGGATCTGGTGCTGCTGGACGACCCGGGCCACGGCCTGAACCCGGCGCTGGATATGGCACTGATCCACGGCCATGCCCACGGCGCGGACCGGGTGATCGTCGTCGCTGGCGATCTGCCGCAGATCACCGCGCAGGACCTGCAACTGCTGGCCATGGTGCCGCAAGGCAAAGTGGGCATTGCGCCAGATCGCCATGGCACCGGCACCAACGCACTGTCGCTGCCGCTGCCCGACGCGCGATTGTTCGCCTTCGCTTTCGGGCCGGACAGCTGCGCCCGGCACCACGACGAGGCAAGCCGGCTTGGCCTGGGGGTGGAGGTGATTCATTCGCCCGGCCTCTCCCGCGATATCGACGTTCCCGCCGACCTGCCCGACGCGGCCCACTTTTCCGGAGACTGACAGCATGGACACCGGTACGCTCGATCTCACTGGCCAGGCGGCGCTGGTCACTGGCGGTGGCGGCGGCATCGGGCGGGCCATCGCGCTGTGTCTCGCCGCGCACGGGGCGGACGTGGCAATCATCGACGTCATCCCCGAACGCGCCGGCGAGGTGGCCGAAAAGGTCCGTGGCTATGGCCGCATGGCACTGGCCCTGCCCGGCAACGTGATGGATACTGCGCAGGTCGCTGACGCCGTTGGCAGGGCGGCGGACTTTTTCGGTCGCCTCGACATACTGGTGAACAATGCCGGCGGCGTAACCCGCAAGCCCTTCACCCAGCTCGCCGAGAAGAACTGGCGGCGGCACATCGATCTCAACCTTGTCAGCAACCTGGCGGCAACATCTGCCGCCGTGCCAGTGATGATCGCGGGCGGGCGCGGCGGAGCGATCATCAACGTCACCTCGATCGAAGGCGCGCGCGCCGCGCCCGGCTATGCGGTCTATGCCGCGTGCAAGGCGGGGATCAACAACCTCACCCGCACGCTGGCGGTGGAGCTTTCCGACCACGGCATCCGCGTCAACGCCATCGCGCCGGACTATACCGTCACCCCGGGCACCAGTGGGAATTTCACAGGGCCGGTGGACGAGAGCACGTGGTATCGCCCGAACGAGGCGCAGCGCGAGGTTATCCGCCGCCGCATCCCCGCCGGGCGCAGCGGCATAGACGCCGAATGCGGCCACCTTGCGGTATTCCTCGCCTCGGCCATGGCCAGCTACATCACCGGCACGATCATCCCGGTCGATGGCGGTACCTGGGGATCGGGCGGCTGGATCAGGAGTCGCTCGGGCAACTGGGTACTGCCGCCCGAAGCTGACCTGTAACGACGGCCGCAGGGCGCACATGGGGGAGAGATTTGAGGCCATGACCGAACCGCAACTCACCGCCGCGCAGGAATGGCGGGCACACTGGCCGCTGGTGCTTTCGGCCATGCTCGGCATGTCATTCTATACCGTCGTCACCTACTCGTTCAGCACCTTCATTGCACCGCTGGAAAAGGCGTTTGGCTGGGGCCGGGCAGAAGTTTCCTTTTGCCTGACCATTTTTGCCGCGATTGCCATGATCGGCGGACCATTCGTCGGCGCGGCGATCGACCGGTTCGGCACCCGCCGCATCGCCATTGGCGGGCTGGCGCTTTCGGCGCTGGCCTTTGCCGCATTCAGCCTGGCGAGCGGGTCAATCTGGCAGTTCTATGGGCTGTTCGTGCTCTACGGACTGGTGTCGCTGGCATTCAAGACCACGGTATGGAGCGCCGGAATCGCCGGAACCTTTTCCACCAGTCGCAGCCTTGCCCTCTCGATCATGCTCAGCGGATCGGCGCTGGGACAGACGCTGGCACCACTGATCGCCTACCGGCTGATCTCGACCCACGGCTGGCGTGCGGCCTATGTCGGACTGGGGCTGGGCTGGGGCGGTGTTGCGCTGCTTGCCGTGCTGGCGTTCTTTCGCGACGCCCGTGAACGCGGACGCCAGGTCAGCCAGGCACCGGCGAGCAGCGCCCTGCTGCCCGGCCTGACCCTGCGCGAAGCACGCCGCGATTCCCGCATCCTGCGGATCGCGCTGTCGCAGCTGGTGCTGGCAACGCTGGGATCGGGAGCCTCGGTCCATCTCGTGCGGATTGTTGCGGAGACCGGCGTCAGCGAGGGCAGCGCGGTACAAATCGCCGCAACCGCGGGACTGGCCGGCATCGCCGGCAAGCTGATCACCGGCTGGCTGCTGGACCGGGCTCAGGGCAGCATCGTGCCCTTCTCTGCTTTCGCCTGCGCTGCGATTGCGCACCTGCTGCTGCTCAACCGGCTCGATTCGGTCGCCGCGCTTACCCTGGGCGCGATGATCCTCGGCTTCTCGTCGGGCGCGGGCTTGCAGGTGACGACCTATCTGGTGTCGCGCTATGCCGGGATGCGCAACTTCGGGGCGATCTATGGCGCGATCAGCTCGATGATGATGGCGGGCACCGCGATGGGGCCGCTCATCGCCGGGCGGGTGCACGATGTGACGGGCAGCTACGCCCCGCTGCTGCTTGCCGCCGCACCGATTATACTGGTGTTCTCGCTGCTGATGATCGGGCTTGGCCCCTACCCCGATTTTAGCGCGACTCCGGATTCCGAACCGGCTTGAACAATTCAACAATTGAACTAAAACGGCGACGTGGCCGGGCGCTCCGGCATTCCGGAAGGACTCGCATGACCAAGCTGCGCTGGCTGTTTCCCGTTCTTGCCCTGCCCTTCGCCGTGCCGGCGCTCGCCGGGGACGGCCCCGTACCCGCGCCCTCGGCCAATGCCCCTGTTGCTGCAGGCGCGGTAATTGGCCCCGCACTCAATGTCGGTGACATTGCCCGCTCGCGCCACTTCTATGTCGATGGGCTCGGCATGAAGGTCAACATGACCATGGGCGCACCGACCCGGCAGGAGACCATGCTCGGCTTCGACGCAGACCCGCGCAGGCCGGGGATCATCCTGCTGGCAGATACCACCGCCAAATCACCCCGCACCATTGCCCAGTCGAACGGGTTTGACCGGCTGGTGATGCGCATGGCCGATCTGGACGCAACAGCCACCCGGCTGCGCGCCGCCGGCTTCACGCCCAGCCCGATCCGCGACGTGGCAATGGGCTATCGCATGATGATCGTCACCGATCCGGATGGCTATCGACTGGAACTGGTCGAGAGCCGCACGCGGCGCTAAGGAGGCTGCCATGACCCATTCAAGACGTGAATTGCTGGGACGCGGACTGTTGCTCGCCGGACTGGCCGCCACCGGAAGCGCACGGGCGCAGAATGCCGCCTGCTACGATCCCGCCACCCTGCCGCTCAGCCAGAGGAGCCGTCGCCGCGCAGTGAGCTTTGTCGAGGCGTCGGGTGATGCCGCGGTTCGCTGCGGCAACTGCGCCTTCTTCACTGTCACTGCCGATCCGTGCGGTACCTGCTCGATCCTGGGCGGCGGACCGACGCAGGCTGGCGCGGTCTGTTCCTCCTTCGCTCCGAAAGGCAAATGATGGGAAACGGGAATACCGTTGCGGTGTGGGATCTGCCCACCCGGCTGTTCCATTGGCTATTGGCCGGACTGTTCGCGTTCTCGTGGTTCAGCGCGGAGAATGGCCTGATGGACTGGCACCGGATTTCGGGTGAAACACTGGTCGGGCTGCTGGCCTTCCGGTTGGTCTGGGGCTTCGTTGGCGGCAGCACCGCGCGGTTTGCCAGTTTCGTCGCCAGCCCCGGCAAGGCGCTGGCCTATCTGCGCGGCGGCGGCACGGCTGCTGCGGGGCACAATCCGCTGGGTGCCTGGTCCGTCATCGCGCTGCTCTTGCTGATAGCCGTGCAGGTGGGCACCGGACTGTTCTCGGTCGATACCGACGGACTGGAATCGGGTCCGCTCTCGTACCTTGTCAGCTTCGAGGCGGGCCGCAAGGCTGCCGGCGTTCATCACCTTGCCTTCAATCTCACGCTGCTGCTGGTGATCCTGCACGTGGCCGCGATCCTGTTCTACCGCGTCGTCAAGCGCCGCAACCTCGTCACCCCGATGATCACCGGACGCGATGGCGAACTGCCGCCGGGCACGCCTGGGCTGATCGCCGCGCCCATCAGCCGGTTTGCCATCGTCGCCGCCCTCGCCGCGATTCTGGCGTGGTACGTTGCCAAGGGTCTGACCTTCTGACCATGAGCGACCGCGAAGTCACCCTCTCCCGCCTGCGCAGCCAGCTCGATCCCAAGGCCGCGCGCGAAAAGGCCGGGTCTGCCGACGTTTCGGCGCTGGGCTGGGATGAGATCGGCTTCCTGTGCGAAGGCCTGGCCTTCGCCGCGCGGCCACTGCGGCAGGCAACCCAGAGCGTGACCGAGCGCTACGACCTTGGCCCGCGCGGTGCCTGGATCATCAACGTCATTTCAGGTGGCGTCGCCTATCCCCTCGATCTGGCCCGGGTCTTCAAGGTTGGCCGCAGCCTGATCACCGCCGAACTGGCCCGGCTGACCGAAGCTGGCCTGATCACCTCTCGCCCCGGCGAAGCGGATCGCCGCCGCGTCGAGCTGGCGCTGACGCCGGAGGGTGAAGCGGCATCAGCGCAGATTTGCGACGAAATGCGCGCCGCGATCCTACGCAACCTGGCCGGCTATTCCGCCGACGAAGTTCTGCACTTCGCCGAAATGCTGCGCACTGTGCGCGGTGACGGCGCGGATTGCTGATCGGCCCCGGGGTCAGGACCTAATCGCCGAACACCCGCCGGGTCGATTGATCGATCACGCCAATCCGTCCACGCCGCGCTGCTGCCGATGCGCTGACGAAGCCGTCCTGATCGTCTTCCTGCCCCCAGTTGACCAGATGCAACTGGCCCAGGCTTTCCAGCCCCTTGGCCGCAACGTCATCGGGTGAGGCGATGTTCTCTGGCACCGTCTGGCCGCGCTCAGCCATGTGGCGGCGCAATTCGGGCGTATCGGTCATGGCAAGGGCCATGTAGAGCACGTCAACGCCATACGGCTGCAACTCGCTCCACAGGGACTCCGTGAAGTTGAGCGAGAAGCCCTTCGCGCCCGAATAGGTCGCCATGAACCGGCCGCCGCCATAGCAGGCTCCCGAACCGATCACGATGATCCCGCCGCGTCCTTTCGCGCGCATTTCAGTGCCGAAGCGGTGGCACATCGCGACGAGGTTGTTGACGTTGACGTTGATCAGTCCCTGCCACTTCTCAAGATCGAGATCGAGGAAGCGCGCACCGAACGGGTCGGCACCGGCGTTGCTGATGTAGAGCCCGATGTCGCGCCTGCCGATGGCGGCACGAATCCTGTCCGGTGCATCGGTGCTGAAGAGGTCGACCGAAAGCGGCACGGCCTCCACGCCAAAATCGCGCGTCAGTTCAGCTGCGAGTTCAGCCAGCGGGCCCTCGCGGCGGGCCACCAGCACAAGGTTGACCCCTTCGGCGGCAATCCGCCGGGCAAAGGCGCGGCCCACGCCTTCGGATGCGCCGGTGATCAGTGCCCATGGGCCGTACTTTTCACGAAAGGTCATGCGGTACTCTCCAGCCTCGTTTGCCTGCCAGACTACAGCCTTTGCCCGCGCGCCCAATCGCCAAGGCGATCATGCGCACCCGGCCCTGCCATCGCCCGGCGCGCTCTGGCACCTTCGGGCAATCGGCAGCGCAAGGACAAGTCATGGACCGCATCGGTATCGAATTCATCAGCGTCTTCGGACTGCCACCGGTAGACTTCGTCGAACTGGCGGCGGGGCTTGGCTGCGGGTGGATCGGCTTTGCCCCCTCGCCCATCGTCGGCAATCCGCACGGTTATCCGGCGTGGTCGCTGCGCGGCAATGCTTCGCTGGAGCGGGAACTGGCGCAAGCGCTGGCGGACAACGGCGTCAGAATCGCGCTTGGCGAAGGATTTCTCATCCGCCCCGGCGCGGACATTGCCGCCTGTGCTGCCGATCTCGACCTGATGGCCCGGCTGGGAGCGGGCCGGGTGAACGTGACCTCGATCGAAGGCGACATGGCGCGCAATGTCGCAGAATTCGGCCTGTTCGCGGACATGGCGGCAGAGCGCGGCTTGCCGGCAAGCGTCGAATTCCTGCCCGGGTTTGCCGTGGGTACGATGCAGGCGGCGCTCGACCTGCTGGACGCAGCCGACCGGCCCGGCACCGGGGTTCTGGTCGATGCCATGCACTATTTCCGCACCGGCGGGACGGTAGCGGAACTGGCCGCCATCGATCCGGCCAGGATCGTCCATGCGCAGCTCTGCGACGTGCCGGAGGTGTCCACCTGGGATGCCTACATGGATGAAGCCCGCTGCGAACGCGGCGCGCCGGGCGAAGGCGAACTGCCGCTTGCCGGCTTTGTCAGTGCCTTGCCCTCCCACGTGCTGATCGGGCTGGAAGTGCCCATGCAGGCGCGCGCGCTGGCCGGGATCGGCCCCGGCGAACGCCTTGCCCCCGCCCTCGCCGCAGCGCGGGCCCTGTGCCAGGGGGTATGACTATTTCGACACCTGTGTTGCAAAATGTTGGGCAAGGTCTATGCTGCCTGCAGGCGAATCCTCAAGGATTGCCCACGGGAGAACACGCATGAACCTTGAAACCGGCGTCATGGCCGTGCCTGACGACAAGTTCGGCCTCGGCACCGATCCCATCCCCGCCAGCGCCTATCACGATGCCGACTGGTTCGAGGCGGAGCGGCGGGCGATCTTCATGAAGGTGTGGATCAACGTCGGCCACGTCTGCGAACTGCCCGAAAACGGCAGCTTCTT
>JAGWTB010000081.1 GCA_028869175.1 Sphingomonadales bacterium
GACGCGGTGCTCGACCAGCTGCGCGGCCCGGCGGGCTGCACCCACCTCAACGACGCCATGCGCGCGCTGGCCGACGTGCCCAGGTTGCTGGAACGGTTGTAGGTTTGCGCTCTTCCCTTGCAACGAGAGGTGCCTGACAGGAGCGGAAGGGTGCACCCCGTTCCGGATAGCACGACACCCCTCCGTCATCGCTTCGCGATGCCACCTCCCCTTCCAGGGGAGGAGCCGGGCCAAAATCAGTGCGCGGTCTGGCCGCCGTCGATGGTGAAGGTCGCCCCGTTGATGAAACTGGCCGCGTCTGAGCACAGGTGCAGCACGGTCCCGGCGATTTCCTCGGGCTGGGCGGCGCGGCCGGAGATGTTGGCGGCATAGAACATGTCGGTGAACTCTTTCGAGTCCGCCCAGTGCTGGGTCATCGGCGTGACGACGAAGCCCGGGGCGATGCAGTTCGCCCGGATGCCCATTTGCGCGTACTCCACCGCCGCCGCCTTGGTGAGACCCGCCACGGCGTGCTTCATCGCGACATAGGCGCTCATGTTCGGATCGGCGATCAGCGCGCCGACGCTGGCGGTGTTGACGATGGCCCCGCCGCCGACCTTGAGGAAATGGCGGATTTCCGATTGCATGGAATAGAACACGCCCTTGAAGTCGACATCGACGGCAAGGTCCATCTCTTCGCGCGTCACTTCGTGCAGCGGGCGTTGCGGCGGCAGGACACCGGCATTGTTGAACGCGGCGTCCATCCGGCCGTAGCGCGCGACGCAGGCCTGGACGAGTGCTTCGACCGCCGCCGGATCGCGCACGTCGGTGGGGGTGAAGTCCGCCTCGCCGCCCGCCTGGCGGATGATCGCCACGGTTTCCTCGGCGCGGGCGTCCTTGTCGCCGATCATCACGCGTCCGCCTTCGCCAGCGAAGGCCACGGACGTCGCCCGGCCAATGCCGGTAGCCCCGCCGGTGACAAGGATCGCCTTGCCTTCGAAACGCATCATTCCTGCCATGCTGGCTGTTCTCCCTTGGCGACGCGCGAGGAATTGCCGAGCAGGAAATCGCCCAGCACGTCGACCGATTGCGGAAAGGCCCGCTGCACCCTGGCGCGCAGTTCGGCCGAGTTCTTCGATGCTGCGACCATACCCGGCCAGGCAGCGATATAGCGGCGGCTGTAGTCGAGCCCCGAAGCATCGTTGGGCAGGCCCGGCTTGGAATGCCCCGCGACGACGATTTCGGGTTTCAACGCCGCGAAGCGATCAAGCGAGCGGCCCCATTCGGCGATCAGCGCCGGATCGTGCTCGCCGAACCACAGGTACATCTCGTTGTAGACCAGATCACCGGGAAACAGCGCCTTGATCGAGGGAGCCCACAGCGCGGTGGCGTGGACATGGTCGCCCGCCATCGGCCCCAGCACCTTGAGCTCGCGCCCTTCCAGCATGATCGTATCGCCATCCAGCGCCGCCGGGGCCGTGGGACTGCGCGGGCCGTTGTCCGCCAGCATCGGGCTCCAGCGCTTCACCTTGTAGGGCAGCGAATGCCAGATGTCGGCGACCACGGTGGGATGCGCGACGATCCGGGCGTCGGGGAAGGCCTGCCGGATCACTTCCATGGCGAAGAAGTGGTCGGGATGGTCATGGGTGACGAACACCGTGGTCAGGTGCTTGCCGCTGTCGAGCACCATGGCGACGACGCGGTGGGCATCGGCCATGGTGAACGGCGCATCGACCAGCACCGCGTCGTGTTCGCCCTTGATCAGCGCGATATTGGCGTAGAGCGAGCCGGCGCTGGTGCGCAGCACTTCCACTTCCAGCGGCTTTTCGGCGGCACTGGCCGGTGCCGCCAGGATTGCTGCGTTAAGTGCCGCCAGCGCGATCAGGAACCAGCGCATCAGGCAATGCCGGATTTGCCGGGGGCGAGGATGTGGTTGGGATCGAGCGCCTGCTTGATCGCCGCGTTCACCGCCCGGTTCTTGGTGCCATACTGCTGCGCGACGAGGTCCATCGAATGGACGCCAGTGCGGTAGCTCGCCCAGCCACGCTCGCCAAAGCCGGTGACAAGATCCTTGTAGCACTGATCGGCCCGCTTTTCCTCTTCAGGGTCCGACTTGTCATAGAGCAGCGCGATGATGTGGTGCAGTTCACGGCTGCCGATGGCAAAGGCGACGGTATAGTCGAAGCCGTATTTGCCGAGGATCTGCTTGGCGAGTTCGATCTGCCCCGCCGTTTCGCTGCCCTTTGCCGGTGCGACCGGGGCGAACCAGGCGAGCCCGCCGCCCGCGCCCTTCCACCGGGCGAGGCCGACTTCCTCCAGGCTCAGCCCGCCGCGCATCAGCGTGGCGTGGTGGTGGAAATAGGGGTTGCCGACCATGTCCTCCTCGGTCAGCACTTCACCGTCGATCGCGGCGAAGGCGGCACGGACGATCTTCTCGTTCTCCGCGATCATCACCGGGGTGCCGTAGAGCGCGAAATAGGTGTTCCACATGCCCAGCCCCGCCTTGGCCCCGGCCTCGGCAAAGGCGCTGTCTGGCACCTGCCCCGCGCCGCTCCACACGTCGGCACGGCGGTTGAACATGGCGAGCTGATAGCCCGCGCCCATCATCAGCACCACGTTGGGGATGATGTTGCTGATCCGCATCGGCCGCATGGCATCGACGATCCTCGCCACGTCTTCCATACGCTTGTGGCGCACGACGAAGGGCTTGTAGACCGGCGGCGCGGGCATCAGCCACAGGCCCATCTTCACCACCACGCCGAAGTTCGACTGGGTGAAGATGCCGTCGAGATAGGGCCCGTAGCCCCATTTGAACGCCTGCCAGGCGGATGGGTTCTTGGTCGATCCCATGCCGGTGCGCAGCACCTCGCCATCGGCCATGACCACTTCCATGCCGCACTGGACCATGAAGTGTTCGCCATAGGGCGTGTAGCCCACCCCGCGATCGAGCGTGTTGCCCACCGGGCCGACGATGGGCCCGACGGTGGGCACGTCGATCCACAGGGGGATGTTGTTCTCGTCCAGATAGTCGCGCAGCTGCTGGTAGGTGACGCCGGGTTCGACCAGCGCGGTGCACAGTTCGGCATCGACCGAGATGATCCGGTTCATCCGCTTGAGATCGAGCACCACCTGCCCCGGCGTGGCGCAGGATGTCATGCCATAGCCCATGTTCTTGCCGGTGGAGACGGTCCACAACGGCTGCTTGAACCGGTTGGCGATGCGGACAATCTCCTGCACCTGTTCAACATTCTCGGGGCAGACCGCGCCGACGGGCGCATGGCGGCCGCCGGGATCGGGGATATAGGTCTTGGTCCAGGGGATCACCGCAGAGGCATCGCCCGCTACCCATTCATCGCCCACCACGGCGCGGAACGCCTTGATCGCTCCGGCAAAGTCAGCCTTGCGCTGGCCGGGGGACAGGGTCTTGCCAAAGGCGGAGTCGCCCGCGATGCCCAGGGCGGCGGTTCCGAGGGCACCGGCGGCGATCAGGCTGCGGCGATCCAGGGTCACTTCGCTCATCGTCCGCCCTCCCGGCTGTCCGCCTTGCTCGTCTCGACCCATTTGGCGAGGATTTCGAGCTCGGCGTTGGAAATCTCGGTGGGGCGGAAGGCGGGCATGCCGTTCCGTCCGGTGCGCACCATGGCCTTGACCAGCTCTGCGTCCAGCTGCCGCCCGAGGATCACCGGGCCGACGTTATGGCCGTGGCAATAGCCGCACGTGCGCGGATAGAGGTATTCGGGCGCGCGCTGCGGCTGGACCTGCCCCAGTTTCTGCCCGGCGAACGCGGCGGTTCCCGCAGCGGCGAGCGCCACGGCGGCGCTGGCGATAAAGACGTTTCTCACTTGAACTTCCCCAGCATCATGCCGCCGTCGATCACGACGTGGGCACCGGTCATGTAGTCCGACGCATCGGAGGCGAGCAGCAGCGCCAGCGGCTTGATCTGGTCGGTTTCCGCCAGCCTGCCCAGCGGCACGATGGCATCGAAGGCGGCGCGCGCCGCCGGGTTCTTCTTCACCCAGCCGCCGCCGATATTGGTGACGAACGGCCCTGGCGCGATGGCATTGATGCGGATGCGGAACTCGGCCAGTTCCAGCCCCAGCGCCTTGACCATGTGCAGCACCCCGGCCTTGGCGGGCATGTAGGGCAGGCCGACGATGGGTTCGGTCACCAGCCCGGCGTTGGACGCGGTGGCAATGATCGAGCCGCCCTTGCCCTGCCGCTTCATGATCCGCACCGCATTGCTGATGGTGTAGAACACGCCCGAGAGGTTCACCGAAATCGACTTGTCCCAGCGCGCCGGATCATAGGCATCGACCTGGCCATCGGGATTGCGGAAGCCTTCGGGGTTCCAGAAGCCGCCGCCGACGTCGATCCCGGCGTTGGCGAAGCAGATGTCGAGCCCACCGAAAGCCGCTTCGTGGCCATCGAACAGCGCCGCCACCGCTGCGGCGTCGGACACGTCGACCTGCGCGGCGCGCACGTCATGGCCGGCGTCGCGCAGCCGTTCGACCTCGTGCTCGGCACCGGCGAAGTCGATGTCCGCCAGCGTCACCCTTGCGCCCGCTTCGGCCATGGCTTCGGCATAGGCGAGGCCAATGCCCGATGCCGCGCCGGTGACCAGCGCCGAGCGCCCGGTGATGTTGAACCTGTCGAGCGTGCTCACGCTGGCTTCTCCTCTGCGTTACCCTGTTCGGCGGCGATCATCCGCCGCAGCTGCCGCCGCGCCCGCACTCCGCCGCCGTCGCCGGAAAGCACCAGCGGCTTGAGGCTCCAGAACTCCGCACCCGCCATCAACCGGTGCGAATCGCGGATCATCGGCATGTCTTCGTGTTCGAAGGCGTGCTGCAGTGCCCCGCGCATGGCGGCGCTGAACTCCGCATCACCCACGGCGAAATCGCGCGCGCTCGCCCAGACGTAGTGCGTGGTGTCGGGCGTTTCGGGGGTAAAGGCGTGCAGCGAGGGCAGCAGCGTCATGTCCTCGGGAGGCGTGCCCGGATCGCCCGAGCGGAAATCGAAATAGAGCGTGGCAGGCGCGTGCCACACCACTTCGCCGCGAAAGTCCTGCAACTTGTCGCCGGTGCCCAGCAGCGCGCCGATACCGAGCGAAATCCGGTCGTTGTCCCGCAGGTAGAGCGAATGGACCCGCTCGCCATCCTGCCAGAACCGGCGCTCGCCAAG
The DNA here is from genome assembly GCA_028869175.1 of Sphingomonadales bacterium. Lineage (GTDB taxonomy): Bacteria > Pseudomonadota > Alphaproteobacteria > Sphingomonadales > Sphingomonadaceae > Novosphingobium. Next base: position 5,158 of record JAGWTB010000081.1, read on the forward strand.
GGTGAAGGCATCGGCGGCGAGTGCCGGGTGGACGAAGTTGACATGGGCCAGATCGAGGATGTTGTCGCTGTAGAGTTCGTAATGCCCCTCGGCCACGGTGCTGCCGCGCACCGCATCCCAGCGCGGATCGGTGAGCCAGGCGAAATCGGGGATCGTCGCCGGGTCCGCCTTGGCCGCCTCGCCCATCCAGATCCACAGCAGCGCGTGGCGCTCGACCAGCGGATAGGCAGGCACTGCCGCATCGGGCGGCGGATCACCGAGATGCGGATTGCGCGCGCAGCGCCCGTCCGCCGCGAAGCCCAGCCCGTGGTAAGGACAGACCAGCAGATCCCCTTCCACCCGGCCTGCACCCAGTGGCGCGAAGCGGTGCGGGCAGCGCCCGCCGATGGCGCGGGCGACACCGGCACTGTCACGATAGAGCGCGACCGGCGTTTCGAGGAACACGCGCATCTGCGGCTGCTGCGCCAGTTCGTCGGCCCAGCCAGCCACGTACCAGCAATTGCGCAGGTAGGTGCCCTTGGCACCGTCCAGCCGGGGGATGGCGCTGCCGCCCATGGTCCCCCTCCGCTCAGAGATAGAGCTTCGGGTTGATCGCGATGCCGTGCTCGCGGCAATGGCTTTCATAGTGATCGATGAACCACCAGACGTCGGCGGTCATCGCGAAGCTGGCATCGGCGTTGTAGAATTCGATCGGTCCCTGCATCCAGCCGAACAGCTTGACCCCCTGCGGATGGTCGGTGACGAGGGTGTGGCTTTCCCCCGGCACTTCCAGGATCAGCCCGCCCGGCGTCGCCACCCAGTCATATTCCAGATAGCGCACCGAGCCTTCCAGGCAGACCATGGTGATGGTGCCGCGATGCAGGTGGGTGCCGATGGCTCCCGGCCCCTTCACCCACAGGATGTTGGAGAACAGGTTCTGCCGCACATCGAAGGCAAGGTGCTTGATCGCGGCATTGTCACCGAAAGGCACCCAGGGGCTGTCGACGTCGGTCTGGGCATCGATGTACCGCCCGCCGGGGCTGAGCCGGGTAACCAGATCGCGGTGCGCCCAGGGAACATTGACGATCTCGGCCTTGTCCGAGGGCGGGGCGGTCATCTTCGACATGGCGGCAGGGTCCTCAGTAGCGGATCAGGGTATCGACATAGTCGGCACCGATGCCGACCTTGTCGTAATGCTCGCGCGCGGCTTTCATATAGTCGTAGACGTCGTAGTGGCCGATGGTGTTGCCGTCCTCATCCAGCCACATCAGCGGGCCGGAGACGACGAAGAACACCTTCATCGGGTCCTCGTGTTCATAACACACCAGGGTGTGGCTCTCACCCGGAGTCTCATAGATGAAGTCGCCCGCCGTGGCGGTCCACTCGTGTTCGAGATAGGCCCATTTGCCGCTGATCGTATAGGCCCAGATCGGGTGCGGGTGGTAATGGCGGTTCACCAGCCCAGCCGATTTCGACATCAGCACATCGGCCCACATGTTGCGCGCCGGGCTGATCCACACCGGCTTTGAACTGACCGTTTCGGAGATCGGCACCCAGTACCGTTCGTCACCCTCGGCGATCTTGGAGTGATAGACTTCGGGCATCGCGCCGGGGCGAAACACCTGATCGACCGGCTTGATGCCTTTCCAGAATTCGGAATGCGGGGTTTCGGGCATGGGAAGCTCCAGTCAGAAGGGCGGGGGCAGGCGGCAGAGGGATCGCCGCCCGCCCCCGAGGGCAAGCGGGTTGGTCAGAAGTCGAAACCGAGCCGCGCGTACCATTCGCGCGGACGGCTGTAGGTGCCGTAGGCCTGACCACCGGCGAACTGCGCCTGGCCGGTGACCAGGTAGCGGTTGTTGGTCAGGTTGGTGCCGCCGATGGTCAGCGACCAGTTGGCCGGAGCCTTGTACTGGATCGAGGCCCCCAGCATGTCGGTGGCCGGACGCATCAGCAGGAAGTAGCCTTCGGTGTCGTTCTTCAGCGACGTGGTGTGGGTGTAGTCCGCCAGCAGGATCACCTTGGCCCCGCTCGCCAGATCAGCCTCGTAGCGGGGGCTGATGTTGAACTTCCACTTCGGCGTCTTGGGCAGGGTTGCCCCCGGCACCACGCCGTAATCGCCGAACAGGCCGGTCGCCGGAGCCACCTGCGCACCCTTGTCTACCCGGGTGTAGGTGGCATCAAGGTAGCCGATCGAGGCGTTGACGGTGAACTGCGGCGTCGGTGCCGCCACCATTTCGATTTCGAAACCCTTGATCCGCGCGTCGCCGGCGTTCTGGATGGTCGGCGAAACCCCCTGCTGGAAGTTGAGCTGGATGCCCTTGTAGTTGGTGATGAAGGCCGCCGCGTTGATCTGCAGCTTGCGGTCCAGCAGCATGGACTTCACGCCCAGTTCGAAGGTTTCCGCCTTTTCCTCGCCAAAGTCAGGCGCGGTGGGCAGCGGGTTCGACAGGCGGGTGGTCCACCCCCCGGTCTTGTAGCCGCGCGACCACGAACCATAGAGCATCGTATCGTCGTTGACGTGATACTGGATGCCAGCCTTGGGCGAGAAGTTGCTGAACGATTTCAGCTGGGTTCCCGCAATATAATAGCGCAGCGGCTGGTTTGCGTTGGGGAAGCCGGCGGCGATGCGGCAGGCTTCGGAGATGGTCGGCGTAATCGAAGCGCAGGGCGGCACGCCGATGAAGTTGAGGATCTTGTAGGTCAACCCGTTGCGGTCTGACTGGAACCCCTCGAACGTCTTGTTTTCATGCGTGTAGCGCCCGCCCAGCGTGATGCCGAGCTGGTCGGTCAGTTTCCAGTCCACCTGGCCGAAGAAGGCATAGTTCTTGGTGGCGAGGTTGTTCGGACCATCGACCTGCAGCAGCCCTTCGGCGAAGGTCACATAGTCATGCAGGTTGCCCGCTTCCTTGAAGTAGTAGGCACCCAGCACATAGTTCACCGACTTGTCCATCGCCGAGCCGAGCAGCTGCACTTCCTGGCTGAACTGCCACTGGTTCATCTCGAAGCTGGTGTGCAGGAAGTTGAGCGGCGAACCGTCAAGGTCCATGCCCGCCTTCCAGTGCAGCTCGCGGTAGGCGGTGATCGACTTGAGCTGGACCGTGTCGCTGAGATCATAGGCCACGGTCAGCGCGCCGCCATAGTTGCGCAGCTTGGAGAAGTTGTTGCCGTTGGCATAGGTGGTGTCGATGTTGCCGGTCAGGAACCGGTCATCGTAGGGCAGGTGGTTGTTGTTCGGGTTGGCATCGGCATTGACGCCATAGAGCGTCGGATTCTCGGCGATGCCGTTGATCCCGCCGATGCCGCCGATATAGGCGAAGGACGGCGGGCCGGCGATGAAGCTGTCGCAGGCCCCGGTTACCCCGCCCACCGTCTGGGTGGGATTGCCGGCGATGGCGCAGTTGTAGGTGCCGGCGAAGACGAAGGGCACCGTCTTGATCAGGGTGTTGGCAATCTGGTCCTGATCGATGTTGCTGTAGTCACCGGTCAGTGTCGCGGAAAGTGCGCCGCCGTTGTCCCAGTTCAGCTTGCCGCGCAGGTTCCAGCTGTCATCGCCGCCTTCGCGGCCCATGCCGATGTTGTAATAGCCCGCCGCGCGGTAATTGGTGATCGGCAGCACGTTGTTGGCGCCGCCCGCCGGATAGGTGATGCGGTGCATGTAGCCGTTGCGCTTCTTCATCGAGAAGGCGACCGAGCTCGACAGGCCCTGGGCCAGCGGAATGTCCACGGTACCGCGCGCCTGGATCAGGCTGTAGGAGCCGGTGGTGACATCGCCGACGAACCGGAACTTGTCGCCCGGCGTATGGGTGACGATCGAGATCGCGCCGCCGATCGTGTTGCGGCCGAACAGGGTGCCCTGCGGCCCCTTGAGCACCTCGACGCGCTCGACGTCGGGCAGTTCCTGGTTCGCGCCGACCGAGCGGGCGAGATAGACGCCGTCGAGATAGACGCCGACGCCGGGATCGATGTTGAACGCGAAGTCATTCGCGCCGATGCCGCGGATGAAGGCGGAGAGCACCGCCGCCGAGCCGGAGAACGGCGTGCCGCCGTCCAGCGTAACGTTGGGGGCGATGTTCGACAGTTGCGACACGTCGGATACGCCGCGTTCCTGCAGCGCTTCCTGCGAGAAGGCGCTGATCGCGATGGGCACGTCCTGCACGCTCTGTTCGCGCTTCTGCGCGGTGACGACGATGTCCTGGATACCGCCCTGCTGGGCTTCGGCGTCCTGCGCATGGGCAGGGGTGGCCAGCGCGAAGGCCAGTACGGCCAGCGATACGGGTGCGAGCTTCATGATGTCCTCTCCCTCTGGGACCTGGTCGCATCGGCCTTGCGAGGCCACGCGCCAGTCCGGTGCATCCTGCGCCCGGGACAGGCCGCGCGCTTGCACTCTGGCGCAGCGCGAACAGGACTGGAGCGAAGGTTTGGGCCGGGGCGAAATGCCCGGAGGCGCGATCAGGCTCTCAATGCCGGCCCGCACGCCAGTCGCGCGGGGCCATGCCGAAGTGCTGGCGGAAGCAGCGGGTGAAATAGGCGCTGTCGTTGAACCCCAGTTCGAAGGCGATCTCGGTGATGCTTGCGTCGGGATAGGCCGCCAGCCGGTCGGCAGCGCGGCACAGGCGGCGTTCGAGGATATAGGCCGATGGCGTGGTGCCCATCGCCGCGAACAGGTTCTGCACCGTGCGGACAGAGGCGTGGCACTCCTGCGCGATGGTGGTCGTCTTGAGCAGCGGATCGCACAGCCGCGCTTCGATCAGGCGCAGCACGCGGGTCCGCAGCGCATTGTCCGCCAACCGCGCCTCGGGCCGCCCGGCCCCGCGGATGGCCATGGCGGCAAGATCGTAGAACACGCTGCTGACACCCTGCTCCCAGTCCGGATCGAGCGCCGACTGATCGCCCTGCCGCCACAGCGAGAGCAGGAAATCGTGGAACACCCGCCCGCCCGGCGAAGCCCCGCAGATGCGGCGGCTGAGCGAATCGTCGATGCCGGGAAACCGCTCGGCCAGCGGCGCACGAGGGAATTCGACGACCAGCAGTTCATGCGCCGACAGGTCGAGCGAATAGGCCTCATGCGGCGAACCCAGCACGAAGTCGCCGGGTTCCATCGGGCTTTCGGCCTGACCCTGCCGGTGCAGCCCGGTACCCCGGCACTGGAGGTGGAGGATCAGCCGCTCCTCGTTCGCCTCGACCGGCAGGCGGCCGACGAAGGAGCGAGTCGAGCGAGGGCGGATCATGTCCAGTTCGCCCACCCGCCATGACCACATTTCGCCGGAAAAATCCTCGCCGGGCGTGTTGACGTAGGTGCCGGTGTAGATGCGGTCGACCAGATCGTTCCAGAAGCGCAGCCGCTCACGCGGCGCAACCGATGCGGTGGCATATCTGACGACTGAGCTCATCTGCCTTACCCCTTTCCTGCTGCGCTTCAGCCCAGCGCCGAAGCTGCCGTCCCCCCTGCCGTGCCCCGCCGCGCCAGCACGCGCGGAGCCGATTCGGCCAGACCCAGCGCGCAGAACCCTGCCGCCACCGTCAGTCCCAGCATCAGCCACAGCGGGGCCGACAGCCCGTAGGCATCGGCCAGCGCGCCGGCGAGGAACGGGCTGAGCACCCCGCCCAGCACTTCGCCGGTGCCCATCACCACGCCGGTCAGCGTCGCGGTCAGGCGCGGATCGACCGATTCCGCCGGGATCGTCGCCATGAACATCGGGAACACGCCATTAAGCCCCCAGCCGAAGAAGAATATCCCGGCCAGTAGCCAGGTCGAGCCATGGAAATAGAGCCCGCCGAGCGGCAGGATCACACCGAGGAACGAAAAGAACACCATCACCGGCTTGCGCCCGATCACATCCGAAATCGCCGGAACGACAAAGCTGCCGATGCCGGCGGAAATCCCCAGCGTCGCCATCAGCCAGGACATCGTATCGGGCGAAAAGCCCCGCCCCTTGGTCAGGAACAGCGGCATGAACGCCCAGCAGACCACCAGATAGGACACCAGCAGGATCGACAGCACGGTGCAGATAACCACGTTGCGGTGGGCAAAGGCCTCTCGCAGCGTCACGGTCGGCCGGTCTGCGTGCGCCACCGCCGCCGGTTCGCGCAGGGTAAACCAGATCAGCGCGGCGGTGATCAGGCCGGGAGCCGCCGCCATGTAGAAGCCGGTGCGCCAGCCATAGGCCATGGCAACCGGCACCAGCAGCAGGGGCGCAAGGCCCGAGCCGAGCAGGTTGGAACCCAGGTTTTGCGCCACCCCCATCGCCAGCCCGCGCCGCTCGGGCGCGACTTCGGAGACGATCAGCGAATGGCTTACCGGCATCACCCCGCCTTCCGCCGCGCCCATCAGCAGCCGCGCGCCGAGCAGCATCATGAACGAGGAGGCGATGCCCGAGACGAAGGAACACAGGCAGAAAGCCACCGTAGCGGCGACGATCACCGGCTTCTTCGAGCCCATCTTGTCCGAAATCCGTCCGACCATCAGCCCCGACAGCGCCCAGGTCAGCGACAGCGCCGAGCTGAACACGCCCACCTGCGTGTTCGACAGGTGCAGGTCCGGCTGGACGAACGGCATCAGGAAGTTGAGCGCGTTGCGATCGAAGAACAGGATGCCGAAGTTGAGGCTGAGCAGCCCCACCAGCCAAGTCTGGTAGCGTCCCGAGGCCTTGCCGTTCGCCTGCATCATCCCAACTCCCCTTTGTGTGTGCCGCCGCCCCTTTCCGGGTGCTGGCGAACCTTGATGCGACCTAGGCCGTAAACTCATAAACGGCACCATCGAGGCGTCCAAATGGCGAACATATCGGGCGAATCCGCCCGCCGGGAAGGCTGGTTGCCTTTCCAAGGGTGGATTTGGCCGAGATGGAAGCCATTTGGACGCCCCGCAGGGGTTTGACCAGAATGGCCCAGTGCGGCGTCGAGAAGTCTTGAAATATCGACATATTCCTGCGCCTTCTCTCCTTGCACCGGGCCATTCTGCTTCAAACCTCGA
>JAGWTB010000082.1 GCA_028869175.1 Sphingomonadales bacterium
CCTGAGAAAGGCCAAACCACGGACCATCGATGCCCTCTGGCAAGCCGTCGGATCAATCTGCGAACTCTACTCGCCCGATGAATGCTCGAACTACCTCAAGGAATCCGGGTATGTTGCAGATTAATCGCAAGTCGCTCTAATCGACAGCGCGATCCACTGCGGCGCGGGCGATGGCGCTCAGGCCGGATCGATCCCCGTCGCGCAAGGCAGCTTTCATCCGCGGGTCCCAGTAATCGCTGATGTGCTGCGCGGTCTGCGCTACCGCTGCCGCCTCGCCCTGCGCGGCCAGGTTGCGGGCAATCTGGTTGGCCATGGTGGTGAGCGCGGGAATGTCCATTATTCCGCCGCCTCAGCATCCGTTGCCACGCGGCGCGACCGCGCAGTCTGCGCGGCATAGTCCTGCTGCCATTCGCTGGGGCCGTTCGAGGGCAGGACCTGCACTGCTGTCACCTTGTATTCGGGGCAATTGGTCGCCCAGTCGGAATGTTCGGTGGTGACGACATTGGCCTGGGTGCCGGGGTGGTGGAAGGTGGTGTAGACTACCCCCGGCGCGACCCGGTCGGTCACTTCGGCGCGCAAGGTCGTCTCGCCGGTGCGGCTGGCAAGGCGCACCCAGTCACCGGTCTTCAGCCCCCGGTTTTCGGCGTCGGTCGGGTGGATTTCGAGCAGGTCCTCTGGATGCCAGACAGTGTTCGCCGTGCGCCGCGTCTGCGCGCCGACGTTGTACTGGCTGAGGATACGCCCGGTGGTGAGCAGCAGCGGGAAGCGCGGCCCGGTCTTCTCATCGGTAGGGACGTAGTCGGTGACCATGAAGCGCCCCTTGCCACGGACAAAACCATCGACGTGCATGATCGGCGTGCCGTCCGGATGGGCTTCATTGACCGGCCATTGCAGCGAGCCTTCCGCTTCGAGCCGTGCGAAACTGACCCCGGCGAAGGTGGGAGTCAGCCGGGCGATCTCATCCATGATCTCGCTCGGGTGGGTGTAGGTCCAGCCCAGACCCATGGCGCGCGCCAGTTCCTGCGTCACTTGCCAGTCGGCAAAGCCGTTGGCCGGCTCCATCACCTTGCGCACCAATTGGATGCGGCGTTCGGCATTGGTGAAGGTGCCGTCCTTTTCAAGGAAGGTGCTGCCCGGCAGGAACACGTGCGCGTAGTTGGCGGTTTCGTTGAGGAACAGGTCATGGACGATGACGCAATCCATCGCCGCCAGCCCGGCGACGACGTGATGCGTGTTGGGATCGGACTGCAGGATGTCCTCGCCCTGGATGTAGAGAGCGCGGAAACTGCCATCCAGCGCGGCGTCGAGCATGTTGGGGATGCGCAGGCCCGGTTCGGGATCGAGCGCCACGCCCCAGTCCGCTTCGAACAGCGCGCGGGTTTCGGCACCAGAGATGTGGCGATAGCCGGTGAGTTCGTGCGGGAAGCTGCCCATGTCGCAGGCACCCTGCACGTTGTTCTGTCCGCGCAGTGGATTGACCCCCACCCCGCGCCGGCCGACATTGCCGGTGGCCATGGCGAGGTTGGCGATGGCCATGACGGTAGACGAGCCCTGGCTATGCTCGGTAACGCCAAGGCCATAGTAGATCGCGGCATTGCCGCCCGTTGCATAGAGCCGTGCCGCCGCGCGCAGGTCAGCAGCGGCCACGCGGGTGACCGGTTCGAGCGCTTCCGGGCTGTGCCGGGCTTCGGACACGAACCGTGCCCAGTCCTGGTATTCGTCCCGGTCGCACCGCTCGCGCACGAAGGCCTCGTTGGCCAGCCCTTCGGTGACGATGGTGTGGGCCATCGCGGTCAGCACCGCGACGTTGGTGCCCGGCTGCAGCGCCAGGTGATGCGCCGCCTCCACGTGCGGGCTGCGGACAAGGTCGATCCGGCGCGGGTCGATGACGATCAGCTTTGCGCCTTGCCGCAGCCGCCGCTTCATCCGGCTGGCGAAGACCGGGTGTCCGTCGGTCGGGTTCGCGCCGATGACCAGAATGACATCGGCATCCATCACCGAATCGAAATCCTGCGTGCCGGCGGACGTCCCGAAAGTCTTGCTCAGGCCATAGCCGGTGGGCGAATGGCAGACCCGCGCGCAGGTATCGACGTTGTTCGATCCAAAGCCGCTGCGCACCAGCTTCTGGACGAGGAAGGTTTCCTCATTGGTGCAGCGGCTGGAGGTGATCCCGCCCAGCGCGCGAGCGCCGGACTGCGCCTTGATCGCGTTCAGCCGGTCGGCGGTGAAACGCAGCGCCTTTTCCCAGCCGACCTCGCGCCAGGGCTGGTCGATTGAATCGCGGATCATCGGCGACAGGATGCGGTCCTGATGATGGGCATAGCCCCAGGCGAAGCGCCCCTTGACGCAGGAATGGCCGCGATTGGCCTTGCCGTCTTTCCACGGCACCATGCGCACCAGCTGCTCGCCACGCATCTCGGCCCGGAAGGTGCAGCCGACACCGCAGTAGGCGCAGGTGGTGATCACCGCCCGTTCGGGCTTGCCGATAGCCTTGACGCTCTTTTCCATCAGCGCCGACGTCGGGCAGGCCTGCACGCAGGCTCCGCAGCTGACGCATTCGGACGAGAGGAAATCATCGCCCTCCTGTCCGGCGGCGATCTGCGAGGCGAAGCCGCGTCCATTGACCGACAGCGCCAGCGTGCCCTGCACTTCGTCGCAGGCGCGCACGCAGCGCGAACAGACGATGCATTTGTCAGGTGCGAAGAGGAAATAGGGGTTGGACAGGTCGGGCGTGCTGCCCAGATGGTTCGCGCCTTCGTAGCCATAGCGCACGTCGCGCAGGCCAACATCGGCGGCGGTGTCCTGCAATTCGCAATCATTGTTGGCGCTGCAGGTGAGGCAATCGAGCGGATGGTCCGAGATGTAGAGTTCCATCACGCCGCGCCGCAGCTTCGCCAGCTTCGGCGTCTGGGTGTACACCACCATGCCCTGGGTGGCGGGTGTGGTGCAGCTGGCGGGCGTGCCGCGCATCCCGTCTACCTCGACCAGGCACAGGCGGCACGAACCGAACGCCGCGACATTGTCGGTGGCGCAGAGTCTGGGAATCGCGCCGCCGCATTCCGCCGCCGCACGCATCACGCTGGTGCCGGCAGGGACGGTGACGGTGCGGCCATCGATGGTCAGCGTGACGCTGGTTTCGGACAGCACTTCCGGCGTGCCGAAATCGGTCTGGCGCTCATATCCCATGGCGCTTCTCCCATTCCGCCAGATCGGCGGTTGTGTTGATATTGGCAGGTTCGCGCGCCAGTTGCACGGGCCTTGCGCCCAATGCCTCGGCAAAGGCGATGAGCGAATGGCGGCCCTGGCCTTCGAGCAGCGCATCGAGCGTGGCAGAGGCACTCGCCGGCCACAGGGCAATCACCGGCTGGACTAGGCAATAGGCCGGCGCGGGAGCCAGCGCGGCGGGCAGATCATCCGGCAGGCCGAGCGAATCGACGCCCACGGTGAGTACCGCTTCGTAGCCTTCATCCCTTGCCAGATGCAGCGCGGCGGCAATTCCGGCGAGCGGTCCCATGCCAGGGCGCGGCCAGTCGGGCAGGGTCGGTCCAGGCGCGGTTTCGCGGCCGATCACCACCACCTGCTCGCACCAGCCCGCCAGCGTATCAACCGCACCCGACAGCAGCGTCCGGCCCGCCAGTTCGGCCAGCGCCTTGTCGCTGCCGAAACGGCTCGACTGCCCGCCAGCCAGAACCGCGCCCAGAATCATCCGAAATCCTCGGGCCAGTGCTGCAATGCCGAAAGCACCGGGTAAGGGGTGAAGCCTCCCAGCGCGCAGAGCGAGGCACCCTTCATCGTCTCGCACAGGTCTTCCAGCAGGGCGAGGTTCTCTTCGCGGCTGCGCCGATCCTTGCGGGCGTTGTGCATCTGAGGGAGCGCCTCCACGGCGTCCGCCGCGCGCCCACCGGCCCGGATCCGGTCGATGGTTTCGACCCCGCGAGTCGAGCCGATGCGGCAGGGCGTGCACTTGCCGCAGCTTTCCGCCGCGCAGAACGCCATGGCAAAGCGCGCCATGCCGCCCATGTCCACCGTATCGTCGAACACCACCACCCCGCCGTGGCCGATCAGGGCATCGGCTGCGGCGAACTCCTCGTAACCGAATGGCAGGCTGAACTGACCTGGGTGGGTATAGGCCCCCAGCGGCCCGCCTACTTGCACCGCCTTGACCGGACGACCCGATGCGGTGCCGCCGCCGATGTCATTGACCAGTTCACCCAGCGTCACACCGAAGGCCGTTTCGAACAGCCCGCCATGCCGGATGTTGCCGGCGAGCTGGATCGGCATGGTGCCTTTCGACCGGGCAATGCCCAGGCTGTCATACAGCGAAGCGCCGCCCGGGGTGAGGATGTGCGGCACGGCAGCCAGCGTCAGCACGTTGTTGACCACGGTCGGGCAGCCGAACAGCCCCTCCAGCGCGGGCAGCGGCGGCTTGGCGCGCACTTCGCCGCGCTTGCCCTCGATCGAGTTCAGCAGAGCGGTTTCCTCGCCGCAGACATAGGCCCCCGCGCCGACACGCACCTCGAGGCGGAACGGGGCGAGGCGCGCTGCCGCCAGGTCGATCGCCGCGTGAAGCTTGGCGATGGCGTGCGGGTACTCGCTGCGGACGTAGATGTAGCCCTGCCCGGCACCAACGGCGTGGGCCGCGATGGCCATGCCCTCGATCAGCTGGAACGGATCGCCTTCCATCAGCATCCGGTCGGCAAAGGTGCCCGAATCGCCCTCATCGGCGTTGCAGACGACATATTTGCGCGCACCCGCCGCCTCGGCGACGGTGCGCCACTTGATCCCCGCCGGAAACCCTGCCCCGCCGCGGCCGCGCAGGCCCGAGGCGGTGACTTCGGCCACCACATCCGCCGGAGCCATCGACCGCGCGCGGTCGAGCCCGACCCAGCCGCCGGTCGCGGCGTAATCGTCGAGGCTGAGCGGGCGAGTGCGCCCGGCGCGGGCAAAGGTCAGCCGCTGCTGGCGGGCGATGAAGGGATGATCGGCGATGGTGCCGATGCATAGGTCCTCCCCGGTACGGGGAGGGGGACCATCCGCAGGATGGTGGAGGGGGCTATCGGCCTGGGGCGACCCGTCGGGAGAAGCGCCTTGCGGAGCCCCCCCTCCACCACTGCCTGCGGCAGCGGTTCCCCTCCCCGTGCCGGGGAGGATTTGGGGCACGTCCGCCGGAGTTACCGGCCCCCAGCCGATACCGTCGATCTCCACCAGCGGCTCCAGCCAGTGCATGCCCCAAGAGGAAACCCGCTCGACCGTGCAGCCCGCAGCGGCGAAGGCGGCGGCCACCGCGTCGGCCCCGCAGGCGAGGGCGAGGGCGTCGTCGCTGATCCGCACCACAGTCATCGCGCGGCCTCCACCAGCGCGACCAGCGCGTCGCGGTCGAGCCGGGCATACAGGGCATCGCCTAGCCGCGCATTGGGACCGACCGAGCACAGGCCGAGGCAATAGACCGTCTTGAGCCGCACCCGGCTATCCGCCGCGCTTTCCGCCGCCGCGACCAGTGCCTCGACCCCGCGCGCCTGGCAGGCCTCTGCCCGGCACAGTTCGATGCAGGGGCGGGGATCGGGGCTTTCGGTGAAATCGTGATAGAAGCTCACCACTCCGTGAACTTCGGCGCGGCTGAGGTTGAGAGCTTTCGCCACCTCTGCCTCGGCCTCCCGGTCGATGCAGCCGAAGTGATGCTGGATGGCATGGAGCAGCGGCAGCAGCGGGCCTTCGCGCTCCGAATGCTCGGCAATCAGATCGGCGAGGCGCTGCGCCGCGCTCATGCGGTCAGCCGCGCCGCGTGCCATGCCACGTGTTCCGGCATGAAGCTGGAAATGAAGTAATAGGAATGGTCATAGCCCGGCTGGATGCGGATCGTCGCCGGCTGCCCCGCTTTCTCGCAAGCCTCGGCGAGCAGATGGGTGCGCAGCTGTTCGATCAGGAAGCTGTCGGCGCTGCCCTGGTCGACCAGCAGCGCGGGCAGCCGCGCGCTGTCCTCGATCAGCGCGCAGGCGTCATAGGCGCGCCAGGCTGCCCGATCCGCGCCGAGATAGCCAGACAGCGCCTTGTCTCCCCAGGGGCAAGCGAGCGGGCTGACGATCGGTGCGAAGGCGCTGACCGACCGGAACCGCCCCGGATTGCGCAGCGCGATGGTCAGTGCGCCGTGCCCCCCCATCGAATGGCCAGTGATGCCCTGCCGGCCCATGTCGACCGGGAACTCCGCCGCGACCTGTTCGGGCAGCTCGCGCTCGATGTAGGAACGCATGCGGAAATGCGCCGCCCACGGTGCCTCGGTGGCATCGACGTAGAACCCCGCGCCCTTGCCGAAGTCATAGGCGTCATCATCGGGCACATCGTCGCCGCGCGGGCTGGTGTCGGGCGCGACGAAGATGATCCCGGCCCGCGCGCAGGCCTCGCGGAACTCGCCCTTTTCGGTGACGTTGGCATGGGTGCAGGTCAGGCCCGAAAGATACCACAGCACCGGCAATTTCGCGCCGGGGGCATGATCCGGCACGAAGACCGAAAAGGTCATCGGCGTGCCGGTTTCGGCGGACTGGTGGCTGTAGACCCCCTGGGTGCCGCCATGGGCCTTCCAGGCGCTGATCTGCTCCATGTTCAAGCCCTTCTTACGCCTTGGGCGCGTTCTCGTTCGGCGCGAAGGCGCAGATCTTGTTGCCGTCAGGGTCGCGCAGATAGGCACCGTACATCTGCCCCGGCGCGTTCTCGCGCACGCCCGGATCGCCCTCGCTGGAACCGCCATTGGCCAGCCCGGCGGCGTGGAAGGCATCGACTTCGCCATAGGACTTCGCCTTGAAGCCCAGCGTGTGACCGTTGGAGACGGTGTGCGGTTCGCCATTGGCGGGCCTGGCGACCAGCAGGTTGCCGTGCTCGCCGCCGGGGATCAGCGTGCCGTGCGGCAGCGGCACTGCCGGATAGCCCAGCGCGCCCATCACGGCGGTGTAGAAGGTGCGGCTGCGTTCGATGTCGTTGGTGCCCAGGAAGCTATGGGTAAACATGGGTATTCCTCTCTCGGTTATGCAGGGTCAGAACACGACGACCGAACGGATCGACTGGCCCGCGTGCATCAGGTCGAAGGCGGTGTTGATTTCTTCCAGTCCCATGACATGGGTAATCATCGGATCGATCTCGATCTTGCCGGCCATGTACATGTCGACGATCTTGGGCACGTCGGTGCGGCCCTTGGCCCCGCCGAAAGCCGTGCCGCGCCAGTTGCGCCCGGTCACCAGCTGAAACGGGCGGGTGGCGATTTCCTTGCCGGCTTCGGCCACGCCGATGATGATCGAGGTGCCCCAGCCGCGATGGCACGCTTCGAGCGCGGTGCGCATCACTTCGGTGTTGCCGGTCGCGTCGAAGGTGTAATCCGCCCCGCCGTCGGTCATGGCGACGATCTTCGCCACCACGTCCTCGCGGCTCATGCCCTTGCTGCCCAGGAAATCGGTCATGCCGAACCGGCGGCCCCATTCCTCGCGATCAGGATTGATGTCGACGCCGATGATCTTGCCCGCACCGGCCAGCCGCGCGCCCTGGATGACGTTGAGCCCGATGCCGCCGAGGCCAAAGACCACGACGTTGTCGCCCACCTGCACCTTGGCGGTGTTCACCACCGCGCCAACACCGGTGGTCACGCCGCAGCCGATGTAGCAGCTCGTCTTGAACGGTGCGTCCTCGCGGATCTTCGCCACGGCAATCTCGGGCAGCACGGTGAAATTGCTGAAGGTGGAGCAGCCCATATAGTGAAACACGGTCTGGCCCTTGTACGAAAAGCGCGAAGTGCCGTCGGGCATCAGCCCCTGGCCCTGCGTCGCGCGGATCGCGGTGCATAGGTTGGTCTTGCCCGAAAGGCATGACTTACACTGGCGGCATTCGGGGGTGTAGAGCGGGATCACGTGGTCGCCCGGCTTCACCGAAGTCACCCCCGCGCCAACCTCGCGCACGATCCCGGCACCTTCGTGGCCAAGCACCGAAGGGAAGATGCCCTCCGAATCGAACCCATCGAGGGTATAGGCGTCGGTGTGGCAAATCCCGGTGGCCATGATCTCGACCAGAACCTCGCCCGCCTTGGGGCCTTCCAGGTCAAGTTCGACGATTTCCAGCGGCTGCTTGGGAGCAAAGGCGACGGCGGCGCGGGTCTTCATGGGGCAGGCACTCCTCTCGGTGCTCGATATTTGTAAGCACTGCATACAAACTGGCAGAGCGGGGCGTCAATGCCCCGCGTGGACTGTAGGCCTGCTTTCGCCCATCTGCGACCGCGATGGCAAGCGCACTGTGGCACTTGCAACCCGGCGCGGGGCGTGTAGCCATGCAAAGCCATGAAAGCACTGCGCGATCCCGATCACCTGCTGGCCGAAGGACTGGCCTCCATCCGGGGGCAATACCAGGTACCCGCCAGCTTCCCGCCGCAGGTCCAGGCCGCCGCCGAACAGGCGGCCCGCCGCACACCGGACGCGCACGCCGACCGCACCGGCATGGCCTTCGTCACGCTCGATCCCGCCACCTCGACCGACCTTGACCAGGCCTTCGCGATAGAGGCGGCGGGCAGCGACCTGCTGCTGCACTATGCCATCGCCGACGTCGCCTGGTTCGTTGCCGACGGCGATCCGGTCGATGTGGAGGCGTGGCAGCGCGGCACCACGCTCTATCTGCCCGATGGCAAGGCCGGGCTCTATCCGCCGGTACTGGCGGAAAATGCCGCCAGCCTGCTGCCCGACGGGCCGCGCCCGGCGGTGATTTTCACCACCCGCGTCGCCCCCGATGGCGCGGTGAAGCTGGAAGGCGTGGAGCGCGCGGTGATCCGCAGCCGCGCCAAGCTCGCCTATGATTCGGTGCGTGACAGTGATGTCCCCGCCGGCTTCGCCGATCTTGCCGGGCGGATCGAAGCCGCCGAAGACCGCCGCGGCGCGGCGCGCGTCGATCCGCCCGAACAGGAAGTCTCGCGTGATGCGGCGGGCCACTACACCCTGTCGCTGCGTCCGATGCTCGTTTCCGAAACGCGCAATGCCGCACTGTCGCTCGCCAGCAACCTCGCCGTCGCCGATGCACTGCACGCCGCCGGCACCGGTCTGTTCCGGGTGATGGCCCCGCCCGACGAAAGAGCGATCGCCAGGCTCCGGCGTACCGCCGCCGCCTTCGGCCTCGCCTGGCCCGATGCCATGCCGCTCGATCAGTTCGAGAAGCGGCTGAATCCCGCTGACCTCACCCATGCCGCCTTCATGCTCGCGGTGCGCCGCGCGGGTGACGGGGCGGGCTACCAGGCATTCACCCCCGGTGTCCTGCCGTGGCACGCTGCCATGGCCGCCACCTATTGCCATTCCACCGCACCCCTGCGCCGGCTGGCTGACCGCTATGTGGTGCGCGCCGCGCTGGCGGTCGCGGGCGGCCAGCCGGTCCCCGCCGTGGTCACCGAAGCCTTCCAGCGCCTCCCGGCCACCATGGCCCGCGCCGAAGCCGCATCGGGGCAGGTCGAGCGCGCGGTGATCGACCTGGCCGAAGCGGCGATGCTCGCCGGGCATGAAGGCGAAGTGTTCGATGCCGTGGTGACCGACATCGGCGAAAGCGGCGCACGCATCCAGCTGTGCGACCACGCCGTGGTCGCCCGCACGCAAGCGCACGGCGTGGAACCCGGCGCGCGCATCGCCGTCCGGCTTGACAGCGCCGACCCGGTCCGGCGGCAGATCGCCTTCCAGCGCGTCGGCTGAAGGAATCCGATTGCACGCCGCCGCAACCTCGGTTAGTGGCGCGCTTCCCGGGCATGCCCGGGATTGAGGCCCGATGGCGGAGTGGTTACGCACCGGACTGCAAATCCGTTTACGCCGGTTCGATTCCGGCTCGGGCCTCCACACCACAATCCCGCCGGGACGAGCCAGCCCCTGGCGGATGGAATGCCGCTTTAGCTCAGTTGGTAGAGCACATCATTCGTAATGATGGGGTCACGTGTTCGAGTCACGTAAGCGGCACCACCACTTTCTCTAAGAAAAACAGAAAGATAAGGCGGACGGTGCTTTCGCTGGGAAACGGGATTTGATGCTTTTTATGGCACTTTCAGCCATGAATCGCCTCTGACCCACGCTCCGCCCATTTGACAGGCGAATGTCTGTCCACATTGTCGCTGAAAATCATACAGTTGAAAGGCACGTGCGGCTGGTCGCTTGCTGCGGATCAGGCGAAATACCTGTTTGTGAGGATCGGTGGCGAAGCTGCGCTTAACTGGGTCCAGCTTGGGTCGCAGTGGGCAGGCCATACATTGTTGTACCTGCCCAGTTCTAGCATTTCCCCTTTTCCAACGCGTCTGGCCGGTGCGCAAGGGATTCACTCACAGTCCATCAAAGGCCTGGAGCTTTCTAGATGTCTGTCCCGAACAGTTCGTCCGGTGCAGCGTCGTGAACATCGTCTTCTTCGATTCCATTCGCTCGCGTTATCCGCATTTCTTCTGCTGCCAAGCCAATGTACATTGCATCGCCTTCCAGCCGAGCACGAAGTTCGGGCAACCGCTCGGGGGCCTCGCTTATCAGGTGGTCCAGAGGCGTTCTAACATATAGCTCCAAAAATGACGCCATTGTCGGTCCTGCCAATTGATCGAGATGCTCCCATGCTTGCGCCCCGATGTATACCTCACCGTCTTGTTTGAGGAACGCTCTGGTCAGCTCAGAGAGTTTGGGATTTGGAGTGCTGTCGAGTACGACCAAAACGGGTATGAAGCCGCTCTGTTTGCAGTCTACAGGATAATCCAGTTCCTCACCCCAGCGCCCTTGACCTGACGCCGCAATCGTCATTCGAATCTTAAGCTCGTAAGCCTTATTTCCAAGCAGGCAGTCAACTTGCCGTCCCTTTCGATTGTCACGATGTCTCTTGACCGGGCTCCTGCTCGCCGGGACCGGAGTACCGCCAACTGCGTTAGCAATGACGGGTTCAAACAGATATCCGGTTTCTTGCCCTGCTCGGTTGTCGATATCGAAGAACCATTTCCTCCAAAGAAGGAAGGCTACGAGCCCACTCGGACTAAGCTTCCCATATTGTAGTAAGCCGCGAGGACCCACTTGCTCCATCGTAGGGATGGCTTGATTTTGAAGTATGGTCTCATACTTGAGCCGTGCCTTGTGCAACGTCGCAAGACAAGCGAAGTACATATCGCCATCCGGATTTATAGACACCAATCTCTCGTACAAAGGAAATGGGTCGAAACCTTCAATTGCAAGAGAAGCTAGATCACCTGAGTTGAAAAATTCAGGTATGCCTTGAGAATATTCAGGAAATTTTTTCAACAGTCCTAGGTCTGCTGCAATTCGTCTAATCAGATAAGCGCAAGCGGCGTCAGAGAGTCGGACTGCTTGGCCACCAGAGCCCAGCGCACGCGCTTTTTCCCAAACAGCTCTTTGCGTTTGGCTCAAAGACATAACTCCTCCTGCATCGAGATGCGACCGCAGTTGAACTTTCGCTCAATCTCTGTTGTCACCTTCTGAAGAATCGGACTCATCCCAGTCGATGCTGTCGGCACGAAGCTGAGGAGCGCGCCCCTGTTTTCCAACGATTTCGACTTCTCTAAGTCACCCAAAAGCGTGTCTGCAATGACTCGTGCGAGTCGTGGCGGTACCGCGTTACCTATCATTTGGATCTTTTCCCCTTGGGTGCCATGGAATGCAAAGCCGTCAGGAAATGTTTGCAACCGAGCGCATTCTCGAATGGTCAAAGGTCGGTCCTCAAATGGATGAACAAACTCCCGCAGCGCGCCGCCGGTAATCGCCTTTGAAGGTTCGTCTGCTTTTAGGCGGCGTAATCCAGAAGGGGCTCCTCCGCGCCGTTCAGTTGGCGTGCCATCCCTCACCCGGCGGTTGGCGCGCTTCTTGTAGCTCTCATGCCAAAGTTCTTCGGGCAGGTCGCGCATCCGTTCCCCTGGCCTCAACAACGTCGCTCGCTCCTGATCTGCGAGGCTAAATGGACTGAAAACATGATCTAGTGATGATGCCTCCCCATTCCGGCTTGCCGCGA
>JAGWTB010000083.1 GCA_028869175.1 Sphingomonadales bacterium
ACGATCAGCCCCTACCTGTTCTTCTGGCAGGCCGGACAGGAAGTGGAAGAGCAGCACCGCCGCCACGTCAAACCGCTGATGGTGTCACACCGCAGGGCGGCAGGCGAACTGGCGCGCATTCGCACCGATACGCTGATCGGCATGGGCTTTTCGCATCTGGTTGCGTTGTTCATCGTCGTTGCCACCGGCGCGACGCTGCATGCCCACGGCATCACCGAGGTGACCAGTGCCGCCCAGGCCGCCGAGGCACTGCGGCCGATCGCCGGCAACCTTGCCTTCGCGCTGTTCGCGTTGGGCATTATTGGCACCGGGCTGCTCGCCGTGCCGATCCTGGCTGGCAGCGCGGCCTATGCAGTCAGCGAGACATTCGGCTGGGTGGAAGGGCTGGACCGCCGCCCGCGAGAGGCCAAGGCGTTCTACGGTGTGATCGCGCTGGCCACGCTGGGCGGCATCGGCCTCAACTTCCTGTCGATCGATCCGATGAAGGCACTCTACTGGGCTGCGGTAGTCAACGGCTTGCTTGCCCCGCCGCTGATGGTGGTGACCATGCTGATCGCCCGCAACCGCAAGGTGATGGGCAAGTTCGCCATCGGGCCGAAGCTGGCGGCGGGCGGCTGGCTTTCCACCGCCGTGATGTGGGTGGTGGCGGGGGTGTTCCTGCTGAGCTAACCGCCCCGCACCACGCTGACCGACTGCTCCACGAACAGCGCCCGCCCAAAGCTCGACAGGAACGGGATGTCGGCGGCATCGCGGCCGACGCCGATCAGCGCGATGTCTTGCGGTGCGGCCATGCCGGTCGGATCGAGCAGGTGCCAGTCGCCATCCAGGAACACTTGCGCCACCGCATGGAAATCGGGCGGCGAAACGTCGGGCGCATAGACACTGGCATAGCGCGCCGGGATCGCTGCGGCGCGGGCCAGCGCGATCAGCAGGTGCGCGTAATCGCGGCATACGCCCTGGCGCTGGACGAAGGTGTCGGTGGCGCAGGTGGTCGCCACGCTGACGCCGGGAACATAGGTCATGTGAGCGGCCACCCATTCGCACAGCGCCGCCGCGCAGGCACCGCCGCCCAGCCCGGCGAATTCCGCCGCGACGAATTCGGCAAAGCGGTCCGACGGGGAAAAGCGCGAAGGCATCAGGTAATCGACGATGTTGCCGGGCAGCAGATGCGGCGGGGTCGCGGGCAGCGCGGCGATGTCCTCGGCCTGGCGGGTCACCTCGATCTCGGCCTTGTAGTCCAGCGCCATCCGGCCTTCGACTCGCAGCCAGATCCGGTTGCCGACCTCGTCATGGCCCGGCACGCGAACAAAGTGATCGACCGGGGTCAGCCACAGCGAATCCGATACCAGCGCCTGGCCGGGGCACCTGGCAGCCTCTACCTGGACGAGCACGTCGGTCGGCTCGGCATAGTCGTAGACGAGGTGGCTGTGGATGGTCAGGTGCATCGAACAGCGTTCAACGCAGGCGCGCGCCGCAAGGTTGCCCCGGACGAGAGGCGATCAGGCGGAATGGTCGCCGCGCCCAAAGTCCGGCCGGGCATCGTCCTGTCCCTGTTCGATGATCGAGCGGCGAATGGCGCGGGTGCGGGCGAAATGTTCGAACAACTGCTCGCCGTCGCCCACCCGGATCGCGCGCTGCAAGGCGGTGAGGTCTTCGGTGAAACGCTGGAGCATGTCGAGCACGGCGTCCTTGTTCGACAGGAACACGTCGCGCCACATGGTCGGGTCTGAAGCGGCGATGCGGGTGAAATCGCGGAAACCGCCCGCCGAATACTTGATCACCTCGCTCTGGGTCACGTTCTCCAGGTCGGATGCGGTGCCGACGATGGTATAGGCGATCAGGTGCGGCAGGTGGCTGGTGACGGCCAGCACCAGATCGTGGTGCGCCGCGTCCATCATCTCGACATGCGCGCCCAGCGCTTCCCAGAAGGTGGACAGCTTGCGGACCTGTTCGGGATCGGCCCCGGCGGGCGGGGTGATGATGCACCAGCGTTGCTGGAACAGGCTGGCGAAACCCGCGTCAGGCCCGCTGCGCTCGGTCCCGGCGACGGGGTGGGCGGGGATGATCGTGCGGCCTGGCAGCGCCTCGGCCAGTTCCCTGGCAACGGTCTGCTTGGACGAGCCGACATCGCTGACCACCGCCCCGGCGGGCAGCGCCCCGGCAACTTCGCGCGCGGCTGAACCCATTGCACCCACGGGAACGCAGAAGATGACCAGCTCAGCCTCTCGCACCGCATCGGCGGCGCTGTCGCAGACCTGCCCGACCAGTCCGCGTGTCGCCGCGCAGGCGCGGGTGGCCCGATCGGCGTCATAGCCGGTGGTGGTGACGTCCGGCAGGCATTCGCGCACCGCGAGCCCGACCGAGCCGCCGAGCAGGCCAAGCCCGATGATGGCGACCGAGCGGAAGGTCACTTCGCCGTCTCCGCCATTTCACGCAGGCCCGAAACGATATGGTCCATCTGCGCCGCAGTGCCGATCGTGATGCGCAGGCAGTGCGGCAGGCCCTGATTGGGCAGCCAGCGGGTGATGGTGCCGCGTTCGGCAAGACCGGCAAAGGCAGCCTCGGCAGTCAGCTTGCCGCCGAATTCGATCAGCACGAAGTTCGCCTGGCTGGGCAGCGGACGCAGGCCGTGGTTGCCCATCGCTGCCAGCGCGGCAACGAAGCGGGTGCGCTCGGCCCGGTTATGCGCGCGCGAGGCAGCGACGAAGGCCTGATCGGCCACGGCAGCCAGCCCCATCGCCTGTCCGGTGTTCGAAATGTTGAACGGCCCGCGAATCCGGTTGAGCGTATCAATGATGCCGGCGTGCCCGGTACCCCAACCGATCCGTTCGCCGGCCAGCCCGTAGATCTTGGAGAAGGTGCGGGTGACCAGCACGTTGGCATGCGCCGCGGCGAGCGCGAGGCCGCCGTCGTCATCCTCGGGCGAAACATATTCGCCATAGGCCTGGTCCAGCACCAGCAGCACGTCAGCAGGCAGCGCGGCGTGCAGCCGGGCGATCTCGCCGGCGGGCAGGTAGGAGCCGGTCGGGTTGTTGGGATTGGCGATGAAGACCACGCGGGTCTGCTCGCTCACCAGTGCCAGCAGGGCTTCGACATCGGTGCCATAGTCGGCGTCGGGCGCGACCACCGGCACCGCGCCGCAGCGCCGCGCGGCAATGTCATAGACCGAGAAGCCATAGCGCACGTAGAGTACTTCGTCTCCCGGCCCGGCATAGCCCTGCGCGGCAAGGTTGAGCAGTTCGTCCGATCCGGTACCCATCACGATCAGCGCCGGATCGATCCCGTGCAGATCGCCAAGGGCAGCGCGCAGCGCCTTGCTGTCCGGATCGGGATAGCGTTCGGGCGAAGCGACATCGGCGCGCGCCGCCAGTGCCAGCAGGCTGGTGCCCAGCGGGTTCTCGTTGGCGGAGAGCTTGACCAGCACGCGTCCGTCCTTGCCGGTGCTCTTGCCGGGGACATAGGCGTGGATATCGCTGATCCACGGTTTGGGTACGGGTGCATCTGCCATGGTGGCCGCGCGCATAGCAGGGTTGCGAGGAATTGACAGCCCGCTTGCCGTCCCCCAAGTCGCAGTTCCCATGGCCGATGCCCCGATCCTGACCGCCAGCGCCGTGCTGGACCTCGCGCAGCCGCTCCCGCTCGACGGCGGGCAGAGCCTTGAAGGCGTGCGCGTGGCCTATGAAACTTACGGTGCGCTCAACGTCGACCGGTCCAACGCCATCCTGATCTGCCACGCGCTGACCGGCGATCAGCATGTTGCCAGCCCGCATCCGATCACCGGCAAATCGGGCTGGTGGATTCGCATGGTCGGCCCCGGACTGCCGATCGATACCGACCGCTTCTTCATCATCTGCGCCAACGTGCTGGGCGGCTGCATGGGCTCGACCGGCCCGGCCAGTCCCGCGCCTGACGGACGGCCCTGGGCAATGCGTTTCCCGGTTATCACCATCCGCGACATGGTGCGGGCGCAGGTGGCGCTACTCGATGCCCTGGGGATCGCGAAGCTGCACGCGGTAGTGGGCGGATCGATGGGCGGGATGCAGGCGCTCAGTCTTGCCGCCAACTTCCCCGACCGGACTGCGGCGGCGCTGATCATCGCCTCCACCGCGCGCCATTCGGCGCAGAACATCGCGTTTCACGAAGTGGGGCGGCAGGCGATCATGGCCGATCCGCAGTGGCAGGACGGAGACTATCACGGCGCCGGCAACAAGGCGGGCAAGGGGCCGGAAAAGGGCCTGGCCGTCGCGCGGATGGCGGCGCACATCACCTATCTGTCCGAAGAGGGGATGCACGAGAAGTTCGGCCGCCGCCTGCAGGACCGCGAGGAAAAGACCTTCGGTTTCGATGCCGATTTCCAGGTGGAAAGCTACCTGCGCTATCAGGGCCTGTCGTTCACTGACCGGTTCGACGCCAATTCCTACCTCTATATCACCCGCGCCATGGACTATTTCGATCTGGCGGAGGAACACGGCGGTCAGTTGTCCGATGCCTTCGCTGGCAGCAGCGCGCGGTTTTGCCTGATCAGCTTCGATACCGACTGGCTCTATCCCACCGCCGAATCGCGCCGCATCGTCCACGCGCTCAGCGCGGCGGGCGCGCCGGTGAGCTTTGTCGAGCTTTCGGCTCCGTTCGGGCATGACAGCTTCCTGCTTGACGTTCCGGCGCTTGACCGGGTGGTGGCGGGGTTCCTGCACCAGTGAGCGCGCTTCCGCCCGGCTATCGCCTGTCGCTTGATCTGCAGGACGCCGATCCGGTGGCTGCGCATGCTTTTCTGACGCGCTCCTACTGGTCGCCGGGGATACCGCTGGAAACGGTGCGGGCGGCCATGGCCCATTCGATCTGCTGCACGGTCCACCATCAGGGCGGGCAGGTGGCCATGGCGCGGGTGATTTCGGACAAGGCGACTTTCGCCTATCTGGCCGATGTCTATGTGCTGGAAGTGCATCAGGGGCGCGGGCTGGCGCAAGCCATGCTGGCGGCTTTGCATGACCATCCCGAACTGCAGGGCCTGCGCCGCTGGCTGCTGTTCACCCGCGACGCCCATTCGCTCTATGCGAAGTTCGGCTGGCAGGGCCTCAATCATCCCGAACGCGCGATGCTGCGGGACAATCCGGACATCTACCGCGCATGATCCAGCTTCGCCCCGATCTTGCCCTGATCGCCGCCCATGTCGCGCCGGGCAGCCGCGTGCTCGACGTCGGCTGCGGCGATGGCGATCTGCTGGCCGCGCTGCGGGCCGAGCGGGGCTGCGATGCGCGGGGGATGGAAATCGATACGGCCAACGTTGCCGAATGCGTCGCGCGCGGGCTTTCGGTGATCCAGGGCGATGCCGACGCCGATCTGGCGTTCTACCAGAACCAGTCGTTCGACTATGCCATCCTCAGCCAGACGCTGCAGACCACCATGCGCCCCGACCGGGTGCTGGAAGACCTGCTGCGCATCGGCAAGCGGGCTTTCGTCAGCTTTCCCAACTTCGCCCACTGGCGGGTGCGGCTGAGCCTGCTGCTGGGCGGGCGGATGCCGGTTACCCGGCTGCTGCCGGTGGCGTGGTACGAAACGCCGAACATCCACCACGTCACCATCGCCGATTTCCGCGCTTTGCTGGCGGCGCGCGGCATCCGGGTGGAGCAGGCGTGGTTCCTCAGGGGGGATCACCGGATTGGCGACGCCATGGCCAACCTGCGCGCCGAGCACGCGATCTTTCTGCTTTCGCGGTAGCGGGGGCGGCCAATGCGGCCGGCGCGAGTAGCGGATTGGGGTGGGTTTACGCCGGTCGCCCACACACCTCGCTCATCATTCCCGCCTGTGCTGGAACGACGAAAATAGCGCCATGCCCAGCGTCGAAGGGCATTACCCCCCCGGCGTGATCGAGGGTTTTACTACCAGCCGATCATGAATTTCCGCGATGCGTTCCACCGGAAAACCGGGGCCTTGCCGTAGCCACCAGGCGATGATTTCCACCGTGGAAGTCACGCCGAACAGCACGCCCAGTTCCATCGGAATGTCGCTGCGGTGATCGATGCGCTGAGGCCCGCGCTCGGCGGCGGCCTTGGCGAACTGTTCGCGGATCGTCCCCGCCGCGCCGCCGGTGAGCAGTGCCGACCATAACGCGCGGTTGGCATCGACATGGCGGAACAGGGCCAGGCAACTGGCGAGCGTACCTGCCTCTTGCAGCGACGACAGCGAGAGGTCGATTAGCCGGGCAATCTCGTCCTCCACCACCTCTTCCAGCAGCGCCGCCTTGGACGGGAAGTGACGGAAGAACGTGGCGTAGCCGATGCCTGCTTCGGCAACGATGTCACGGATCGATACGTCGTCGAGCGATTTGCGCGCAAGCAGGGCAAGCAGCGCCGCGCGCAGCGCCTGCTGCGTGCGGACCATGCGCGCGTCCAGCTTTGGTTCCCCCTCGCTCATGTCCAGTCCATCGCAAGTCCCGGGCGACAAGGCAAGCCGTCAGCCCAGCCTGGAGCGGAACATAGCCAGCCGCTGGCAAGCCTCGTCCAGCATGGCATCGGGCTTGGTGAAGCAGAACCGCACGATGTGGGCGGGCGCGCCGGTTCCTTCGAACAGCGCCGAGGCCGGGATCGAGGCGACCCCGGCCTCGCGGATCAGGCGTTCGCTGAAACTGGCATCGTCCAGCGCGATGCCCGATGCGGCAAGATCGACGCAGAGAAACCACGTCGCCGCATTGGGCAGAACGGCAAAGCCTGCCCGCGTCAGGCCCGCCGCCAGCCGGCTGCGCGATGCGGTCCACTCGGCCAGGATGCCGTCCAGCAGCGCGGCGGGCATGGCCAGCCCTTCCGCAACTGCCCATTGCAGCGCGGGCGGAGTGGTGAAGGTCAAGAACTGGTGCGCGCGGGCGAGCAGGCGGGCAAGTTCGGGCGCGGCGACCAGCCAGCCGATCTTCCACCCGGTCAGGCCGAATATCTTGCCTGCCGATCCGATCTTCACCGTCCGCTCCGCCATGCCCGGCAGTGACCGCAGCGAGCGGTGCGGGTGGCCGTCAAACCGGACCATTTCCCACACCTCGTCGCAGATCGCCCAGAGATCGTGGGCGGTGCAAAGGTGTGCCAGCATGGCAAGATCGGCCTCGCTCGCTACCGTTCCCGCCGGGTTGAGCGGATCGCTGAGCATCATGCCGCGCGTGCGCGGGGTGATGGCGGCGCGGATCGCGGCGGCGTCATAGCTCCAGCCCGGCGGGGCCAGCGGCACGAACACCGGCACCCCGCCGCAGCGCCGCACCATCGGTGCGTAGGCGTCATAGGCGGGGGCGAACAGGATCACTTCGTCACCCGGCTGCACCAGGGCCATGACGGCGACGGCGATCCCCTCGGTTGCGCCGGAGGTCACGATCACCTCGTCGCGCGTCAGGTCCAGCCCTTGCCGTTTCCGGTAGAACGCTGCCACCGCATCGCGCAGTTCGGGCACGCCGGCGCTGGGCGGGTACTGGTTGGACCGGTCCATCAGTGCCCGCGCTGCCGCTTCGCGCAGTTCCGGGGGACCATTGCCGTCGGGAAAGCCTTGCCCAAGGTTGATCGCGCCCAACTCGCGCGAAAGGCCGGACATGTACTCGAATATGGTCGTCCGCATCGCGGTGTAGACGGGGTGGCCGTGGGGCATCGGGGGCCTCGCTGGGAGTTTGCCCGCCTATGCCGCAGGCGGGGCGCTTCGCCAACTGCATGTTCAGTCGCGTCCGCTGTCGAGCGCGGCGGGCGGGAACCCGCCTATCTATCCCGGCGATCTGGACCAGAGCACGAGTCCGCCGGAGAGGGATGCCCATGTCGTTCGAACTCAACCGCCAGCTTGCGGCCAGGCGCGATTCGCTGCCGACTTCCGCGAAAATCGATGGCGTTACTGCCGACATCATTCGCGGCGCGTTCGAAACCGCCTGTTTCGAGGCCGCCACGCACCTTGCCCGCGCAGCTTCCTCGCCGATCATCAACCAGTCGAACGAGCGCAACGCCGCCATCGTCGATGCCCACGGACGGCTGGCGATGGGCGCGGTGGGAACGCCGCACCTGACCTTCGTCAACCAGATGATGGTGCGCTGGGCGCTGATGAACCGCGAGGAGTACGAAATCGGACCCGGTGACGTGTTCCTGTCCAACGATCCCGA
Source organism: Sphingomonadales bacterium (assembly GCA_028869175.1). Lineage (GTDB taxonomy): Bacteria > Pseudomonadota > Alphaproteobacteria > Sphingomonadales > Sphingomonadaceae > Novosphingobium. The sequence goes on from JAGWTB010000083.1 coordinate 8,117, forward strand.
TCATGGCGGCGGGCACCTGCCGGACTATTGCGTCTATGCCCCGGTGTTCGATCCCGATGGCGAACTGGTGCTGTTCCAGTCGCTGCAGGCGCACCAGGGGGATACCGGCGGCAAGGACCCCGGCGGCTTTACCCTGGAAGCGACCGACGTCTTCACCGAAGGCGTGCAGTTCCCCTGTCTCAAGCTGGTCCATCGCGGCCAGCGCCGCCGCGATGTGATCGACATGGTGGTGCGGAACAATCGTTTCGCCACCTTTGCGGGTGATCTGGCCGCGATGATCGGCGGGGTGCAGCAATCGGTGAAGACGCTGGAATCGCTGATCGCCAAATGGGGCGGGGATACGGTGCGCGCGGCAATCAACCACTCCATCGACCACACCGAACGCCGGGTGCGTGAGGAAGTGGCCCGCTGGCCGGACGGAACCTATGGCACCACCGTGTTCATCGACCATGATACGCTGGGCACCAAGGACATCCGCGTCGAAGTGACCTGCACCATCGTCGGCGACAGGCTGACGGTCGACCTGACCGGTACCGATGACCGCCCGAACCTGGTCGGGGTGTGGAACACCTTTGCCAACACTCGGTCCTACGTGATGACGCAGGTGGTCGGCATGGTCGATCCCACCATCGTCAAGAACGAAGGCTTCTTCAACGCGGTGGAGATCATCGTGCCGGAAGGCTGCATTGCCCATCCGCCGCCGAACAAGCCGGCAGCGCTTGGCTCGTTCCATCCCGCCTGCGAGATTACCGAGGCGGTCTGCATCGCGCTCAGCCAGGTTGCGCCCGAGCGGGCCCAGCCGCAGCTCTACAAGATCGGCATGCCCAACGCGGTGATCGGTTTCGATGCGAACGGGATGATGTGGATGGACCAGGGCGTCGATTGCCGCTCGATGGACTCCTCGGCGGTCAAGGGGATCGACGGCTGGGGTTCATGCCCGGCCAGCCTGGGCAACCTGCTGCTGTCCGAAGCGGAGGACGCGGAAAGCCGCTTCCCCATCCTCAACATCAGCCGCGAGATGAAGACCGACGGTGGCGGCGCGGGGCAATGGCGCGGCGCGCCGGGCAGCCTCAACGTCAAGCAGGTGCTGAAACCCACTTCGGCCATGGCCTGGATGGTTTCTGCCGCACACCCCTTGCGCGGCATGTGCGGCGGTGACGATGCCATTCCCTACGAGAACCATTTCGAGGTCGGCAGCGCGAACGAGCGCAAGATCGAGCTGACCGCGCAGGCGCTGCTGCCCGAAGGCGCGGTGATTGCCTATCAGCACGGCGGCGGTGCCGGATTCGGTCCGGCACTGCGGCGCGATCCGGACATGGTGAAGGAAGACGTGCTCGACGAATATGTCAGCCTCGACGCCGCCCGCGCCAGATACGGCGTGGTGCTGACCGGTAGCCTCGAGAACTATGATCTGGCGGTAGACATGGCCGCCACCGAAGCGCTGCGCACAGCGATGGGAGCCGGAGCATGACCTATCGCGTTGGCATCGACATCGGCGGCACTTTCACCGATTTCGCCCTGATCGACACGGGGCAGCCAGGCGGTGCGGTGATGCTGCACAAGAACCTGTCCACCCCCGAAGACCGCTCGCTGGGCGTGATGGAAGGGCTGGGCGTGCTCGCGGCCAGGGAAGGGCTTTCGCTGGCTGACTTCCTGGGCGCCTGCGATGCCATCGTCCATGGCACCACCATTGCCGACAACACCCTGATCGAGATGAACGGGGCGGTAACCGGCCTCATCACCACCGAAGGATTCCGCGACGAGGTTGAATACCGTCGCGGCTTCAAGGAGGACATCTGGGATGCACGCCTGTTGCCGCCCAAGCAGATCACCCCGCGCCGCCGCCGGCTGACCGTGCCCGAACGCGTGCTGTTCGACGGCACCATCCATAAGCCGCTCGACGAGGCTGCGGTGCGCGAGGCCTGCCGCCGCCTGCGGGTGCAGGGGGTGCAATCGGTTGCGATCTCGTTCCTGTTCTCTTTCATCAATCCCGCGCACGAAGTGCGGGTAAAGCAGATCGTCGCCGAGGAAATGCCCGGCGTCCATATCTCTCCCAGCCACGAAGTGCTGCCGCGCGGGCCGGAGTTCGATCGCACCAGCACCACCGTGGTCAACGCCTATGTCGGCCCGCGCGTGACGTCCTACCTTGAGCGGCTGGTGCAGCGGCTCAAGGATGCCGGTTACGCCAACCGTCTGATGGTGATGCAGGCATCGGGCGGGGTGATGACCAAGGAGTACATTGACGGTTCGCCGATCCGCGTGCTGGCTTCCGGGCCGGCCGGCGGGGTGGTGGGCTCTGCCCATGTCGGCGCGGCCAAGGGATGCCCGAACCTGCTCTGCGTCGATATGGGCGGCACGTCCTACGACATGGCGCTGGTGATGAACGGCAGCGCTCCCGCCGAAACCGGCTGGAACATGCACCATCGCTACCTGATCGGCGTGCCGATGGTGAAGGTGGAAACGCTGGGCGCGGGTGGCGGGTCGATCTGCCACACGGGCGGCGGCGCGCTGCAGGTAGGGCCACGTTCGGCAGGGTCCGAACCCGGCCCCATCGCCTACGGGCGCGGCGGCACCGAACCGACGGTGACCGACGCGCTGGTCATGCTCGGCATCCTTTCCACGGATGAGGGCTTTGCCGGCGGTTCGTTCCGCCTCCGCCGTGACGGCGTGGACGATGCATTCGCCCGGCTGGGCGGGGCGGTCGGCTCCTCGGCGGAGCAGGCCGCGTTCGATTGCTGGCGCGTGGTCAATGCCAACATGAGCCAGGGGGTGCGCCGCACCACGGCGGGCAAGGGGATCGATCCCAAGGACCTTGTCATGCTGGCCTATGGCGGCAACGGCCCGGCCTTCGCTGCGATCCAGGCGGAGGATCTGGGCATTACCCGGGTGCTGGTGCCCAAGGCTTCCCCCACTTTCTCGGCGCTGGGCACGCTGGTGGCAGATCCTTCCATCGATGAGGAACGGTCCGCCATCGCCAAAGCCGATGCGCTCGATCTCGTACGGCTAAAAGCGCTGTGGGGCGAACTGGCCGCGCGGGCTGAGCGCTATTTCGCCGATGCGGGTTTCTCCGCGGATCGGGTCGAGGCCAATTACCAGCTCAACATGCGCTATGCCGGGCAGAACTTTTCGCTCACCTTCGATCTGCACACCGGCGGCAAGCTGCACGACTTTGCTTTCGCCGACGAAGGCATGGGTGCGCGGGCCATCGCGCTGTTCAACGCGCGGCACATGGCCGAATACAACCACATCCGCGAAGGCGAAGTGCCCGAAGTGGTCGGCGTGCGGCTGGCAAGCCGTGTTGCCACTCCTTCTCCGGCGGCGGGCGGCGGCCTGACCGCGCCGGTCTCGCGCCCGCAGCCCGCCAAGCTGCGCCGCGCCAACCTGGGCCAGGGCTTCGCCGATGTGCCGGTCCATCTCGGCAAGGACCTGCGCCCCGGCCACGAAGTGCCCGCGCCGGCGATCATCGAGGAAACCTTCACCACCATCGTCGTCTATCCCGGCTGGTTGGCGCGAGTGGACGATGCCGGCGACTATGAACTGGTGCGGGGATAAAGCGCCGCGAATGCTGCGCTTGGCGGGGACAACGGGCTAGGCCGTAAACTCACAAACGGCACCATCGAGGCGTCCAAATGGCGAACATATCGGGCGAAGCCGCCCGCCGGGAAGGCTGGTTGCCTTTCCAAGGGCGGCTTTGGCCGAGATGGAAGCCATTTGGACGCCCCGCAGGGGTTTGACCAGAATGGCCCAGTGCGGCGTCGAGAAGTCTTGAAATATCGACATATTCCTGCGCCTTCTCTCCTTGCACCGGGCCATTCTGCTTCAAACCTCGATGGT
>JAGWTB010000012.1 GCA_028869175.1 Sphingomonadales bacterium
CTGTAACGCAGCCGCATCCGGGGAGACTGTCCGATGCCGAACCCGTCCATACCGCCCGCCGCTTTCGTCGCCGCCCGCCTGCGGATGCTGGCCGCCGGCTTGCTCGCCATGCTGCTGGCCGCCTGTACGGTCGGCCTTACCCCGGCTTACGATGCCGATCTGGCCGAGGGCCTGAACCAGACCAATCACCAGACCATGGTGCTGTTCGCCGAACTGGAAGAAGGCTCGCCGGCCGCCGACTACGCGGGCCACGCCGGAGACTATGCCAAGGCAATCGGTGCTTTCGCCGAACTGCGCGCGCGTGCCGCTGCTCGCCCGGTGCCGCCGCTGGCTTCGCGCCTGGCCAAGGTGCCGATCGTCCAGTCGTTCTGCCATTCGAAGACCGATCCGACCGCCTGCCTCAATGCCTCGCCCGCCTCGCTCGGCCAGGTGCTCGACACGCTGCGGACGATGCGCGCCACCCACCGCTCGGGCGGGCTGACGCCGGCGCTGGTCGAAGGGTTCGAGCGCGAATATATCACCGCCGTGCAGCAGGCGCTGACGGTGGAATCGGCGCTCAAGCGGTAGGCCAGCGAGCAGCAGGGGTGAAACGAACGGACTTGTGCTGATGTGTTGCCGCAATTTCTGAGGAGACTGCTCGTGGATGCCGCTTCGATCCTGTCAGACATGCGCAGTGCCCTGCTGGGCGAACTGGGCGCCGGCTATTCGGCGATCTCCGGCTTCGTTGAGGACCAGGGCCGCCTGCTTGCCGATCAGGCCGCCTTCATCGCCGAACAGCGCGCCAACGGCGATCTGCGCACCAACGATGCGCTCTATGCCCATTTCCTCAAGGGGCTGGAAACCAACACCGCCAACATGGCCCGGTCAGTCGCCATGCTCACCGTGCTGACCATCGAGAAGGCGTGGAACGCGATGGCCAACGCGCTGTGGGGCGGCATCCGCGCGATCCTTTCTGCTGCCGGGCTACCCGGTCCGCTGATCCCGGCAAGTCCGCCGCACGTCTGAGTTTTTGGTCGGAACCTGTGGTTTCGGACCGTCCGGCACGGGGCGGTTCCGGGTCAAACCCCGTCAATAATCCTTGCTCACCTTGGCGTTCACGCTTTGCCGTCCGATGGTGGAGACGGAGCCAAGGATCGACAGCCAGTTGGTCACCCGGAATTCAAGGTCGGTGGCGCTGTAGCCGTGGCCGTCGCTGACCACTTCGGCGTAGACCCGGCGGCCAAGGTACTTGCCCGCCGCCACGCCGGTGCCGCGCCCGGTCGCCACATCGGCGCTGACGATCCGCAGCCGGTCAAGCCCGATGGCCGAGCGCAGCTTGTTGATCGGATCGAGCCCGCCGCCGCCACGCAGGCTGCCCAGTGCGGAAGCCAGTTGCAGCGCTTCGGGCGCGGAAATCTGGGTGATCGAGCTGCCAAACAGCAGGCGTGACAGCACCTCTTCTTCGGGCATGGCCGGGGTGGAGGTGAAGGTGATTTCCGGCTTGTACGACGTGCCGCCGACCAGCACGCGCGCGGTCAGTCCGGTGACGCTGGCCTCTGCGGCGATGTCGAGCCGGGGGTTGGGCGGACTGGAACCGTCGAACAGGATGTGCCCGTGCTGCAGTTCGAAGCGCCGCCCGGCGAACTCATAGCCGCCGCGCACCAGATCGGCGCGGCCCTGGATCGCGGGGGCGGCGGTGGTACCGCGTATCCGCACGTCGGCGCTCCATTCGCTGTCCAGGCCCAGCCCGCGCACATCGACCCGGTTCGCGCCATGGGCATCGATCAGGAAGCGCCATGGGGCCATGGCTGCGCGCGGCGGGGCGATGTCGGCGCGGCGGTTGATCTCGCGGGTGCGGATCGCCGGCAATTGCTCGATCGCGGCGGCGCGGCCCAGTTGCCAGCGCGCGGTATCGATGGCGACGCGCCCGGCGATCGTGCCGGCATGCCCGTCGGAGACGATGCGCATCGGCCCGGTCACGGCGGCGGCCATGTCGGATCGGGAAATCACCAGCGCATTGCGCGCCGCCAGCCGCAGGTCGATCACCGGGCCGTGCTCGCCGATCCCGGCAAGGTCGATGGTGCCGCTACCGCCGACCTGTCCGCCATTGGCGGCGCGGCCGGAGAGGCTGGTCAGCTCCAGTCGTGATCCGGCGAAGCGCCCGCGCGCGGCAATGCCGGTGATGTCGGTGCCGATCACCGCGCTCTGCAGCCGCATTGCGTCGCTGGCGAGCGAGCCGTGGATCGCAGGGTTCTCGATCGAGCCGGTAACGTCGGCGGCGAGCGCGACCGGGCCGGTGAGATCAAAGGCGTCGAGCGCCACCAGCCGCCACAGCGCGTCCGCCGGGCCATCATAACGTAACTGACCGAACAGGCTGCCAGCGCGCAGCCGCTCGGCCAGGGTGCCACTGGCAGGAAGGGCGGAAATCCGGCCTTGCACCCGCCCGCGCACCTGCCCGCCTTCGCGCACCACCGCCCGGGTTTCCAGCGCCTGCGCGGTCAGAGTGCCGACCAGCGCCAGATCGACCGGGCGCGAGGTGAGCACCAGACCCGAGCGAGTCAGCCCCTTGACCTGCACCCGCGCCGAACCGCTCGGCAGTCCGCCATGCCGCCCGCGGTATTCGACCAGCCCGGAAGCCTTGCCACCCAGCCCGAGGTCGGCGATGGCAACGTCGGCCAGCGACAGCGGCATATCGGCCATGGCAATGTCCAGCTCGGTGCTGCGCGAGGCGATGAGCCCCGAGGCGATCACCCTTCCGCCGCCGAAATCGAGCTGGCTGGGGGCGAGCCGCCAGCCATCTTCCTCTGCTGTCAGCACGGCGCGGCGCGGCATGGTGATGCGCTGGCCGGCGAATTCGCCGTTGCCGTGCAGCGCAATCCGCCCCGGTGCGAGATCGCCCAGCACCTGCAGATCGAACCGGCTGCCGCGCCGCCCGGCAAGCGCGGCGGTGAAGCGTCCGGTGCCGTCGGTCATCGATCCGTTGGCGGCGATCCGCCCGAGGAACAGGCTCCCGCGCCCGATGCCTTGCCCGAAGGCCTTGATCGTGACGGTGGAGTGGCCCTTGACCAGCGAACCGCTCGCTTCCAGCCTGCCGTCGGCAATGGTGAGCGGCACCTCGCCGGCGAAGCGCGCGTCTTCCGCCACAAGTCCGACGTCGAAGCCCTGACCGCCACCGCGCGGCGCCAGTTTGACCGTGCCGTAAACCCCGCCGCCATTGAGCAGCAGCGTGCCATCGACCCCGTTCGCCGCCAGCGCCAGCGAACCGGTAACCGTCGTTTGCCAGACCTTGAGCGTCTCGATGGCGATCCGCGTCGGCCCGCCGCGTCGGGCATAGAGCCCCAGCGTGCCGGTGAACGGCCCGAGCGTCGATTGCCCGGCGGTTTCGATGCGGAACCCTTCGGGTATCGGCGCGAGCGCGACGCGCACGTCTTTCAGCCCGGCGGCGGGCAGCGGATCGGCAAAGACCAGCGTGGCGCGCGGACCTGCGCCGTCGATCTGCGTTTCGATGGTGAAAGGGCCATAGTCGGCATGGGCACCGCGCCCGGCCAGCGTGGTACGGCCGTCCGGCAACCGGCGGCCCGATAGCGTCAGGTTCAGCTTGCGCCCGTTCAGCGTGGCGCGTTCGATCAGCAGCGGCTGCCCCTGACCCAGCGCCAGCACCCCGGCAAAGCGGATCGGTGCGCCGGCCACGGTCGCCAGCGTTTCGTTGTCCACCCGGGCAAGGCTGCCGGTCAGATCGGTACGCACCTTCCAGGGGGCGTTGCCGAAGCTGGCGAGCACGGTGCCACGCGCATCGGCCAGACCCACGTTGGCGAGCGGCCAGCCGCGCAGCGCGGCGTTGCCCGCCAGTCCATATCCGCCGCGCGCCATATCGCCGCGCAGGGTGAGCTGCGCCTCGCCGCCGGGGAGGGTGAGCGCGAGCCGGTCACCGGTCAGCCGGGTCCCGTCAAGTTGCAGCTCACCGCGCAGGTGCAGATCGACCAGTCGCGGATCGACTGCGGCGGTCCCAGTCACGAGCCGCTGCACGGCAAGGTCCAGCGGCAAGTGCCAGACGCCATCGGCAAGGCTGGCCATGCCTTGTGTCGCCGTGCCCTCCAGCCGCACGGTGCCGGCGGAGAGGCTCGCGGCCTTCAGGCTGTGCTGCGCCGTCATGGCGCGGAACGGGCCGTCCAGTACTGCCGCCAGCACCGCGCCTTCCAGCTGGGTGTTGCCGCCCAGCAGCGCCGGATCGCGCAGGGTTGCCTGTACGCGGGTGGCGGCGAAGGCATTGCCGGCAAGGTCAACCGGTCCTGCCGCATCGAGCCGCAGCCCTTGCCCCTGCGCGAACAGGCTGCCGGACAGCACCGAGTTCTTCAGCGTGCCGATCAGGCTCACCGCCACGACATCACCGCTGGCGCGTTTGGCCAGGCCGGTCAGCAGATCGGCTGGCCAGACCTGCCCGAGCGCGGCGTAGCGACCGGCAGTGTTGGTCAGCTGCAGCGCGGCGAGACGGGTGCCGTCCTGATCGGCGAGCAACGCGCCCTGCCAATGGCGCCAGCCTCCGGCCCCGGCGATCCGCGCGCGCAGATTACGGTCGAGTCCGGTCAGGCCCGCGAGCAGCCCGCCACGGGGCGCGGCGTAGTCCAGCTTGAGGTCGAACCGGTCACGGTCGGGCTCGGCGTCGAGCATGGCGAACAGCCGGTCCTCACCGCCCAGCCTGCCGTCCAGCCGCACCAGCGCGCGGCCCTTGCGGATATCGGCCTTGCCGTTCAGGTCCACGCGGCGCGGCTTGCCCGCCTCGCCCTTGCCCAGCGCGCCTTGTTCGATGGTGAGGTTTTCGATGGCCAGACGGTCAATCCGGATGTCAAAGTTCGGCAGGATCGGCGCGTCGGGGTTGCCCGGTTTCAGCCGGGGCAGGCGCGAAAGCGATCCGCGCTGCAGTGTCAGTTCGCGCACGTCCAGCCCGCTGGTGAACCAGTGCAGCGGCCGCCAGTCGAGCCGGGCTTCGGGCACGCGCAGGAAAATGCCCTGCGGGTCGGCGAAGGTGACATTGCGCAGCGTCGCGCGGTTTGACAGCGAACCTTCGATCCGCCCGACTTCGATGCGCAGGCCCGAGGCCGGGGCGTAGCTCGCCAGCCGGTCGGCAATGAAGCGGTGGCCGATCGGACTATCGAGTACCAGCAGCGCCAGAGCGAGCAGCGCCAGCAGGGCCAGCGGCACCCCCAGCACATAACGCCGCCAGTGCCGACGTGGTCGAACGGGAACGGCCTCTGGTTCGGGCGCGATCTCGGCGTCGTCGTCCATCAGAACGCCTGCCCCAGCGCGACATAGACGCCGATGCGGCTCTCGCCCGGGCGGCGGTTGAGCGGGGTGCCCAGATCGACCCGGATCGGGCCGAAGCCGGTCTGGTAGCGCACGCCGATCCCCGCCCCGTAGCGCATGTTGCGGAAGCTGGGCTGCACGCGTTCATCGACATTGCCGGCATCGACGAAGGGCACGACCGACAGCGCCCCGTCGAACAGCCCGGTCTTGATCCGCGCTTCGAGGCTGAACTCGGTCAGCGAACGACCGCCGCTCGGTTCGCCGGCGGCATCGCGCGGGCCGATCAGCTGATAACCGAAGCCACGCACCGATCCGCCGCCGCCAGCGTAGAACCGGCGCGACGGGGCGATGTTGGCGATGGCGCTGCCGGGAATAGTCCCCACCCGCACCCGCCCCGCGATCACCGCCTTGCGGCCAATCGGGTAATAGGCCGAAGCATCCGCCAGAATCCGCGCATAGGAGTGCTGCTGGCCGGCGTCGCGCGACAATTCGGGCGAGACGCGCAAGGCCGCGCGGAAGCCGCGCGTCGGATCGAGCAGGTCGTCGCTGCCGTCATAGGCGGCGCGCAACGGCAGCGCGGCGATCAGGTAGGTCAGCCGGGAGTTCGACGCGCCCTGAACCACCCGCTCACGCTCGTTGGAGGCGAGCAGTTCGAACCCGGCGGACCAGACCCATGGCTTCTGGAAGATCAGCGTGGTCAGCTTCTCGAAGGTGGCGGTCAGTGCCACGGTGCGCGCCGAATAGGCGGTGCGGTTAACCGTGTCGGCATAGAGATCGACGGTCAGGACCTGATCCCGTCCCTTGAAATTATTGCGCCGGAAGGTCGCGCCGATGAGCTGCTCCTTGGTTCCGGCAATGCCGCGCACCCGCACCAGGCCTTCGGGCGGGAACAGGTTACGATGCTCCCAGCTCGCCTCAACCCGGAAGCCGTCGCCCGAATCGTAGCCCAAGGCCCCGGCGACGGTGCGCAACGGGGCCTTGGCGAGCGTGACGTCAAGCGCCACTTCGCCCGGCTGCCCGGCGGCCGGCGCGCGGGTTTCGCGCGGGGTGACGGTGACGGCGGAGACAAGGCCGGTCGCCAGGATAGCCCGGCGCAGGTCGTCCACTTCGCTGCGCTTGTAGGGATCGCCGGCATCGAAGCGGGCAATGTCCGACAAGTGATCGCCGGAGAGGAAGCGCGGCTGGTCGCTGGTGATCGGGCCGTAGCGATATTTGCCGCCGGGGGTAACTGGCACGGTGAGATCGCCCTGCGCGCGCAGGTGGTCGATCAGCAGGTCGGGCTCGCCCACCTTGCCGAAGGTATAGCCATTTTCGCCCAGCGCCAGATCGAGCCGGTCCCGCGCGGCGACGATGGCGTCGCTATGCACCGGCTGACCGGGCATCAGGCCGAAATGCTTGCGCAGCAGCGGATAGTCTTCGCCGGTCTGGCGCAGATCGCCCAGATCGATCTCGCCGAAGCCGAAGCGCGGCCCCGGCACCACATCGAAACGCACGTTGACCCGGGCCGTGGCGCGTTCCTGCCCCGGCTCTATCCCGCCGATGGTCTGGGTCACCTCGCCGTCGTAATAGCCGTAGATGCGCAGCAGGCGCACCAGCAGGTCCCGGTCGGCGCGAGCGCGCACGGCAATCTGGGCGAGATTGTCGTCGCCTTCGCCCTTCAGCGTCACCAGAGCGGAGAGCGAGCGGAAGCGGCTGTCGAAATCGTGACGTTCGGGAAAGGCAGCGAGATCGGTGGGGAATACCAGTGCCAGCTGCGGGTTGAGCTTGGTGACATCACCCGGCAGATCGACCGGAGCGGCAGCGGCAGGCGCATCGCCCTGTCCGGTCAGCGCCTCGGCCAGATCGGGATCGGGCGGCAACGCGGCGAGCGCCGGCATGGCAAACTGCTCGTCGGGCCAGGGCAGGGTGATTTCCGGCATCTCCGCCAGCGGCGAGGTCGGCACCGGCTCGGCTGCTTCACCGGGGGCAGGCGCGGTGGGGGAGGCCTTGGCCCAGTCCTCAGGCGCGGCCACCGCTGCATCGGGAATCAGCGCTTCGAGTTCGGGATCGGTCTGGCGCTGCTGCGCGTGCAGCGGGGCGGAGAACAGCAACAGAGCGGCGGCGAGGATGCGGGCGAGAGGGCGGGAAGCCGCCTCAATCGAACAGCTGGTATTGCTCCTGCCCGCCGGGGACGCCGTCCTTGCCGCTGCCTGTCGGCAGGGGAACATCGTTGCGGCGGCGGCTGGCGGCATTGGCGATGAGGCTATCCTGTTCTGCGGCCGAAAGACGTTCCCAGCCGATGCGACCCAGCCTTTCGAGCGGCCGGTAGCGCACCTTGTACTGCATCCGGGCCGATCCTTCGACCCAATATCCAAGATAAACGTATGGCAGCGCTTCACGTTCCGCGCGGACGATGTGATCGAGGATGATATAGTTGCCGAGGCCGGAACGCTGCGCATGATCGGGATCATAGAACGAATAGATCATCGACAGGCCGTCACCCTGCCGGTCGGTCAGGCAGGCGCCGACGAGACGGCCCGGGGTGACCCCGTCTGCCGATGGCTCGCGGTACTCATAGACGAAGCTGGTGACGGGGGTGTGTTCCACCATGTCGGCGAAATCGACATCGTCCATCGCCGCCATGCCGCCGCCGGGATGCCGAGCGCCGAGATAGCGCTGCAGCAGTTCGAACTGCTCGTTGGTTGACCACGGGCGGCAGGCGGTAACGATCAGATCGGCGTTGCGTTTCAACTCGCGCTTCTGGGTGGACGAGGGCTGGAATTCTCCCGCCACCACCCGCACCGAAACGCAGGCGGTGCAATCGAGGCACGAAGGACGATAGGCAACAGTCTGGCTGCGGCGAAAACCGATCCGGCCCAGCGCATCGTTCAGCGCATCGGCGTGGGGGCCCTTGAGCTCGGTAAACACCTTCCGCTCGCTCCGCCCCGGCAGGTACGGACACGGCGCGGGGCTCGTCACGAAGAACCGGGGAAAGCGAACGGGTGCCGTCACGGGCTGAAGGATTCCTCTGGCCAGAACGCAGGCACGAACCCGCGACTTGGGGGACTATGCCGGGGGGCGAGGAATGATGAAAGTCTTTTAACCACGAAAGGGGGTTAACGACTGGCTAATTTGCACAATTTCGATCGTGTGAACGGCGGGGCGAAGCACCACCGCGTGACCTCCCGCTCCTCTGCCGAGGCGGGGAGGCTTTGCCCGCGCTAGTTTAGTTCCACCTGGCTGACGTCATAGCCCTTCGCGCGCAGCGCTGCCACCAGCGCATCGAGCTGTTCCTTGTCCCGCGCTTCGCATTCGATGTCGGTGATCAGGCCCTTGGCGGGCAAGTGGGTGAAGATGCGCTGGTGCCAGATCTCGATGATGTTGATCTGGTGCGCATTGAATTCCTGCATCACCTTGAACAGCGCGCCGGGGCGGTCCTGCAGGGTGAGGCGCAGGCGGGCGAGGCGGCCTGAGCGGGCAAGATCGCGCAGCAGCACGTTGGCAAGCAGGCGAGTATCGATATTGCCGCCGGTCAGCACGATGCCGACCTTGCGCCCGGCGAACAGGTGGCGGTGTGCCATTACTGCGGCAAGACCGGCGGCACCCGCGCCTTCGACCACGGTCTTTTCGATCTGCAACAGCAGCGCCAGCGCGCTCTCCAGTTCGCTCTCGCTGACCAGCACGAAATCGTCGAGCAGTTCGCGCAGCACCTGGCTGGTGAATTCGCCGGGTTCCTTCACCGCGATGCCTTCGGCCAGGGTATCGCCGCCGATGGGCAGATCGGTGCCCTTGAGCAGGTTGTACATCGAGGGGAACAGTTCCGCCTCCACCCCGATCAGCCGCACGTCGGGCCGGATCGCCCGCGCCGCTACTCCCATCCCCGAAGCCAGCCCGCCGCCGCCAACCGGGATCGCCAGCGTATCGATCTCGGGCACGTCCTCCAGCATTTCCAGCGCGACGGTGCCCTGTCCCGCAGCGACATGCGGATCGTCAAAGGGGTGGACGATGGTCAGTCCCAGTTCGTCAGCCAGCTTGATCGCGTGATCGCGCGCTTCGTCGAAGCTTTCACCTTCGAGCACGACCGTGCCGCCGACCGCCTCGGTCTGCATCACCTTCACCGTCGGCGTGGTGCGCGGCATGACGATGGTGACAGGCACGCCCATGCGGCTGCCGTGATAGCTGAGCCCCTGCGCGTGATTGCCCGCCGACGCGGCGATGACCCCGCGGTTGCACCGTTCCGCCCCCAGCAGCAGCATGGCGTTGAGCGCACCGCGTTCCTTGTAGGCTGCGGTAAACTGCAGGTTCTCGAACTTGAGCCAGATGTCCGCGCCGGTGATCGCGCTGAGCGTCCTGGAATAGAGCGTCGGGGTGCGGACAACGTGCCCGGAAATCCGCGCCGCTGCTGCGCGCACATCGTCGGCGGTGAGCAGCGCGGCGGCGCTGGCGGCGGGCTTGGTCGCGGTGTCTGACATGGTGCGCCGCGCCCTAACGGAAAGCGTTGGGCTTGGAAAGCGCAAGTCCGTCCGTGTGGAGGATTGGCCTCGGCGCAAAAGCCGCTATTGCTGCGGCCATGAGCGAACCCCTGAAAGTATCGATGATCGGCCTGGGCGTGATGGGCGCGCCGATCGCGCGCCATATCGGCAAGGCCGGCCACGCGCTGACGCTGTACAACCGAAGCCCCGCGCGGGTGGAGCGCTGGATCGCCGCCAATCCGGATCAGCCGGTCACCATTGCCACCAGCCCGGCAGAGGCCGCTGCCGAGGCCGACATGGTCATCACCTGCGTCGGCAATGACGACGATCTGGCCGACGTGGTGTTCGGCCCGCAGGGCGTGTTCACCACGCTGCGCCGGGGGCGGGTGTTTGTCGATCACACCACGGTTTCGGCGCACATCGCCCGGCAGATCGCGGTGGAGGGGCGCGACCTTGAGGTTCACTGCATCGATGCCCCGATGACCGGATCGCAGATCGGTGCGGAGAACGGCACGCTTACCCTGATGTGCGGCGGCCGGGCCGAGGCGATCGAGGCGGCGCGCGGGGTGATGGAAGCCTATGCCAAGCGCATCGTCCACGTCGGCAAGCCCGGCGCGGGGCAGACCGCCAAGATGGCCAACCAGATCTGCATCGCCGGGGTGGTGGCGGGCCTGGCCGAGGCGGTGCGGTTTGCCCAGTCGGCCCATCTCGATACCGACAAGGTCTATGAAGCGATCTCCGGCGGCGCGGCGCAGAGCTGGCAGATGGACAACCGCTGGCGCACCATGGTGGCCGACGAGTTCGACTTCGGCTTTGCGGTGGACTGGATGCGCAAGGACCTTGGCCTCGCCATGGACGAAGGGCGCGGGCTGGGCGTTTCGTTGCCGATCACCGCGCTGGTCAACCAGTTCTATGCGGAAATCCAGGCCATCGGCGGCGGGCGGCAGGATACCTCGGCGCTGGTTCGGCGACTGCCCAAGCGGGGCAGCAAGTGAGGCCTCGCCCGGGGTCAGCCCGTTTTCGTCATGCCGGCGAAGGCAGGGATCCATCTCCCGCTGTTGGGGGCCAACCCAACAGCGGTGGACCGGGCTGGCGAAGGCGTAGGACACCTGCCTTCGCGGGGATGACGATGGCATTGGCCATGGCTATCCTCCCCACCCCGGCCTTCGCCGATATCCTTGTCGTCAATGTCGAAGGCATGACGCTCGACGTCCAGGGCAATGTCGATCACTTCAACGCGCTGCTGATCGGCAACGACGGGCGCATCGTCCAGATATTCCACAGGGGGGACAAGCGCCCCGGCAAGGTCGATTTCCAGTATGACGGCAAGGGCCGCGTGCTGATGCCCGGGCTGATCGACGCGCATGCGCATGTCATGGAAGTGGGCCTGGGCGCGCTGACGCTTGACCTGTCGATGGCCAAGTCGCTGGCCGAGGCGCAAGGCCGTATTGCGGCGTTCGCCGCTGCGCATCCGGATCGCCCTTGGATTCTCGGGCGCGGCTGGAATCAGGAGCAATGGGGGCTTGGGCGGATGCCCACTGCCGCAGAGCTTGATGCGGCGGTGAAGGATCGCCCGGTCTGGCTGATGCGGGTGGACGGCCATGCTGGCTGGGCCAACAGCCGCGCGCTCGCCGCTGGCGGCGTTACCGGCGCGAGCAAGGACCCGGATGGCGGGCGGATCGAACGCTTGCCCGGCGTGCCCGCCGGTCGCCCCGCCGGGGTGCTGGTGGACAGCGCCACGGCGCTGGTCGAACGCCATGTTCCCCCACCGCGGCCCGAAGATCGCGATCACGCCTTCGCGCTGGCCCAGCAGGAACTGCTGTCGCACGGCGTTACCGCCGTCGCCGACATGGGCACGACAATCGAGGACTGGCAGACCTATCGCCGCGCTGGCGACAATGGCACCCTTACCGTGCGGATCATGGCCTATGCCGCCGGCACTGACGCGATGAGCCTGATCGGTGGTCCTGGCCCCAGCCCATGGCTCTATGACGACCGGTTGCGGCTGAACGGGGTGAAGCTTTACGCCGATGGCGCGCTGGGTTCGCGCGGGGCGGCGCTCAAGGCACCCTATGCCGATGATCCCGGCAACAAGGGCCTGTTCGTTACCCAGGAAACCCAGCTGCGCAACCTGATGAGCCGGGGGGCGATGGACAATTTCCAGGTGGCCGTCCACGCCATCGGCGATGCCGCCAATGCTGCCGTGCTCAATGCGATCGACGAGTTGTCGCAAACCTACAAGGGTGACCGGCGCTGGCGGATCGAGCACGCCCAGATAGTCGATCCGGCGGATATTCCCCGCTTCGGCAAGCTGGGCGTGATCGCCTCGATGCAGCCGATCCACCAGACGTCTGATCGCACCATGGCCGAAGCGCGGCTTGGGCCGGCGCGGCTGGCCGGGGCCTATGCATGGAAATCGATTGCAGCCAGCGGCGCGCGGCTGGCCTTCGGCTCCGATGCTCCGGTGGAGCGCGCCGATCCCTTTGCCGGCATGGCTGCCGCGATCACCCGGCAGGGCGCGGACGGGCAGCCGTTTGGCGGCTGGCAACCGCAGGAAAGACTTACCCGCGAGGAAGCGCTTGCCGCCTATACCACTGGCGCAGCCTACGCCGGTTTCGCCGAAGGCCGCCTCGGTCGTCTCGCGCCCGGACAACGCGCTGATTTCCTGTTGATCGACCGTGACCCGATGCTGGCAACGCCATCCGAACTGCGCGAAACGAAAGTGCAGGAGGTGTGGGTGAACGGCCGGGTGGCGTGGAAGGCGGGGCAGTAGCGGTGGCCACTTTGCCGCGCATCGCCGCAGCCCCTCGCCTTTTTGCGAGTCTGTCGCTACAGATGGGGGCATGACTCAATACCAGACCGTCGATGCCGCCGAGACTTCCTTGCGCGATGGCACCATCAAGCTGCACGGGCCTGAGGCGTTCGAGGCGATGCGCCGCGCCGGGCGGCTCGCTGCCGAAACGCTCGACGCGCTGGCGCCGATGGTGCAGCCGGGCGTCACCACCGGGGCGCTTGACGATTTCGTGCGCCGCTTCACGCTGGAGAATGGCGCGGTTCCGGCAACGCTGGGCTATCGCGGCTATGCCCATTCGTGCTGCATCTCGATCAACCATGTGGTCTGCCACGGCATCCCCTCGGACAAGCCGCTGAAGGACGGGGACATCGTCAACATCGATGTCACGCCGCTGCTCGATGGCTGGCACGGTGATTCCAGCCGGATGTACCTGGTCGGCGACGTGCCGCTGAAGGCGCGGCGGCTGGTCGAGGTGACCTACGAATGCCTGATGATCGGCATCGAGCAGGCGCGGCCCGGCAATCACGTGGGTGACATCGGCGCGGCGATCCAGCGCCATGCCGAAGGCCACCGCTACGGCGTGGTCCGCGAATTCTGCGGGCACGGGCTTGGCCGCCTGTTCCACGATGCCCCGGAAGTGGTCCACGCCGGCCGCCCCGGCACTGGTCCGGAACTGCGCCCCGGCATGTTCTTCACCATCGAACCGATGATCAACCTCGGCAAGGCGCCGGTGAAGCTGCTCGAGGATGGCTGGACGGCGGTAACCCGTGACCGCTCGCTGTCCGCGCAGTTCGAACATTCAATCGGCATCACCGAAAGCGGCTGCGAGATTTTCACGCTGAGCCCCAAGGGATTGGACAAGCCGCCGTATTGAGCGGGGCTTAACGCTGAGCCTGTCGAAGCCCACGCGCTCGCAGTAGTCCCGCAGCCCTAACCCCGCGCTGCCCGCACCGCCGCACCCGCTGCAAAGGGCGTGATCGCCAGCAGCACCAGGCTGACCGCGCCGGTCAAGGCTATCCCGCTCGATCCGCCACTCGCCAGACTGCCCGCGCCGAAGATCAGCAGCGGCACGGCCAGCGGGATGACCAGCATGCCCGCCAATGCCGCGCCGCCGCGCAGTCCGGCGGTGAGCGCGGCGACCATCACGCCGATGGCGGCGAGGCCCGGGGTTCCCGCCAGCAGGCCCAGTTCCACCGTGCGCAGGTGCGCGGCGTCAAGCCCGAGCAGCGCGGCGGCGGGGAGGGCGGCCAGCATCAGCGGCGGGCCGAAGCTCAGCCAGTGGGCGAGCACGCGCAGGGCGATCACGGCCTCCTCGCCGATGCCGCGCAGCGCCCACTGGTCGAACATGCCCTGTTCAAGATCAGGTTCGATCAGCCGGTCGAGCGGCAGGATCGCCGCCAGCAGCGCCGCCACCCAGATCACCCCGCCACCGGTGCGCGCCAGCAAGGGCGCGTCGGGGCCGACGGCAAAGGGGAACAGCATCGCGACGGCCAGAAAGAACAGCAGCGGCAGCGTTGCCCCGCCCCGCCGCCCGCCCAGCAGCAACAGGCCGAGGTCGCGCTTCAGGATCGAAAGCAGTGCGCCGCTCACAGCGCCAGCGCCATCAGATCAAGCCGCTGCAGGCCGGGCAGGGCGAAAGGCTGGTGTGAGGCGATGACGCAGAGCCCGCCGCTGGCGCAGTGATCCGCCACCAGCGTCTCCACCAACGCTACCGCCGCCGTGTCCAGCCCGTTGAGCGGCTCGTCGAGCAGCCAGATTTGCGCCTGCTGGCCGATCAGCCGGGCCAGCGCCGCGCGCTTCTTCTGGCCGGTGGAGAGGTAGCGCACCGGCACGTCGAGCAAATCGTCCAGGCCCAGTCGGGCCAGCATGACCGGGTCATGCCCGTCGTCCACCGCGTGCCAGAAGGCCAAGGCCTTGCCCAATGGCTGGTGCGGATCGAGTGCGGGGCGTTCGTCAAGCAGGCCGGCCATGCCTTCGCGCGTCACGCTGCCAGCCCAGGCGGGGGCAAGCCCGGCGAGAATGCGGATCAGGCTGGATTTGCCGATGCCGTTCGCCGCCGTCACCTGGCAGGCCGCGCCCGGCCCGAGATCGAGCGAGAGCCCCGCGAACAGCACGCGGTCGCCCCGGCGGCAGGCGAGATCGGTGGCGACAAGGCGGCACGCTTGCATGGGGCAGCGCGATAGGGGAAAGCGGTGCCACTGCCAAGGAGGACCGCATGGCCATTCCCCGCCTGACCGATGCCGAACGAAGCTCCGCTCTGGCCGCGCTGCCGCTGTGGACCTTGCGCGACGATGGACTGGCGATCAGCCGCAGCTTCCGCTTTGCTGATTTCGTCGAGGCCTTCGGTTTCATGGCGCGCGCGGCGATCCTGGCCGAGAAGGCCGATCACCATCCCGAATGGTTCAACGTCTACAACCGGGTCGATGTGACGCTGACCACCCACGATGCGGGCGGGCTGAGCCTGCGCGATGTGGACATGGCAAGGGCGATGGACCGGCTGGCTTAGCCGGGCTAGGCGAAGACCTACCGCGCGTTCGCCGCACCGCCTGTCGTGGCCGCGCTGGCTGGGGCTATCGTCGCCGGGGCTTCCCAGGCCAGCCACTGGCGGTTGCCGGGGCCGAGGCACTGACTGGCCACGGTGCGGTGGTAGATGTCGCAGTTCCAGTACGAGCGCTGCATCCCCGTGCGCCGGTCGCGCAGGTAGACGAAGGCGACGCGGCGGCGCAGCGCATCGGGGGCGGAGCCGTTCAGTCGCCCGAACACCTTGCAGGCCTCCAGCGTGCCGCAGGTGTCCAGTACCTTCAACGCCTGCACCACGCCGTTGCCGCCGGGGGCCATGTCGAGCACGAACGTGCCCTTCTTCGCCGCGTGAGGACCTGCGGCGGCGGCCAGCAGCGCGGCATCGGCCCCGTCATAGGCATAGGGCGTAACGGCCAGTTCCGGCGCGGGCGGGGCAAGGGTGCTGCTATCGCCAGCGGCCAGCGCGGCCTCGCTCGCGCCGTCCGGAGGCAGCGCCTCGCGGTGCGCCGGGGACAGCGCCGCCATTCCCGCCAGCACGGGTTCGCTGCCGCCCGCCGCACCGCGCATCACTGCTGCCGTGCCCCAGTTGCCATGCCAGCGGAAGAACAGGTGCGTTTCGACCTGGGCGATCTTGTCCATCCGGGCGCTCCACACCGGGTGGACCCAGTCGGTGTGATAATGGGTGGCGAGGCCCACTTCCGCCGCCACCGCGCCGTTCAGCATCTCGCCGGCGCGGGCGCGCGCGCGGGTCCACGCCTCGGGCGAGGGGCTGCGCTGCATCGCGCCGTCGCAAGTAAAGGTGAACTGGCAACCGGTGGCGCGTTCCGAACCCTGGAACACCACGCCGCAGACGTTGGCGGGAAAGGCCGGGTGCCGCGCGCGGTTGAGCACCACCTGCGCCACCGCGCGCTGCCCGCGGTCATCGTCGCCCGCTTCATAGAGCATGGCGGCGGCAAGGCAGTCGGTGGCACGCTCGCGCGCCGGGGCGTCGCCGGTGAAGACGAAGGGCCGCGCAGGAGGTCCCTTGTCGGCGGCAAAGGCGATGGCGGCGTTGATCGCGCGCGCCTTGTCGGCCGGCAGCGCCTCGAACACCAGTGGTTCGGGCGCGGGCTGGCCGGGCAGCGGCGCGGCGGCGAGGCCCGGCACTCCAGAGGCTCCACCCGGCACGCACACCGGCGCGCTGCGCGGCACGAGGTTGCCGAACAGCGCGAAGACCCCGACGATGATCGCGAGGCGGATGGCGAATTCGCGGTCGAACATCGGCGCAGCGTCTATAGCAATGCGCGAAAAAGGGAATCGCGATTGCGGTGGCAGGTGCAGTTGGGCGGTCCGGCCTTTCGCCAGACCGCCGCGCGTGCCTACCAGAACGGCCGCTGCATCTGCGCCGCGCGCCGCGCGCGGATCACCTTGTCGCGCTGGTCGGGGGTGATGGCGGGTGTTTCGGATGGCAGGTGCTTGCGCACTTCCGCCAGCGGCACCTTGATGACCTCTGGAATCGGCTGGCTGTCGCAATCGGTCCAGCGGCCCTGGATCGCCCCGCGCGCATGGCCCGACGTGTCGAGCCAGTTGGGCACGCCGGGGTCCTTCGCCGAGACGACGATCCGCAGCACGCCGTCCTTGTCCGCCGGAGCCTGCGCCGCGTTGAGGCTGGCGTGGTTGTTGTACCAGTCGGTCGTCTCGTAGAGTTCGTTGGTCAGGATCAGCGAACGATAGCCGCACTGCTGCGGCACCTTGGCCGAGACGATCAGCGCCTCGTCCTCTGCAAGGTCATAGGCACCTTCATAGTAGAACTGCCCGGCCAGACCACCGCCGCTGGTGATGTCGAACACCTTGAACTTGTTGACATAGCCTTCCTTGCGGAGCTGCTCGACATGGTCGACGAACATCAGCGCCATCATGTCCACCATGCGCGGCAGCGCGCGCAGGCGGGCTTCGAGATCGGCGGCAGCGCGGCGCGGGCGGGGGGCGGGCCGGTCCAGCCGTTCGAGGCTGAGCGTGGGGGCAACCTCCTTCGCCCAGTCCGAGGCGACCAGCCGCAGCATCAGCCGGCTGGCGGCGGGGCGCAGCTCCCACCAATCACCGGTATAGCTGGCAGGCCGGGCGGCGGAGATCAGCACCGAATAGTGCCCGTCGCGATCATAGTGCAGCGCGTTGAGGTCCAGATGCGCGCGGCCCTGGCCGGTTTCGGCATTGCGCGGCACAACCTGCCCGATCACCGCAAGGTTGAGCGTCCCGCGCTTGCCGGTGAGGCGGTAGGTGCCCGCCGGATCGATCCGCGCCGAACGGTAGATCGTATCGGCATTCGGCTGCCCGACATTGAGCAGGTAGCTGATGGTCGGCAGGAATTCGGGGTGATCGGCATCGCCGCCGATCGCATCGAGCGATTGCGAGGCCAGCGATTCCAGCGCCAGCCGCGCCACTTCCTGCTGCACCTGCGGGTCCTTGCGCATCGGTTCGGGGAGCTTCGCCAGCATCCGGCCCGGCAGGCTGCGCAGGCTTTCGATGAATTCGTCCCAGCCAGCTACCTCGGGGCTGCTCGCCGGCGGCGGCGCGGGCTCTGCCTGAGCTGCTTGCGATATGGCCGCAACGCCCAGCACCCCCGCCAGCAGCGCCATTGGCTTC
Organism: Sphingomonadales bacterium; assembly: GCA_028869175.1. Classification (GTDB taxonomy): domain Bacteria; phylum Pseudomonadota; class Alphaproteobacteria; order Sphingomonadales; family Sphingomonadaceae; genus Novosphingobium. The sequence goes on from JAGWTB010000012.1 coordinate 17,668, forward strand.
CATAGTGTCCGTCCGGTCATTCGCGTCCCTCTCGTGTCAGCATCAGTTTCTTCGCGCGGTTCCTGAGATAGCCGGGTGCCCATTTTGCCGCGAGCCCCATCTGGCGCGCGGTCTTGCCCACCAGCACGTGCAGCTTGCTGCCGTGGACGGCGTCCCACGCGGCGCGGGCGACTTCTTCCACGGGGGTGAATTCCATGCCTGATTCGATCACCCGATCTCGCTTGGTGACATGGGTGTTCGCCCCCGCTGGCCCCGCGAGCAGCGGGGTATCGATGAAGCTGGGCATGATCGAGCGCACGCGGATGCCCTGGTCGCCCCATTCGGTGTCGAGCGCCTCGGTCAGCGCGCGCACCGCATGCTTGGTCGCCGAATAGACCGCCATGCCGCCGGTGCCGTAAAGCGCCGAGGCGCTGGCGGTGTTGAGCAGCGCGCTGCCCGGCGCGCTGGCCTTGAGCCAGGGATAGGCCGCCATCGCGCCATAGACCACACCGCGAAAATTGACGTCGATGGTCAGGTCTACCTCACGCTGGAGCAGATCGACGCACTGGCCGCCGAAGGCGACGCCGGCATTGTTGTGGACCACATCGATGCGGCCCCCGGCGGCAGCCGCGAAATCCGCCAGCGCCGCATCCCAGCCATCGCGCTCGCGCACGTCGAGCCGGTGCTGGCTGGTCCGCCCCATCGGCAGCAGCCGGGCCGTTTCCGCCATGCCGCCCTCGTCGATGTCCGCCAGCCCGACAAACCAGCCGCGCCGCGCGAACTCGCTTGCCACGGCCCGCCCGATTCCCGAACCGGCACCGGTGATGAAAATCGCAGGTCGCACCGCCATTGCCTTCCTCCCGCACACAGAGTGCGACGCGGAAACGCGCTTGGCAACGGCTTACAATGCCGGACTGTTATGGCAGTGCCAGCGCTCTGTGCGGCTGCATACATGCGAAAGCCGCTGAGAAGCGTGGTTTGCGGTTTTGGAGTTTGCCGCCTTTGGACGGTTTTAGGTGAGCATGCCGATTGGAAGGATCGACAAGATTTCGGTCGTTCGAAACTGGCGACACGCCCGATGATAGCTGCCATTCTGTCATGAGGTTGAGTTGGGTCGCGGCCCTACTTTCGACCTTGCAGAAATTTGTTCTTTGAAAATGGCGGAGACTAATACTAGCGCGTTAAGAATGACGTTGCCCAATACATGACCATCTTCTCCCGCCGCCGATTGCAATCCATGCTGGATGAGCTTGCGCCAATTCTGGACGACAGGAAACGCAAAGACTTATTGGCTCGCTTAAACCATAAAAAGAAGGAGGATCAGGCGTTGCCAGCGGAAATGGAGCTAGCCCTGCTTTGGGCTATCCATTCGTTGGGAGAAATGGAAGTCGAGCCTGAGTGGTGGGGTGATAGCAAAAGACCCGATGCCGTGACTGACTTTCTGGTTCAAGGCAGAACCGCTGCGATTGAAATCGCCGCCACTAACGACAACTCCCTCTCGGGCGAAGCGGACATGGACGCCATCGCTCAGCAAATCGGAGAGGTCGCCAATCGCGCCAAGGCGGGCGTAGGCGACTATCTCAGCTACCGATTTGGAGAAACCAGCGGTTATGAATCTGGCAAATACTACCGCCGCCGTCTTGCACCTAAAGCCTTCCAGCTTGACGAAAATCAACGTGCGGGAATCGCGGGCTGGGTCGCATCTGGCCAATCTACCAGCATCGGCTTGCGCGTCCAAGCCGAAGGCTTAGATGTTGTGATCGAGCACAAGTCCTACAAACAAACTCGCTTCCACAACATTTCATCAAGTATGCCGGCAGAGGCACATTCGCTTGATGATAATCCGCTTTTTGAATTGCTCAAAAGGAAGAAGCGCCAGTTGAAGGCCGCTGCACAAGGGACGCTGCGTATCCTGTTTGTCGCCGATGTCGGCTCCAGCTTGCTCAATCGCATGGGGCGCATGGGTTGGTCTGACCCTATGGGCAGGACAGTGTCAGGTGATCAAATCATCCGGCATTTTATCGATACCTACGCTCACGACGTCGATGCCGTGGTCGTATTCTCCCCAACGATAGAAAGATCTGCGTGGCTGGGCAGTGATCCCACGGGACGGAAGCCAAAACGCTGGTCGGTTGCGATGTTTGGCGCAAATGCCTTGCCCCAAATACCGGAAGCCCTCGACCGCATAGCAGCGATATTACCCGCCCCACATTATGAGGGCTATCAAGCGCGATCATTGTTTAGACAAGGCGCATTTTCTCCTGACAAGCATGGGCGATATCTCGGAATGACTGTTACAACCAATCGCAAGGACAATCGCCACAGAATCCACTTCCCCGCAAGGCTGCTGGTTGATTTATTGGCAGGGCGCATCACAGAAGAATGGTTCCAAAACTACCACACGAGTGGAGGACGGAACGCGAACCTTTTCGCACACTGGCTGAACATGGGCATGACCCTATCTGGTGCTGAAATGGCACCTCGTAACGTCGATGAAGATGACGATCATATCATCCTACATTTTTCGGATGATCCAGCGGCTCGTCCGTTCAAATTTCAGGGGACCGAGTAATTGCATAATGTCTGCTTTCCTCACTTGGCATAAGAAAGCAGACATTCGGCTCCCCCCAACACTCCACCCGTCGATGCCAGCGAGCAAACCATCCAGCCGTTGGCGCCAAGTCCCAACCCGCTACAACGCCGGATTGTTATAACAATGCCACGTAAAGATCGCCGCTGCGCCGCGGTGCGGGCGCCAGTTTTCGGCCAGTTCGCGGGTGCGCTTTTCGGAGGGGCGTTCGTCCAGCCCGAGCAGCTTGTGCAAGCCGGCCTGCACGGCCAGGTCGCCCGCTGGCCAGATGTCGGCGCGGCCTTCGGCGAACAGGAGGTAGATTTCGGCAGACCAGCGGCCGATGCCCTTGATCCGGGTGAGCAAGGCGATCGCCTCCTCGTCGTCCGCCGGCAGTGATTCCAGGTCCAGCGTGCCGGCTTCAACCAGTTCGCACAGCGACCGGGCATAGCCCTGCTTCTGGCGCGAGAGGCCGCAGGCGCGCAGGGAATCGAAATCCGAGGCGAGCAGCTGCGCCGGCGACAGGTCGGGGCCAAGAAACGCTTCCAGCTTGCGCCACATCGATGCCGCCGCTGCCACGCTGACCTGCTGGCCGACGATGGTGCGCAGGAGCGTGGCATAGCCGCGCTCGCGAATCCGGGGTTCGGGATAGCCAGTCAGCTCCAGCGCGCGGCCCATCGCCGGTTCGCGTGCGGCGATGGCATCCAGCCCTTCGCGGATCGCTTCTGCCGACAGTCCCACACGCATTCCCCACCTTGCCAATCGCAGCGCCAAGCATTAGCAGCCGCGCCCAAGCGCGGATAGGGCGCGCATGAAAAGGATCACATCACATGGCTAAGCTGGTCGTCGTCAATCAGGCAGGCGCGGAAACCGAAATCGAGGCCGCCGAAGGCCGCACGCTGATGGAAGTCATCCGCGACAACGGGTTTGACGAGATGCTGGCGCTGTGCGGCGGCTGCTGCTCGTGCGCCACCTGCCACGTCCACATCGATCCCGCCTTCGCCGACAAGCTGCCGAAGATGAGCGAAGACGAGAACGACCTGCTCGACAGCTCGGACCACCGCAACGAATTCTCGCGCCTCGCCTGCCAGGTGCCGGTAACCGCCGCGCTCTCCGGCGCGCGCGTGACCATCGCACAAGAAGACTGAGGGTTCGCACTACGGAATTCGCGAAAGCGCGAATTCCGGTCCGGTGCCGGACTTCCGAAACGTCAGTTCCGGACAGGGAAACATCCGCGAAGCGCTTGCAGCAAGCGCTTCGCGCCCCTAATTCCTCCCGCATGACTGCTCCTGCTGCCACGCGCAACACGCTTGATCTCATCGGCAATACGCCGCTCGTCCTGCTCAAGGGGCCGAGCGCGGCGGCGGGGTGCGAGATCTGGGGCAAGTGCGAATTCGCCAATCCGGGTGCCTCGGTGAAGGACCGCGCGGCGTTGTGGATCGTCCGCGATGCCGAGGCGCGCGGGATGCTGCAGCCCGGCGGCACGATTGTCGAGGGCACGGCGGGAAACACCGGCATCGGCATCGCGCTGGTGGCCAATGCGCTGGGCTACAAGACGATCATCGTCATGCCCGAAACCCAATCGCGCGAGAAGATGGATACCCTGCGCGCGCTGGGGGCAGAGCTGGTGCTGGTGCCTGCCGCACCGTTCTCCAACCCCGGCCACTTCGTCCACACCTCGCGCCGGCTGGCGGAGGAAACCCCCGGCGCGGTCTGGGCCAACCAGTTTGACAACATCGCCAACCGCAAGGCGCATATCGAATCGACCGCACCGGAAATCTGGGAGCAGATGGAGCACCGGATCGACGGCTTTACCTGCGCTGCCGGCACCGGCGGGACCATCGCTGGGGTGGGCCTGGGTCTCAAGGCCTTCGACGAGCAGGTGACCGTGGCACTGACCGATCCGCACGGCGCGGCGCTGTTCAACTACTACGCCCACGGCGAGCTCAAGGCAGAAGGCACTTCGGTTGCCGAGGGTATCGGCCAGGGGCGGATCACCGCCAACCTCGAAGGCGCGCCGATCGATACCCAGTTCCGCATCTCGGACGAGGAAGGCCTCGAATGGGTCGCGCGGCTGCTGCAGGAGGAAGGGCTGTGCCTGGGCCTGTCCTCGGGCATCAACGTCGCGGGCGCGGTGGCACTGGGGCGGCAGCTGGGCGCAGGCAGCCGGGTGGCGACGATCCTGTGCGACACCGGCTTCCGCTATCTGTCCTCGCTGTTCAACGCTGATTGGCTCGCCGCGAAGGGGCTGCCGGTCTTCCCATGGTTGGCGCGATAGGGTATGACTGCCGGCGATGACCGCGCAAGACCAGATCCACCTGGTTCGCAAGATCGCCGAACCCCAGCACTATGTGTTGCCGACGGCGCGCGAACTGCGGGCGCAGGCGGTGCAGCGGTTGCAGGTGGGCCTGGCCGGGCTGGCAGTGATGCTGCTGCTGGTCGGCCTCGCCTCGATCATCAACGATCAGCTCCGCCGCAGCGAAGCCGCCCCTGCCGCCGCCAGTTCGGCACCGGCGGCGAAAAGCGATCCGATGGTGGACATCGGCGTCATGCCTTCGGCCAGCCCCGGCACGCCGCCGCCGAATGCCGCGCCCCATCCCTGATCGCCGGCGCTGGCGGATCGTCCTGGCGGCGGTGGCGGCGCTCGCTGGCGGTGCGCTGCTGTTCCACGCCTTCGCCGGATCGCCGCATCGCGGCGGGCCGACCGGACTGTTCACCAGCCTGCCGATCCTCTGGGCCGAAAGCGACAGTGTCGGCAGCCTTGTGCGCGGCGAGGCACCGCCCCACTGGGCGCGCGCCGTGCTGTCCGCCCGGGGGAGCGTGGTGCCGCTTGACAGCCTTGGCCGGATCGACGGGCTGCGCCTGTTGCTGATCGCCCAGCCGCGCCCGCTGGGGGGAGCCGAGAACGTGGAGCTGGACCGCTGGGTGCGGGGCGGCGGCCACGTGCTGCTGTTTGCCGACCCGATGCTGACCGCCCCCTCCGCCTTCACGCTCGGTGACCGGCGGCGACCGCAGGACGTGGTGCTGCTCTCGCCGATCCTGTCGCACTGGGGGCTGCGGCTGGTGTTCGACGAGGTTCAGCCGCTGGGCACGCGCAAGGCCACGGTGTTGGGCGCGGAAATTCCCGTCAACCTGCCTGGCCGGCTCGAACTGTCCGACCCCAGCGCCGGTTGCACCCTTGCTGACAACGGACTGGCCGCGCGCTGCACCCTGGGCAAGGGCCGCGCCACGATCATCGCCGACGCCGCCCTGCTGGAAACGGGCGACGACGTGCCGGCTGAAAGCCGGACGCAAGCGCTCGCGGCCCTGCTTGACCGGGCTGACGGGGATTAGACAAGGGTCAACTTTGGAGTGCTTGGCTCCGCTCGATGCGAATGCGGCTGGGTCAGCCTTCAGGCAGCTCATGCGCCGTGCGCGTTGCTTGCCCCTCAGATCCGCGCCTTCTTCAGCACGATATAGACTGCCCCGGCTCCGCCATGGCGGGGGTGGGCGCCCCGGATCGCGGCGATCCGGCTGGCGTGGGGGCCATGGGCGAGCCAGTCCATGAACTTGGCCCGGATCGCCCCGCGCCGCGCGTTGCGGTCGGCGTGGTCATCCGAGGGGCGGGCGCGGCCGGTGACCAGCAGCACCACCCGCGCCCCCTGCGCCAGCGCGAGCGCCAGCCCGTGATCGAGCCGGGCGTGGGCGGCATCGAGGGTGTGGCCGTGCAGGTCGAGCGTGAAATCGGGCGCGACCACGCCGCGCGTCAGTTTGCGGTCCCACGATGCGTCGAGCGTCTGGTGGTCTAGCGGGCGGGGCGCATGGCGCGGCGGTTCCGTGGTGACGGGCGGGGGCGGCGGTACGCGGCCCCTGACCTTGCGAGGAGGTATCGGCGGCGCGGGCGTCGCATGACTGGGCATCTGCGACGGTGTCTCAGCGGCAGTGCGCCGGCCCTTGATCGGGGTGATGGTGGTGGCGACCCGCGCCCAGAGTGCGGCTTCCTCTGTCGTCAGGCTGCGCGTGGGACGGCGCACGTCATTGCACGCCGAGGCGCGCCAGCGTGCCCTTGGGCAGCAGCAGCACTGCCTGCCCGCGCCCGCTCATCGTGCCGGCGGTCTGGCGGGCATAGTCGCCCGCGCCCCAGAACGAATCGAAGCGGTTCGCGCCCTTGATCGCGCCGCCGGTGTCCTGCGCCACCCACAGCCCGCTCGCCTCGGCCCGGTCAAGCGCCAGCCAGACGGGTGCTCCCAGCGGGACATAGGCGGGATCGGCGGCGAGGCTGGCGTGAGCGCGCACCGGCACGCCCATGGCCCCGGTCGGGCCGTCACCGGTCAATTCGCGGAAGAACACCCACGATTTGTTTTCCTGCAGCAGCGCGCGGCCTTCTTCGGGCTTTTCGCGGACATACTGCATGATGCCCTGCATAGTGCCGGGATATTGTCCCGGCCCAGTGCCGACCAGCCCGCGTTGGCGCATCAGCGCGCCGATCGAGCTGTAGGGCTGGCCATTCTGCCCGGCGTAGCCGATACGCAGCACCGAACCGTCCGGCGCGCGCAGGCGGCCCGAGCCCTGGATCTGAACGAAAAAGAATTCCACCGGATCGGCAGCCCAGCCCAGTTCCAGCCCCTTGCCCGCCAGTGCGCCGCCATCGATCTGGGCGCGGTCGTAATAGGGCACGAACTTGCCGCTTTCGTCATATCGGCCGAGCGGTTGGGTGCCATTGGGATTGGCCGGAGCCTCACCCGCCTTGGCGCGGACGAGATCGGGCGGCAGGGCATAGACCGGCACGTCAAAGCCGGTCTGGCGGACGCGCACGCCGGCAATCTCGGGCTCGTAGTATCCGGTGACGAAGGCGCTGCCGTCGGCCACCGTTGCGGTTTCGAAGCTCGTCTCGAAAAAGCGGTGCGCGTCTGACAGCGGCCAGGTGGCGGCGGACGTGCAGGCGGCCTGCCAGTCTGCGCCGCGCGTCAGCCCGCTGGCATCGGTGCGGCTGAGCAGCTTGGGGCAACTTTCACGGAACGAGGCGAGGGCGGGGCCGGCTGTGCCGGCGGTCATGCCCAGGCTGGCGATAGCCGGCCCGGCCCTGACCCCGGCGGACAGCGCGCCGGTGGAACCGGTCGCGATGGGCGGTGCGGGTGTCACGGAGGGACGGCCTTCCGGAATCAGCCGTCCGCAGGCGGAGAGAATCGCCAGCGCCGCGAGCGCGGCGAGGTTGCGCGCTCGCAACGGTGTCATTTCGGTCAGGCCTCGTCAGTCTCGTCGAGCAGCCATTCCGGTCCGGCGGACTGGACGTTGCGGCTGAAGGTCCAGACGTCATGCGCGTCAATCGCATCGTCGAGCGAACCGGCGATCACCGCGCCTTCGGCGTTGCGCGTGATGGCCGCGACATCGGCGTGAAAGCGCACGGTGATGCGGGCGATGGGGGCGACGAAGCTGGCACCGATGATGGTCGATTCCTCAATCCGGATCAGCCGGTTGTCCAGCGTTTCCCCGGCAGCGACGCGCGCATCGATTGCGGCGCAGAAGCCTTCGTAGACATCGCGGTCGGTCAGCTGGGCCAACTGCTCACGGTCCCCGCGCCAGAAGGCTTCGAGCACCATGGCATAGGCACCCTTCGCGCCTTCGATGAAGGCGAGCGTGTCAAACCGGCGGTCGGCGGCGGCAATGTCGCGCAGTGCCCGCTCGATCGACGGGAGCATCGGATTGGCATCGCGCGGGCGCAGGGTGGCGGGCTGGTCTGCCTGCTGGCGCGGCGCGGGTGCGGCGGGGGCACCGGGCTTGGCTTCGAAGCGGCCGGGAATCGGCTCTTCCTCATGCTCGGCACGGCGGCCGAGGACCGAATAGAGCCGCAGGCCCAGGAAGGCCGCGATCATGGCCAGGATGACGATTTCGACAGTCACAGCCCAAATTCCACTTTGGTTACCGCCGAAATGGCGGAAGCCTACATTGCCCCAGATAAGTAGCGATGACAAATGAACAACGCGTGGATGACGGCGCAAGGTGCATTTTTTCCGCCCCGGCGTGGCAGTCGTGTCGCAGCCGGCGCGGCACATGCGCGGCGGCAATGGCTGGACAACGGTTCTGCCCCGGTGCTAGGCGCGCGGCCATTCGCAGATCCGCCGCAGCAGGCGCGCAACAGGAAGCAACGCACCATGGCCGACGAAGGCAACGTCATTTCCGATCTCGACCTCGGCGGGCCGGTCCCGAACGGCGAAGACACCCTGCCCAGCGCCGGGATCATCTCGCAGTACGTCAAGGACCTTTCGGTCGAAAACCCGAATGCGCCGGAATGCTTCCAGTGGACCGATTCGCCGCAGCTGGACGTGCAGTTCAACATCGCCGCGCGCGCGATCAATGCCGAAGTGCATGAGGTTGAGCTGAAGATCGTGCTCACCGCCAAGGCCGATGCCGGCACTGCCTATATCGTCGATCTGACCTACGCCGGGCTGATCGGCTACCGCAATCTTGACGATGGCCAGGCCCACGCCTTCATCTTCGCAGAAGCCCCGCGCATCCTGTTCCCCTTCGCTCGCCGCGTGGTTGCCGATGCCGTGCGCGATGCCGGCTTCCCGCCGCTGATGCTGGAGCCGATCGATTTCAACGGCCTCTACATGCAGCAGCTCGCCGCCCAGCAGCAGGCCGAGCAGGGCGAACCGGTCGGCACTGCCTGAGGCACGTGTTGCGCGGCATCCTTCGACGGGCTCGGGATGAGCGGAGGTTGGCGCGAATCGCCCAGCCAAACCCGCGCGGCCTGAACCTGCCGAAGGCCGCGCGCACCTTCCGTCCAAGCGCATGAATCTCGGCAAGGCTCTTGGCACCGTTGGTGGGTGGACGCTCGCCAGCCGGGTGCTCGGCTTGCTGCGTGACAGCCTGTTCGCGCGCTATGTCGGCGCGAGCTTCGTTTCCGACGCTTTCCTCGTCGCCTTCCGCCTGCCCAACATGTTCCGCGCGCTGTTCGCCGAAGGGGCGTTTTCGGCGGCCTTCATCCCGATGTTCAACCAGAAGGTCGGCGATCCCGAAGGGCAGGGGCTGCGCTCGGGGCTGGACTTTGCCGAACAGGCACTGGCCGTGCTCCTGCCGGTGCTGCTCGCGATGACGGTGCTGCTGGAGTTGTTCGCCTGGCCGGTGACCTACGCCCTGTCGGGCCGGTTCCATGGGGTGAGCCACGAACAGTTCGCCTATGCGGTCCAGCTCTCGCGGCTGACCATCCCTTACCTGATGCTGATCAGCCTGGTCTCGCTGTTCGGCGGCATCCTCAATTCGCTGCACAAGTTCTGGGTCAACGCCGCCGCGCCGATCCTGCTCAACCTGACGCTGATCGCCGCGCTGCTGCTGTTCCATCACGCCGATCCGATGGTGACGGCGCGCAATCAGGCGATCGCGGTTTCGGTTTCGGGGCTGCTGCAGCTGATCTGGCTGGCCTGGGCCTGCAAGCTCAACGGGGTGAGCCTGAAGCTGCGCCGCCCGCGCCTCAATCCCGAGGTGAAGCGGCTGCTGGCGCTGATCTGGCCGGCGGCGGCGGGGGCCGGGGCAGTGCAGATCAACCTGGTGGTCTCCACCTTGCTCGCCGCCTCGCTGCTCGATCACGGCTCGGTTACCTATATCTACATGGCCGACCGGCTGAACCAGTTGCCGCTGGGGCTGATCGGCATCGGCCTGGGCACCGTGCTGCTGCCGACGATCTCCCGCCAGCTAGGCGCGGGGCAGGAAGTTGCGGCGATGGAAACGCAGAACCGGGGCATGGAGCTGGCGCTGCTGCTGACCCTGCCCGCCACGGTGGCGCTGGTGCTGTGCGGAGAGCCGATTGCCGCCGGGCTGTTCGGCTATGGCAAGTTCGATGCGCAGGACGTGCATTTCACCGCGCAGGCGCTTGCCGCCTTTTCCATCGGTCTGCCCAGCTACGTTCTGGTGAAGGTGCTGACCCCCGGCTTCTATGCGCGGCAGGATACCAGGACGCCGGTGCGCTATGCCACCCTGTCCATGGTGGTGAACCTGGTCGCCAATCTCTTGCTGATCGTGCCGCTGCGGCACATGGGTCCGCCGCTGGCGACGGCGCTGGCCTCTACGGTCAACGTCGCCATGTTGTATTACACGCTGGTCAAGCGCGGTGACTTTGCCGCCGATGCCCGGCTGAAACGCCGCGCGTGGCGGCTGGCGTTGGCGGCGCTGGCGATGGGGCTGACGCTGTGGGCCTTGCAGGACCGGCTGATGCCCTATGTCCACGGCACCTGGCTGATGCGCGGTGCGGCGCTGGCGGTGCTGGTCACCTCCGGTGCGCTGGTCTATGGGCTCAGCGCCGTCCTGCTCGGGGCCTTCACCCGGGATGACATCAAGACCTTTTTCCGGCGCAAAAGCGCCGCCTGACCAACGGACCTGAACCCATGCGCGTCGTTTCCGGCATCCAGCCCACCGGCAATCTTCACCTCGGCAACTATCTGGGGGCGATCCGCAACTGGGTGAGGATGCAGGATGAGGGCGAGTGCCTGTTCTTCCTCGCGGACCTCCACGCGATCAGCCAGCCGCATGTGCCCGCCGAACTCGCCGCCAATACCCGCGAGATGACCGCAGCACTTGTCGCCTGCGGGGTCGATCCAGATCGCTCGGTGCTGTTCAACCAGACCCAGGTCCCCGCCCATGCCGAGCTGCAATGGCTGCTCAACGGCACGGCGCGGATGGGCTGGCTCAACCGCATGACCCAGTGGAAGGACAAGGCGGGCAAGAATCGCGAGGGCCAGTCGGTGGCGCTGTTCACCTACCCGGTGCTCCAGGCTGCCGACGTCCTGCTCTATCAGGCGACCCACGTGCCGGTGGGCGAGGACCAGAAGCAGCACCTCGAACTGGCGCGCGACATCGCCCAGAAGTTCAACAATGACTTCGCCAGCGAGGACGCGCCCGTCTTCACCCTGCCCGATCCGATCATCCCGCCCGAGGCCGCCCGGATCATGAGCCTGCGCGACGGTTCGGCGAAGATGAGCAAGTCCGATCCCTCTGACATGAGCCGGATCAACCTGACCGACGATGCTGACACCCTGATGAACAAGGTGAAGAAGGCCAAGACCGATCCCGAAGTCCTGCCTTCCGAAAGGGCCGGGCTGGAGGGCCGCCCGGAAGCTGCCAACCTCGTCGGCATCTACGCCGCCATGGCGGGCACCTCGGTTGACGAGGTTTTACGCGATTTTGCCGGCAAGGGTTTCGGCGCGTTCAAGCCTGCGCTGGGCGAACTGCTGGTAGAGAAGCTCGCGCCGATCAACGCCCGCTTCATCGATCTGCGCGCCGATCGCACCGCGCTCGACGCCATCCTGCGCAAGGGGGCGGAAAAGGCCCGCGCGCTGGGCGCGCCGACATTGTCGCGTGCCTACGAAGCGCTGGGGCTGGTGCGGGGTTAGTCTCCCCAGCACGTACACCCTCCCCTTCAGGCGAGAAGCTCTCTCCATCCCACTCCGGGACAGTGCCATTCAACGGCTGTTCAGCGTCACAGGCCTAGGGCATGATGCTGGCGGGGAAACCATAACAGCCCGGCACCTGCGGGTGCATGGGTCGCATCACTGGAGGCACTGAGATGTCCGTTCAATTCCGCACGATGGCCCGGGGCCTGAAGCTGGCGCTGGCACCAGTCGCGCTGCTGGGGCTGTCTGCCTGCGCGCAGAACTTCAACGCCGATGTTTCGCGCTATGCCACGCAGCTGCCTGCACCGGCAGGACAGAGCTTCGCCGTGGTGGCTGACGATCCGGCGCTGGCCGGTGGTCTCGAGTTTTCGCAATACGCGCGTCTGGTCGAAGCGCGCATGGCGCAGCTGGGCTACCAGCCGGCGGCCAATCCCGAAACGGCCACGCTGCTGGTCCGCTTTGACTACGGCGTCGACAAGGGGCGCGAGCGGGTACGCTCTGCGCCGATGACCTACGATCCGTTCTGGTCGCCGTGGTACGGCTATGGCCGCATGGGCTACTGGGGCGGGCCGGGCTATTTCGGACGCGGCGGCTACTACGGCCGCGGCGGGTTCTATGGCCACGGCATGTGGGGCTATGGCTGGAACGATCCGTGGTTCGACAATGGCTATGAGAACTACCCCGTCTACACCAGCGGCATCGAACTGAAAATCGATCGCCGGGCCGACGGCCAGCGCCTGTTCGAAGGCAAGGCCGAAGCGGCCTCCACCTCGAACCGGCTGCCCTATCTGGTGCCCAATCTGGTGGAAGCCATGTTCACCGATTTCCCCGGCCACAACGGCGAAACCGTGCGCATCTCGGTAGCGCCGGAGAAGCAGCGGAAATAAGGCCAAGCCGCATTTCAGTCAGCGAGAGGGCGGAAGTGGCAACGCTTCCGCCCATTTTCGTTCGGGCAGGCAGGGCTGGAGCCAAGGTTCTTTGCCCCCAAATCGCACCACAGGCTTATGCCCGCTCGTGTCGAGCGAAGTCGAGACACGCTGGCGCTGCGCGGACGTGTCTCGACTTCGCTCGACACGAGCGGAGCTGGATAATTCCGTTCAAACTGACTGTGGTTAACTCCCCAGCGCGACAACCCCGCCGGTGCTGCCAAAGCCACCTTCGCCCCGCGCCGTCTCGTCCAGTTCCGCCACTTCCAGCCAGCCGGCCCGCGTGACCGGGGCGAGGACGAGTTGCGCCACGCGGTCGCCCCGGCGGATGGCGAAGGGCTCGGCTCCGTGGTTGATCAGGATCACCTTCAATTCGCCGCGATAGTCGCTGTCGATCGTGCCGGGGGTGTTGGGCACGGTGACCCCGTGCTTGAGCGCGAGGCCTGAACGCGGGCGAACCTGCACTTCGTAGCCATGCGGGATCGCCAGCGCGAGGCCGGTGGCGACAGCGTGGCGCGCGCCGGGGGCCAGCGTGACGTCTTCGGCGGCAACCACATCCATCCCGGCGGCTCCGGCGGTGGCATAGCCGGGCAGGTCCAGCCCCTCTCCGTGCGGCAGGCGCTTGACCATGACGGGCACTGGTTCAGGCGAATGCATCGGCAATCCTTTCGACGAGCGCGCGGGCGACGTCTTCCTTGGGCATTTCCGGCAGGCTTTCGGTGCCGCTGGCGGTGATGATGTGAACGGCGTTGGCATGCCCGCCCATCACGTCTCCCGAAACGTCATTGGCGACAATCCAGTCCGCCCCCTTGCGGGCGCGCTTGGCCGTGGCGTGATCGATCACCCGCTCGGTCTCTGCCGCGAAGCCGACCAGCAGGCGCGGGCGCTGCGGGCTTTGGGCAAGCGCGGCGAGGATGTCGGGATTTTCGGCCAGGTGCAGCGGCGGCACCTTGCCGGAACCGTCCTTCTTGAGCTTCTGCCCGGCCTCTTCCGCCGCACGCCAGTCAGCCACGGCGGCGACCATCACTGCGACATCGGCGGGCAGGGCGGCTTCGACCGCCGCCGCCATCTGCCGCGCGGTTTCCACGTCCACCCGGTCAACCCCCGGCGGGGTGGGCAGGTGGACCGGCCCCGCCACCAGCGTCACCCGTGCGCCCGCCTCGGCGGCGGCAGCGGCGATGGCGAAGCCCTGCTTGCCCGAAGACCGATTGGCGATGTAGCGTACCGGATCGATCGGCTCATGCGTCGGCCCGGCGGTGATGAGGACATGTTTTCCGAACAGCGGGCGGTGGCGTTCGGGGGCGAAGTCGGGCTGGCCTTCTAGCGGCTGGCTGTGCCCATGCGTTGCCAGTGCCGCACCAATCTCCGCCCAGACCGCTTCCGGTTCGGGCAGCCGCCCCGGTCCAAACTCGCCGCAGGCCATCGCGCCTTCGTCGGGCTCCATCACCGTGACACCCGAAGCGCGCAGGGTGGCGACATTGCGCCGGGTGGCAGGGTGCTGCCACATGCGCACGTTCATGGCTGGCACGGCCAGCACCGGCTTGTCCGTGGCCAGCAGCAGCGTGGTGGCGAGATCGTCGGCGATGCCGGCGGCCATCTTCGCCATGAGGTCTGCCGTCGCGGGGCAGACCACCACCAGATCGGCGGCGCGGCTGAGCTGGATGTGGCCCATCTCGACCTCGTTCTTGAGGTCCCACAGCGTGGTGTGGACAGGGTTCTCGCTCAGCGCGGCCAGCGTCATGGCGGTGACGAAGTGCGAACCGCCCTCGGTCAGCACACAGGCTACGCTGCCGCCGCCCTTGCGGATCAGGCGGACCAGTTCGCAGCTCTTGTAGGCAGCGATGCCACCGCCGATGACGAGGAGGATGCGCGGGTCAGCCATGTTTCCCCTTTGCCGAAGCGATCAGCGATTGCACGGCCATGGGCGCAAAGGTGAAGCCGATGAACATGGCGGGCGCGATCATTGCCCCCCAATAGAAGTTATCGGGCCGTCCGGCGATCATGAATCCCGTGCCGTAGCCCAGGAACAGCAAGCTGCCGAAGGTGCCGGCGGGGCTCTTCCAGCCGCACCAGCCCAGCGTCATCAGCACCACCGCCGGCCCGGCCAGCCAGTGCGGCAGGAAACGCAGGCTGCTGGACAGCGCGACGTCCGACAGCCAGCCGCTCAACCCGCGCAGCGCCAGCCAGGATGGCGAGGGCGGATCGCCCGGCGTCACCTGCGCGGCGATCACGTGCAGGTGCAGGCCGAGCGCGGCGAGGAAAGCCAGCGCCAGCGTGATCCACGCCGCGCTTTCCTTCCAGTCGCGCCGCCAGCCGGCCATGGCCGCCATCAGCAGCACGAAGGGCAGCGAATGTTCGCGGATCGCCAGCGCCAGCGCCGCGACCGCCAGTGAGGCCGCCCAGCGCCGACCGGGCCGGTGCAGGCCGAACGACAGCACCAGCAACATCCCGGCCCACAATTCATGTAGCGCGAAGTAATAGCGATTGAGCCCCAGCGAGGTGCCGACAAACAGGAACGCTGCCGCGATCAGCCGCTTGTCCATACCGCCCGGCTCCTCGCCCAGACGGCGCCACCAGACGACCATGCAGGCGGCCAGCAGCACCAGCGCGGCGGCCATCTGCCCGCCATCGCCAAGCCAGGCGTTGAGATAGGCCAGCGTCGGCAGCCGCACTGCCAGGCCAGGCCGCACCGGGAAGTTGAGCCGGCGCTGCTCGCCGACGATGAATGCGTAGTAATTCTCACCCTTGCGAATGCGTTCGACGGCGATGTCGTAGAGCTTGAGATCGGTGTCGCGCGGACGTTCGGCTGCGGGCGGCGCTGCGGTTCCACCGGTAACCGTCGCCGTGCCTGCCGCCTGGTCCAGCGGGCCGGATGCCGCCACGACCGGTACCAGTGCGGCCGCGATCATCAGCGCCAGTAACAGCGCCAGCACCAGCCGGGCGGGCGCGGCGCGCCAATGCGCGAAGCGGTCCCATTCCGGCGCGACTGCCGCCGTCATCCGGGCAGGGCCCAGTGCATCGCGGCAAACACCGCCGCGCCGCCGGCGATGGCGGAGAGCAGGTAGCCCAGCCAACCGGACGACGCGCCCGGCTTGCGATCCCACATCAGCGCCACTTCGGGCAGCGGAGCCTGATCGGGCGCGCCGCCCCTGGCCGGGAAGCGGTCTTCGATGCGGCGGATCAGGTCAGGCAGGCGCAGCAGCGTCTGCGTGTTTTCGCGCAGCCGGTCGGCGACGAAGGTTTCGGGCCCCAGTTCATCGCGGATCCACGCCTTCACGAAAGGCCCGGAAATGTCCCACATGTTGATGCCGGGATTGAGCGAGGTCGCCAGTCCCTCCACCATGACCATGGTCTTCTGCAGCAACAGCAGATGCGGCTGGGTTTCCATGTCGAAATCGCGGGTGATGGCGAACAGCCCGTCGAGCATCTGGCCGACCGAAAGTTCGGCCACCGGCTTGCCGCGCATCGGTTCGCCCACAGCGCGCAGCGCCGTGGCGAATTCATCGACCGAATGGTAGCTGGGCACATATTGTGCCTCGAAATGGATCTCGGCGACGCGGCGGTAATTGCCCGTGGTCAGGCCGTAGAGAATTTCCGCGAGCCATTGGCGGGCGCGGCGGTCGATCCGGCCCATGATCCCGAAATCGATTGCAGCCACCGTGCCGTCGTCCTGCACGAACAGGTTGCCCTGGTGCATGTCGGCGTGGAAGAATCCGGCGGCGATGGCCTGGGTGAGGAAGGCGAGCACCAGCCGGTTGGCCAGCGCGTTGCGGTCGATCCCCTGGGCGTCGAGCGCGTCGAGGTCGCTCATCTTGACCCCGTCGACCCAGTCCAGCGTCATTACCCGGCCGCAGGTACGGTCCCAGTCGATGCCGGGAACCCGGTAACCGTCGAAGCCCTTCATCGCCTCGGCGAGTTCGGAGGCGGAGGCGGCCTCGCGCCGCAGATCAAGTTCGCGCGCGGTCCAGCGCTTGAAATTGGCGACCACGGCACGCGGGCGCAGCCGCGCGGCTTCTCCGCCGAGTGCTTCGAGATGGGCGGCGGCCCATTCGTAAGTCTCGATGTCGCGATCCAGCTTTTCGCGGATGCCGGGGCGCAGCACCTTGACCGCTACCTTGCGGCCCTCGGTCGTCACCGCGCGGTGGACCTGCGCGATGGAAGCCGCGCCAACGGCCTCTTCCTCGATGGAGGCGAAAAGTTCGCCGACAGGCCGCCCGAAACTCGCCTCGATCTCGCGGCGGATCACAGCGAAGCCGACCGGCGGCAGGCTGTCCTGCAGCGTCAGCAGGTTGTGCGCCGCTTCCTCGCCCACCAGATCGGGTCTGGTCGCCAACGCCTGCCCCAGCTTGATCGCCGCCGGGCCAATGTCGTGAAAGGCCCCGGCATAGTCGGGCACGGCGGGCTGGATCGTGCCAAACCGCGCGATGCGGCAAAGCCGGCGGACGGGGGCAGGGGTGTTGACCCCGTCCTCGATGATCCGCAGCGCTCCGTGCCTTGCCAGCACGCGGCCCCAGCGCAGCAGGCGCAGGATATGGGTGGCCGGACGGGTCATGCGGCTAGATTTTCCATCCCGAATGGATTGCCACCAGACCGCCCAGGATGGGTTCCACCTTTGTGCGGGTGAAGCCGGCTGCGCGGATCATGCCCTCAAATTCGGGCATCGGCGGGAAGCGGCGGATCGATTCGATCAGGTAGCGATACGAATCGGCGTCTCCGGCGATCATCGAACCCAGCTTGGGCACCAGCCTGTGCGAATAAGCGTCGTAGGCCTCCTTGAAGCCCGGCCATTCGGTGGTGGAAAATTCAAGGCAGAAGAACCGCCCGCCGTGCTTCAGAACGCGGTGCGCCTCGGCCAGCGCCTGATCGATCCGGGTGACGTTCCGGATGCCGAAAGCGATGGTGTAGGCATCGAAGAAACGGTCGCCGAAGCTCAATTCCTCGGCGTTCTGGCGTGACCAGACGAGGCCGTCGATCCCGCGCTCCATTGCGCGTTCGATGCCGACATCGAGCATGTCCTGATTGATGTCCGATACGGTAACCGAGGCGCCGCGCTCGGCCATGCGGAACGCGATGTCGCCGGTGCCGCCGGCCATGTCGAGAATGGCCTCGCCGTCACGCGGCTTTACCCGCCGCACGAAGCGATCCTTCCACAGCCGGTGCATGCCGGCCGACATGGCATCGTTCATCACGTCGTACTTCCTGGCGACGCTGGAAAACACCGCGCCGACGCGCTCGGTCTTCTCCTCGGGAGAGACCTCTTCGTAACCGAAGGAAACCTGTTCGCTCATGGCGATGCCCTTAGGGGGAATTGCCGCGCGGGCAAAGGGTGATAGAGCAGGACGATGCCTGAATTACCCGAAGTCGAAACCACTGTCCGCGGGCTGGCCCGCTATCTTGATGGTGCGCGCATTGCCCGCGTGGCGGTGAACCGGCCTGACCTGCGCCGGCCGTTTCCGGTCGATCTCGCCCAGGCGCTTACCGGGGCCACGGTCACCGGCCTGGGGCGGCGGGCGAAATACGGGCTGATCCACACCGACCGGGCGCGGACGATGGTATTCCACCTCGGCATGTCGGGGCGCTGGCGGATCGAGCCTGACGTGCTGGAAAAGCACGATCATCTGGTGCTGGAAACGCAGGCCGGGCACGTGCTGGCACTCAACGATGCGCGGCGATTCGGCTCGGTCGATCTGGTCGACACTGCGGCGCTGGATGCCTGGGGTCCTTTCGCCGCGCTGGGGCCCGAGCCGCTGGGCGATGCCTTCACGCCAGAGCACCTGACCGGCGCTTTCGCGGGCCGCCTCGCCCCGGTCAAACCGTTGCTGCTCGACCAGCGGATCGTTGCCGGTCTGGGCAACATCTATGTCTGCGAAGCCTTGCACCGGGCGGGCATCCGGCCCGACAAGCCGGCCGGCACCATCGCCGCCAAGGCCGTCGCCCGGCTGGTGCCGGCGATTCGCGCGGTGCTGGCCGAATCGATCAAGGCGGGCGGTTCCACCATCCGCGACTATGCCCAGCCCAATGGCGAACTGGGCTACTTCGCCGCCGCCTGGCGAGTCTACGGCCGCGAGGGAGAGGCCTGCGCCTGTGGCGGCACGGTCAGCCGCACTGTCCAGGGCGGGCGATCAACCTTCGCCTGCGCCAGATGCCAGAAATAGGCGCGGGTTGGTATCAGTCCCTGGCGCGGTAATAGTCGGCGATCAGCTTTTCCAGCACCACCACTCGCAACCGCTCTTCGGCGAGTTCTGCCGATGGATGGCTGCGCAGTTTTTCGAGCAGTGCGTGCAGTTCGCTTTCCCATGCCCCAATGCTTGCGTCAGTCATGCCCCAAGTCCCGATTGCCTGTACTGGCTCGAAGTATAGACCCGCACAGCGGCGCGGGCACGTGCGTTGTGCGCATCTGCCCTTGCATTGTGCCGAGATTGCTTGACGATTCGCGGCTCCAACGGTAAGGGCCGCGCTTTCCGACGGGCTTGCCCGTGGTTTTTCGCAGTTTCACGAAGGTTTCCGGTCGCCCGGCGGCCCCGATATAGGACGAGAGTCAGAACCAGATGGCCAACACGCCGCAAGCACGCAAGCGCATCCGCCGCAACGACCGCCGCGCCGAAATCAACGGCAACCGCCTGAGCCGCATCCGCACCTTCGTGAAGAAGGTCGAATCGGCGCTCGCCGGTGGCGACAAGACTGCGGCCGTCGAAGCGCTCAAGGCCGCACAGCCTGAACTGGCGCGCGGCGTGGCGCGCGGCGTGCTGCACAAGAACACGGCTGCCCGCAAGTTCTCGCGTCTGACCAAGCGCGTCGCAGCGCTCTGATCCGGCCAACCGATTCGCTCCTGACGGGGCAGTCGGACGGGACGAAAACAGAACACGGCCGGCGGGCATCCCGCCGGCCGTTTTCGTTTTCGAGACCCTCTCATTTTGTGCGGCGCGGCAAACCCATGAATTCCCGCGATTCGCACTGCGGTCATGGCAAATACCCAAGGTAAACAAAGCGTTAGAAATGCCGCTAGGGTTTCCGCCCGGGTTCCCGCCGTCAAGCCGGATTATTTCATTTTTTTTACGGTTCGCGCCCTTGCCAGCCGCGCAGCTTGGTCCATAGAAACATGGTGTCCGCGGCGATCGCAGCCCGGACGTTGCATGTAGTTTCTACAAGACCGCGCACTGCCGCTTTGCGACATGTGGGTCATGGGTTGCGTCCGCCGTGCGGGAACCGGTTGGACGTGTGTTGGGGCATTCAGGGTCGGGAGCGTACCGGGTGACTGGGACCGTATCGGGGGTAAATCGTGCGGCAGCTTCGTCGACAAAAGCAAAGACGGGCGGCTTGCGCATGAGCGAAGATCAGGATGCCATGGATCTGGCGGCCGATTGGGCTGACATCAGCCAGGGCCTGCGCAAGGATCTGGGGCAGCAACTGCACAGCCAGTGGATCCGTCCGGTTCAGCTGGGCAGTTTCTGCAAGGAAACCGGCACGCTCGACCTGTACCTGCCCACGGAGTTCTCCGCCAACTGGGTTTCCGACCGCTTTGCCGATCGGCTCTCGCTCGCGTGGAAGATCGCTCGTCCGGATGTGCGCAACGTGCGCATCTCGGCGCAGCCGGGCCGCCGCCAGCTGGCTGAGCTGCGCATCGGCAAGGACGGATCGTCGCGCCGCCCGGCCAATGACGGTGCAGTGCTGGGTGCCGATTCGGGCGCGATTGCCGTTGGTGGCGATCTGGCCCCGATGAACGGCACCGGGATCGGCTCGATCGGGCTCGATCCCTCGCTGACCTTCGTCACCTTCGTCTCCGGCGCGGCCAACGTGCTGGCGGCCAACGCGGCGCAGCGCATGGCGGCGACCGAAACGCCCCAGTTCGCCCCGCTCTATCTCAAGGCGGCGACCGGGCAGGGCAAGACCCACTTGCTCCACGCCATCGGCCACGCCTATCTGGTCAACCACCCGCGTGCGCGCATCTTCTACTGCTCGGCCGAGCGCTTCATGGTCGAATTCGTCCAGGCGCTGCGACAGAACCAGATGATCGAGTTCAAGAGCCGGCTGCGCGGGTTCGACTTGCTGCTGGTGGACGACATCCAGTTCATCATCGGCAAGGCTTCGGCGCAGGAAGAACTGCTCTACACGATCGACGCGCTGCTGGCCGAGGGCAAGCGGCTGGTCTTTGCCGCCGACCGCGCGCCGCAAGCGCTTGACGGGGTGGAGCAGCGCCTGCTCTCGCGCCTGTCGATGGGCTTGGTGGCAGATATCCAGCCCGCCGACATCGAGCTGCGCCGCCTGATCCTGGAACACCGCCTCGCTCGCTTCGCGCCGACCGAGGTTCCGTCGGACGTGGTCGAATTCCTTGCCCGCACGATCAACCGCAACGTGCGCGAGCTGGTAGGCGGGCTCAACAAGCTGATTGCCTATGCCCAGCTCACCGGTCAGGCCGTGTCGCTGCAGCTGGCCGAGGAACAGCTTACCGACATCCTCTCGGCCAACCGCCGCCGCATCACCATCGACGAGATCCAGCGCACCGTGTGCCAGTTCTACCGGGTGGATCGCACCGAAATGGCCAGCAAGCGCCGCGCCCGTGCCGTGGTGCGCCCGCGCCAGGTGGCGATGTACCTCGCCAAGGTGCTGACCCCGCGCTCCTACCCCGAGATCGGCCGCAAGTTCGGCGGACGCGACCACTCCACCGTGATCCACGCCGTGCGCCTGATCGAAGACCTGCGCACCCGCGACGCCGACATGGACGGCGACGTCCGCAGCCTGCTGCGCCAGCTGGAGAGCTGAGGGCAGGCAGGCCGCGTAAGCGGTGACTAGGTCCCGACCCTAATTCCCGCTGCCGCCCAAAATTCCGCCCAGCACGCTGCCCGCTGTCGAGGGGGTAGAACCGGTCGTGGTGGTGGCGGTTCCGGTGCTCGGCCCGAGGATGCCGCCGCCGACGCCCATCTTGCGCGCTGCGTCGGCGATGCCGCCCAGCAGGCCCGGCTTCTTCGTCGCGGTGTTCTGGCAGAATTCCGGGCTGGCGGCTGAGCGGTTGGCGGCCGTGTCGGCAGCGGTTTCCAGCACGCCAAAGCGGCTCGCCGGGACCAGGCGCTGCACGGCGGCGCGCGCCGAGGTCATCAGCAAATCGTCTTGCGGTTGCAGGGTCACCTGATTGGGGCACTGCTGGACACCCTTGTTGAGCACCGCGCGATTGCCCAGCACCACCTTGGCGACGTTGATCAGATTGGCGCCTGATAACAGACCAGCCTGGGCCGGAACCGCCAGACCCGCTGCCAGGCTTGCTGCGCCGAGCGCGAAAACCACCTTCTTCATGCGACCCTCCTGCTTGCTGCCGCAGCCCCGCGCCGCACACGCGACTCGTCCGCTGCCCGCTGAAGGGATGATAACGCGCGGGCGGGCGAATGCATGTGACAAATGCGCTTAGCCACTGCCCAACCTGCGCTTAGCCACTTCCCCGCCCGGCCAAGCTCGCCTAATCGCTCGGCGATGATCCTCCCGCCTGATCGCCTCGCCCGGTTTGCCCGTCATATCGTCTTACCGGAAGTCGGCGGGGCGGGGCAGGTGGCGCTGGCGCGCGCGCATGTCGTGCTGGTGGGCTGCGGCGGGGTCGGCTCGCCTGCGCTGCAGTATCTTGCGGCGGCGGGCGTCGGGCGGCTGACGCTGGTGGACGACGATGTGGTCGATGTGTCCAACCTCCAGCGCCAGACGGTGTTCACGCCAGCAGATGTCGGCAGCCCCAAGGCCAATGTCGCCGCCGCATGGGTGCAGCGATTCGATGGCGCGCTCGATGCCCGCGCGGTCGTCGGGAGGATTGGGAGGGATAACGCCGCGCGGGTGCTCGAGGGCGCGACCCTTGTGCTCGATGGCTGTGACAATTTCGCGACTCGCCTGGCGGTTTCCGACGCCTGCGTCGCGCTCGGCGTGCCGCTGACCAGCGCCGCCGTCGGCCGGTTCCAGGGCCAGGTAGCGAGCTTTGCCGGGCACTTGCCGGGCGAATCGTGCTACCGCTGCTTCGTGGGCGACGCCTTCGATGCCGAGGATTGCGACAGCTGCGCCAACGATGGCGTGCTGGGGGCCTTCGTTGGCATGGTCGGCACCTTTGCGGCGATGCAAGCGATCCGGGTGCTCCTGACCGGCCATGCGACGCTGGGCGATCCGCAGTGGGGCAAGCTGCACCTGCTTGACGGCATGGGGCCGGCCATGCGGACGATCAGGATCGCCAAGGATGCGGATTGCCCGGGGTGCGGACAACATCATTGAATTCCATCCCGAGGCAAGTTTGAGGCGGTTCTGCCCGCAACACCCCTCCCCTTAGCAGTTCGGCTACCCAGGCGGGTACCACCTCGCTCGCCGGACCGTGGCGCGCCTCGTGAAACCAGGCGCCGCCTTGCGAGGGTTCGAGGTTGAGTTCCAGCGTCCGCGCGCCGAGATCGCGGGCAGTGCGCACAAAGCCTGCGGCGGGATAGACCGCGCCCGAGGTGCCGATCGAGACGAACAGGTCCGCCCCGCGCAGCGCGGCGTGGATCGCGTCCATGTGATAGGGCATTTCCCCGAACCAGACGACATCGGGGCGCAGCGCCGCCGTGCCGCAGGCCGGGCAGGGCGGGGCATGGATCAGCGGTCCTGACCAGACGTGGCGGCTGTCGCAGGCTGTGCACCAGGCCTTGAGATGCTCGCCATGCATGTGGAGCAGCCGCCGCGATCCCGCGCGTTCGTGCAGGTCGTCAACATTCTGGGTTACCAGCAGCAGGTCTCCCGCCCATGCCGCATCAAGCCGGGACAGGGCATGGTGCGCGGCATTGGGCTGCCTGGTCTGGATGGCTTCGCGGCGCATGTCATAGAAGCGCTGCACCAGTGCTGGATCGCGGGCGAAAGCTTCGGGCGTGGCGACGTCCTCCACCCGGTGCCGCTCCCACAGCCCGCCGCCATCGCGGAAGGTGTCGATGCCGCTTTCGGCGGATATACCCGCGCCGGTGAGGATGACGATATTGCGGATGTCTCTCACGATTTGTCCCGAACCCGTCCGTCCTGAGCTTGTCGAAGGATTGCTTTTCCTTCAAGCGGCGCAAGAAGGAAAGAGCGGGGCTGCGACTGGCTCAGCTGAGACAGGACAGACGGTATGGTGCGCATCGGCATTATCGGCAGCGAGGGACGCATGGGGCAGGCGCTGGCCGACGCCATCGCGGCGGCGGGCGAGAGCCTGTCCGGCGGGATCGACGCGCCGTCCAAGGGGGGCGGTGATCCGGTCGCGCTGGCGGCGGCGAGCGACGTGCTGGTCGATTTCTCCAGCCCCCACGCGCTGGAAGTCAATCTGGAAGCTGCAATGGCGGCGGGCGTGCCGCTGGTGATCGGCACCACCGGGCTTGAGGAACGCCACCACTGGCTGATCGACATGGCGGCGGAAAAGATCGCCGTGTTGCAGACCGGCAATACCTCGCTCGGGGTCAACATGCTCGCCCATCTCGTGCGCGAAGCCGCGAGCCGGCTGGGCGAGGACTGGGACATCGAGATCGTCGAGACGCACCACCGCATGAAGGTCGATGCCCCCTCGGGCACCGCGCTGCTGCTGGGGGAAGCGGCAGCGAAGGGGCGCGGGATTGGCCTGGCCGACCATGCCGAACGCGGCCGCGACGGCATCACCGGCGCACGCAAGCCGGGTAACATCGGCTTCGCGTCCTTGCGCGGCGGGTCGGTGGCGGGCGACCACTCGGTGCTGTTCCTGGCGGACAACGAACGCATAACCCTGTCACACCTCGCCGAAAACCGCGGCATCTTCGCCCGCGGGGCGGTGCGCGCCTGCCAGTGGATCGTTGGCAAGCCGGCCGGGCGCTATGGCATGGGAGAGGTTCTGGGGCTGTGACCCTGCTGCCCCGCGTCGCCGCCTGCAACTGGCGCGAGCCGGGCGGGGCCGATGCGGCGGTGCGGATCGTGCGCTTTCTGGAGCAGATCGGCGTCGGCGTGGAAATCGCGCCGGTGGAAGGGCCGCTGTTCGTTCCGGGGATGGAAGTGCGCGGCGGCAAGATCCGCATCGATCCCGATGCTGCCGGTTTCCCCGGTGACCTGCTGCACGAAGCGGGGCACATCGCGGTTGCCGATCCTGCCAGACGCGCCGCGATGACCGATGTCGGCGATAATCCGGGCGAGGAAATGGCAGCCATCGCCTGGTCGGTCGCCGCCGCGCGGGCCTGCGACGTACCGCTGGCCGTGGTGTTCCACCCCGAAGGCTATCGCGGGGCATCCGAATCGCACATCGCCAACTTTGAGAAGGGTGCCCCATTCGGCGTGCCGCTGCTCGGCTGCTGGGGCATGTCCTGCGAACCGATTCGCGCCAGCGAGCGCGGCGAGGCTCCGTTCCCCGCGATGAAGAAGTGGCTGCGATGAACCGCGACCAGACCTTCGAATTCTTCCGCCGTCTGGCCGAGCTCAATCTTTCGCCCGAGACCGAGCTGGAATTCGGCAATACCTACCAGTTGCTCGTCGCCGTGGTGCTGTCAGCGCAGGCGACCGATGTTGGCGTCAACAAGGCGACGCGGGCGCTGTTCCGCGAGGTCACCACCCCGGCGCAGATGGTCGCGCTGGGCGAAGAGGGACTGAAGGCGCACATCAGGACGATCGGCCTGTTTAACGCCAAGGCCAGGAACGTCATCGCCCTGTCCGAAATCCTGGTACGGGATTTCGGCGGCGAAGTCCCGGCGGACCGCGATGTGCTGACCACGCTGCCCGGGGTAGGGCGCAAGACGGCCAATGTCGTGATGAACTGCGCCTTCGGAGCCGAGACCTTCGCGGTCGATACCCACATCTTCCGCCTGGGCAACCGCACTGGCCTTGCCCGGGGCAAGACCCCGCTGGCGGTGGAAAAGAAGCTCGACAAGGCCGTGCCCGGCCCTTTCCGCGTCGGCGCGCACCACTGGCTGATCCTGCACGGGCGCTACATCTGCAAGGCGCGCGGGCCGGAGTGCTGGCGCTGCCCGGTGGTTGACCTTTGCGGGTGGAAGTCCAAGATCATGGAGAAGGGGGCGAAAGGGGCGTCAACCAAGGGGGCGAAAAGGAAGAAGCCATGAGACTGCGTTCCATCCTGACCCTCGCCATGGCCCCGCTGGCGCTCTCAGCCTGCCAGCAAGGCGGCCCCGGCCAGTCCCGCGCCGATGTGGTACCCGCCGCCCGCGTCATGGGCGAGGCGGTAAGCTGCCTGCAACTGAATGCCTTCGACCACACCCGGGTGCGCGATAACCGGACAATCGATTTCATCGGTCTTGGCCACAAGGCCTGGCGCAATACACTGCCCTACGAATGTCCGGGGCTGCGGATGAACGATGCCTTTTCCTATGAAACCTCGCTCAGCCAGTTGTGCAGCACGGACATCATCCACGTGATCGAACACGCCGGCGGCCCGTCGCGCGGGGCGGCGTGCGGGCTGGGGCGGTTCGTGCCGGTGGAACTGGCGAAGTAGGACTTTCTCACGCGAAGCCGCGAAGATTGAGCGGCCCGCCGTAGACGTCAGCCGTCAATCAGGCCCTTCAAGCATCGGGCGGCTGCGCCGCAAGCGCCAGCCCCTTTGCGGCTTGGCACCTTCGCGTGAGCCTGAAAACAGCTACGCCCGCTCCTCATACTGCTCGGGATCGATGTTGAGTCCCGCCCGGCCATCGGCGGCGGTGTGGGACGGGGCGTGGAAGGGTTCGGCGTCGGGGTCGAGCGGGGGCTGGAGCATGCCTTCCCATTTGGTGATCACCGAAGTGGCGATGGCATTGCCGACCACGTTGGTGGCGGTGCGGCCCATGTCGAGGAAGGTATCGACCCCCAGCAGCAGCGCTATGCCCTCCACCGGCAGGCCGAACTGGGTGAGCGTGGCGGCGATCACCACCAGGCTGGCGCGCGGCACTCCGGCGATGCCTTTGGAGGTCACCATCAGGGTCAGCAACATGGCGATCTGCTGACCGGCGGAGAGATGGATGCCATAAGCCTGGGCGATGAACATCGTCGCGAAGCTGGTGTACATCATCGACCCGTCAAGATTGAAGCTGTAGCCCAGCGGCAGGACGAAGCCCGAAATGCGGCGCGGTACGCCGAACCGGTCGAGCTGTTCGAACAGCTTGGGCAGCGCGCTTTCCGAACTGGCGGTGGAAAAGGCCAGCAGGATCGGTTCGCGGATATAGCGTGCCAGCAGCCCCACGCGCTTTCCCAGGAACAGGAAGCCCAGCGAGAACAGGATCGCCCACAGCAGCAGCAGGCCGAAATAGAACTCGCTGACGAACACGCCATAGGTGATGACGATCTTCACGCCCTTGGTGGCGATGACCGAGGCGAGCGCACCGAATACCGCGAAGGGGGCGAAGCGCATGACGTAGTCGGTGATCGTCAGCATCACCTGCGCCAGCAGGTCACAGCCGCGCACGATCATCTCGCCGCGTCCACGCAGCGCCGAAAGCGCGACGCCGAAGAACAGCGAGAACACCAGCACCTGCAGCACATCGTTGCGCGCCATCGCGTCGAGCACCGAGGTGGGGAACACTGCCAGCACGAAGTGACGGATGGTGAAATCGGCCGTAGCCAGCTTCTCGCCCGCCGTGACATCGGCTAGCGACAGGCCGACCCCCGGCTTGAACAGGTTGACGAGCATCAGCCCCAGCCCGATCGAGATCAGGCTGGCGGTGATGAACCAGCCCAGCGCCCGCCCGCCGATCCGCCCCAGCGCCGCGCTGTCACCCATGCCCGCAATGCCGCTCACCAGTGTGGCGAAAACCAGCGGGGCGATGATCATCTTGATCAGGTGGAGGAATACTTCAGGAAGCAGCTTCAGATAGTCGGCAATGTCCGCCAGTCGGGCATCGTCCTTGGGGTAGCTGACATTGAGCACATAGCCCAGCGCGATGCCCGCGATCATGCCGATGATGATGAAAAACGTCAGCCGCCGCGCCATGCCTTTACCCCCGAAAGATTGTTGCGCCTGAGACTAACAGCGGGGCGGGAGCGGGGCAACCGGGGGGTGGGGTGGCCTATTGCTGAGCATTTCCAACAGCCGTTCGTGTCGAGCATGGTCGAGACACGTTTGCGCTTCGCCAGCGTGTCTCGACCATGCTCGACAAGAACGGGCTGGGCGGTTCCGTTTACGTCCCGCTCACCCCCGCAGCGCGGCCTCCGCTACGCGGCGATAGATCCGCGCCAGCACTTCAAGGTCTGCCACGGCCACGGCCTCATCACGCTTGTGCATGGTCGCATTGCACAGGCCGAATTCGATCACCGGGCAGACATTCTTGAGGAACCGCGCGTCCGACGTGCCGCCGGTGGTCGATGGATCGGGCGCGATGCCGGTCTCGGCCTGCACCGCATCGGCGATCATCGCGGAAAAGGTGCCGGGCAGCGTGATGAAGGCCTCGCCCGAAATCACCGCGCGGGCGGTTCCGCCGTGCCGTGCCGCCACTTCCGAAACCCGTGCGGCCAGCGCCTCACCGGTGTGGAGCGCGTTGAACCGGATCGATATGCGCGCGCTGGCGCGCGGCGGGATGACATTGGTGGCAGGGTTGCCGATGGCAATGTCGGTGATTTCGAGATTGGACGGCTGGAACCATTCGGTGCCCTCGTCGAGCTGAAGGGCATCGAGCTCCGCCAGCAGGGCGACCAGGCGCGGTGCCGGATTGTCAGCGAGGTGCGGGTAGGCGACATGGCCTTCGCGTCCCTCCACCTCCAGCCAGATGTTCACCGAGCCGCGCCGGCCGATCTTCATCATGTCGCCCAGCCGGTTTGCCGAGGTCGGCTCACCCACCAGGCACAGGTCAGGCTGCTCACCACTTGCCCGCATATGCTCGATCAGCGCCACGGTGCCGAACCGTGCCGCGCCTTCCTCGTCGCCGGTGATGATCAGGCTGAGCGTGCCGGCATCCTGCGGAATGTCCGCCACGGCGGCGACCATGGCGGCGATCGCCCCCTTCATGTCCACCGCACCGCGCCCGTACAGCAGGTCACCCCCACCCACCTGCGGGCGCCGCTCGGGCGCGAAGGGCGCGCTGGTCCAGCCTTCGCCGGGCGGCACCACGTCGACATGGCCGGCGAAGGCGAAGTGCCGGCCACCCTCCGGGCCGCGCCGCACCGCAAACAGGTTCTCGACCGGCCCGTCGGGTGATTCCCCGGCGGCAAAGCGATGTACGGCGAACCCCAGCGGCAACAGCGCCGCCTCCAGGCAATCGAACACCAGCCCCGCCGCCGGGGTAACCGACGGACAGGCAATCAGCGCTTCGGCAAGGGCGACGACATCGACAGGCTGGCTCATGCGCGCCGGACTGGCACAGGCGCGGGGGAGGGGCAAGTAGGCTACCTGCCGAACAGCCCTTTCAGCCAGCGATCCACGACTGGCGTTGCCGCATAGGCGGGGTCGCCCAGCCGCCGGTTGATTTCGGCGTGGCCCTGCAGTCCCTCGCCGGGAAAGCTGCCGAACTCCACCCGCGTGCCCGCGGACGTGAGCGCCGCGCCCAGTGCCTGCGCTTGTCGCACGCCATCGGGCCGCTGGACGTGGAGCAGCAGGAAGGCGGGCGCGTTGGGTGCGGCGGCCTGAAGCGTGGGTGAAAGCGCACGCTGGCGGACAGGATCGGTGCCGAAGGCCTGCCGGTATGTCGTCTGCATGATCGGCGGGCCATCCTGCATCTGCGCGGGCACGTCATAGGCCGCGCCGTCGATCGG
Source organism: Sphingomonadales bacterium (assembly GCA_028869175.1). Taxonomy (GTDB): domain Bacteria; phylum Pseudomonadota; class Alphaproteobacteria; order Sphingomonadales; family Sphingomonadaceae; genus Novosphingobium. Next base: position 47,154 of record JAGWTB010000012.1, read on the forward strand.
GATCACGCCCTTGATGTCGGCGAAGGTCAGCCCGGCGGCGCGCAGGTATCGCTCGTCGCTGCCGACCAGCGCGACGAGGTGAGCGCCCGCGCTGTGGCCCATCAGGACCACGCGGTGGCGGTCGATGCCGAGCATTTGGCTTTGGTCGAGCAGGGCCTTGAGCGCATGGGCGACATCGTCTGCCTGCTGTTCCACCGTTGCTGCGGGGACGAGACGGTAGTTGATCGACGCGAAGGCATAGCCTTCTGCCGGGAAGTGCTGCGGCTTCCACGAACCGGTAGCGCTATCCTTGCTTCCGCGCTTCCAGCCACCGCCGTGGACGAACAGGATCAAAGGTCGCGGTGGTTGGCCCTCGGCAAATCCGTTCCACAGGTCACCGATCTGATCTGGATCGCTGCCATAGGTGAACCGCACGGTCGAGCGCGGCGCAGCCGGCGTGCTGTCGACGCCCGTCCGCTCCGCGATCCGCTCGCGCAGGCGATCACCCGGACGGGCATCAGCTATCCCCGCAACCAGCAGGGCCACGACCCCCAGCGCGATCATTGCGTTCTTCCGCATCACAATCCTCCGTCAAGTGCCACCCTATTGCGAGAGAGCGGCTAAACGAGTCGTGAATTGTCGCAATTGGTCGCCGCCTTCGCTTGACTCAGACTGCCGGCTGCCCGTAGGGCGCGGCGCGCAATCAGGCCTTCGTGGCCGACCGAACCATCCGCTACGCCGAGTCCTGTCGAAGGGCGTTTCAGGATCCACCTTGGCAGGGTGGAGGAGCATATCCATGGCCAACGTCACCGTGATCGGCGCCCAGTGGGGCGATGAGGGCAAGGGCAAGATCGTCGACTGGCTTGCCAGCCGCGCGGACGCGGTCGTGCGATTCCAGGGTGGGCACAATGCCGGCCACACGCTGGTGGTCGGCGATCAGGTCTACAAGCTCAGCCTGCTGCCCTCGGGCATCGTGCGCGGGACCCTGTCGATCATCGGCAACGGCGTGGTGCTCGATCCGTGGCACCTAAAGGAAGAGATAGCCAAGCTGGAAGGGCAGGGCGTTTCGATCACCCGCGAAAACTTCGCCATTGCCGATAACTGCCCGCTGATCCTGCCGATCCACCGCGAGCTGGACGGCCTGCGCGAGGCTGCCGCCGGATCGGGCAAGATCGGCACCACCGGGCGTGGCATCGGCCCGGCCTATGAAGACAAGGTCGGCCGCCGCGCGATCCGCGTCTGCGATCTGGCTCACCTCGATGCGCTCGATTCGCAGTTTGACCGGCTCTGCGCCCACCACGATGCGCTGCGCGCCGGCTTCGGCCAGCCGCCGGTGGACCGTGCGGGCCTGCTCGCCGAACTGCGCGCCATTGCGCCTTTCGTGCTGCAGTTCGCCGAACCGGTGTGGAGCCGGCTCAATGCGGTGAAGAAAGCCGGCGCGCGCATCCTGTTCGAAGGCGCGCAGGGCGTGCTGCTCGACGTTGATCACGGCACCTATCCTTTCGTCACCAGCTCCAACACGGTGAGCGGAACGGCGGCCTCCGGCTCCGGGCTCGGCCCCTCGGCCACCGGCTTCGTGCTGGGCATCGTCAAGGCCTATACCACCCGCGTCGGCGCGGGGCCGTTCCCGACCGAGCTGGAAGACGCTGTCGGCCAGCGGCTGGGC
>JAGWTB010000013.1 GCA_028869175.1 Sphingomonadales bacterium
GACGCATCGCAACCCGATACGACAAACTCGCCAGAAACTACGCCGGCTTCCTCAATCTCGTGGCGGCACTCAAATGTTGCCTATGAATGTAAACACCGCCTAGGGAACAGGACCGCAGGGCTACCTGCCTTGAACTGCTGCAATCCGCTCGCCACGAGCGGGACCGCTGGCAATCAGTTGATGGGCGCGCTAAATCTGGCTGCCGTCCACCATGGGCCGGCTTTCGCGGGTGCCGCGATAGCGCACGTCGGGGTTCAGCGGGTCACCAGCGATCACGACGTAGTCCTCGCCCACTTCGAGCAAGGCCCCGGCAAAGGGAAAGTCGGCCATGGTCGAAACCCGGTAGCTGACCGTGTCACCCACCTTGAAGCTGGCCGGATCGAAGTTGAATTCAAACGGGCAGGCCTCGCCCGTGTCACCCATGCCTTGCATCGTGAAGCTCCTTTGTCCCCCAGATAGGCGCTTCCCCCCGCCAACGACAAGAGCCGCCGGATCGCTCCGACGGCTCCGCTGCGACATCGTTGCACCCAATCAGGCCGACTGGCGGGCCTGCGAAACGATCACGCTGATCTCGTCGATCAGGGCCAGGCGCTTCTTCTTGAGGGTTTCAAGGTAATCGTCCGAGGTCCGTTCCACCTCGGCTTCGATCCGGTGAATTTCGCCGTTCACCTCATGATAGCGATCCGACAGGGTGACGAAATGGGCATTGCCGAGCTTCAGTTCGTGCAGCAGCGCGTGGTCGTTGGGGAATTCCTCGGCGAGTTCATGCGGGGTGTTGGACATCTGGCATCCTTCTTGTGGAATCGACCTGACGAGAATGTGACGCAATCGCGGAAGGTGCCTTGCGATGGGTCAAAAACCCGAAACTATCAATGAAAAGGGCCGCCGGAGGATGCTCCGACGGCCCGATTTTCAATGTGGCTCCCGCAGTGGCGGGAAGCGGGTCAGCCGACGATTTCTTCCGGCTTGAAGAAGAAGGCGATCTCGATCGCGGCGTTCTCTTCCGAATCCGAACCGTGGACCGTGTTCGCCTCGATCGATTCGGCCAGTTCCTTGCGGATGGTGCCGGCATCGGCGTTGGCCGGGTTGGTCGCGCCCATGATGTCACGGTTGCGCTTCACGGCATCTTCGCCTTCAAGCACCTGCACGACCACCGGGCCGGAGGTCATGAAGCTGACCAGATCACCGAAGAACGGACGCTCGCGGTGGACGCCGTAGAAGCCCTCGGCCTGTTCCTGGGTCATGTGGATGCGCTTGGAAGCAACGACGCGCAGCCCGGCTTCTTCCAGCATCTTGGTGACCGCGCCGGTCAAGTTGCGGCGGGTGGCGTCGGGCTTGATGATCGAAAAGGTGCGGGTAACCGCCATGGTCTTATTCCTTGAAATGGTGTCTTTCGGGGGGTCGCGCGCCCCTAGCGGGGAATGGGCAGCGCTGCAAGGGTGGGGCTATTGCTCAAGGCCCCTCGATCCACCTGCCGCCATCCTGCTTCCAGAAGTGCCGCTCCACGTCCTCGCGCTGGCCGAGCATGCGCCAGCAGCCACGTGCGCCGTCGATGGTGGAGTGATCGAACAGCAGGAAGGCGCGCGCAAAGCCCAGCGCCTCGTCTCGCCACTGGCCGTCGGCCAGCGCGAGGTAGCGCGCGCCGTTGGCTGGTTCGGCGGCATCACCCAGCAGGATCGGTTGGCGCGCATCGTACGGCCCGCCGGCGCGGCCGTTGGCGAGGAAGCTGTCCTTGCGCTCCCACAGCGCGGCGGAGAGCCTGGCAAGCTGGTTCTGGTCGGCCGAGACCACCAGCATCCGCTCCCCTGCCTTCAGCGTGGCGGCGGCCAGCGCGGGGAGCGCGTCTTCGACGCTGCCCCGGCTGAGCTGATAGAAATCGACGCGCATTCAGGGCCTTTCCGAGAGCGATTCAGCAATCCGTCCGCTCGACACGAGCGGGGGTTGGGCATGGGCGCGTCAACCCTCCAACGTGTCACGCACGAAGCGGTCGAGCAGGCGCACGCCGTAGCCGGTGGCACCCTTTTCCCAGGTCGCGCCGGGCTTGTCGGCCCAGACCACCCCGGCGATGTCGAGGTGCGCCCAGGCCATGCCCTTGTCGACGAAGCGCTGGATGAACTGCGCGGCGGTGATCGAGCCGCCGTTGCGCGGGCCAACGTTCTTCATGTCGGCAATCTGGCTGTCGAGCAGCTTGTCGTACTCCGGCGCGAGCGGGAAGCGCCACAGCTTGTCGCCCGAGGCGAGCCCGGCGGCGAGCAGCTTTTCCGCCAGCCCGTCGTCGTTGGAGAACACGCCCGCGTGCTCTGCCCCCAGCGTCATCACCATGGCACCTGTCAGCGTGGCCAGATCGACGATCTGCGCCGGGGCCAGTTCCTTCTGCACCCAGGTCAGCACGTCGCACAGCACCAGCCGACCCTCGGCATCGGTGTTGATCACTTCGATGGTCTGGCCGGACATTGACGTCACGACGTCACCGGGGCGCTGGGCATTGGCATCGGGCATGTTCTCCACCAGCCCGCAGACGCCGACGACGTTGGCTTTCGCCCCGCGCAGCGCCAGTGCCAGCATTGCGCCAGCCACTGCGCCCGCGCCGCCCATGTCCCACTTCATGTCTTCCATGCCGGCGGGTGCCTTGAGGCTGATGCCGCCGGTGTCGAAGGTTACGCCCTTGCCGACGAATACCGTGGGCTTGGCCCCCGCCGCGCCGCCATTCCACTTCAGCGCCAGCACGCGCGGCGGACGGGCCGAACCCTGCGCCACGCCGATGAGCGCGCCCATGCCGAGCGCGCGGAGTTCCGCTTCTTCCAGTACGACAATGTCCAGCCCGGTTCCCGCCATGCGCGCCCGGCACCGCTCGACGAAGCTTTCCGGGTAGATGACATTGCCCGGTTCGGTGACCAGACTGCGGGTAAATTCAACGCCTTCGGCCAGCGCGGCTTCGGCGTTCCACGCGGCTTCGGTGCCGTCCGGCGCACCGATCACCTGGATTTCACCGAGCGACGGCTTTTGCTCGTCGGTCAGCTTGGTGCGATAGATATCGTAGCGCCAGCCGCGCAGCCGCGCGCCGAGCAGCACCGCCGCCGCTTCGGCAGCGCTCAGTGCCGCGCCGGTAAAGTCCAGCGCCAGCGCGGTTTCGCCCGAAGTCAGGTACTTGGCGGTGAGGCCGCCGCCGGCACGCTCCAGATTGGCGAGCCGCGCCTTGGCCCCCTTCTCCCCAACGCCGGCCAGCGCAACTCGCACGATGTTTCCGCCGCGCTCGGCGAAGCCTTCGAACAACTGCCCGGTCTTGCCGCTGAAGCGCGAGGCGCGCGCGCCTTCGGCCAGAACCGGTTCGAGATCGGCGGGCAAGGCATCCTGATCGACCAGCCGGGCAATGAGGCGGGCAGTGGGGGCGCTGAGGAACTGGACTTTCATGGATACTCCCGGTGGTTCGCCGACCCGGCCCTGCGTCTGTCCGGCAGCCCGGCACGCCGCAGCGCGCCTCCTGTCGGACAGACCGATGCCGCATGGTGATATATCGGCGATATTGGCGGATTGCAGTTAGGCGCGGGCAGTGCGATAGGCAAGGCCATGTCCCCTGCCCGGCAGCCCCTGCTTCAAGCTTTCCCGTCTTGCCTGCCCTCCAGAGAGCGCCTGCGCGCCGCCGTAGCGGCGCTGGCCCTGCTGGGCGCGGCTGCCCCTTCGCTGGCGCAGGCGCAGAATGCGGCGCCGGGCATCGCGTCGGCCAGCCCCGCCGATTCGAGTGGGCCCATCGGCTTCGAGGCTGACGCGATCGAATACCAGAACGACGCCGATGTCGTCACCGCCAAGGGTAACGTCGTGCTGCGCCGCGAAGGCCAGTCGGTGCGCGCCGATACGGTGTCATGGGATCGCCACACCGGGCAGATCATCGCCAGCGGCAACATCCGCTTCGTCGATGCCGACGGCAACCAGCTCTACACCGACCGGGTGGAACTGACCGACGAGCTCAAGGCCGGGGCGATGGACAACATGCTGCTGGCGCTGCGCGCCGGCGGGCGGCTGGCCGCGGTGAAGGGCGAACGCACCGCCGATGGCCATGTCGTGCTCAGCCACGCTGCCTATACCGGCTGCGAAGTGGAAGATGGCACCGGCTGCCCGCGCACGCCCAGCTGGCGCGTCACCGCGCGCGAAGTGATCTACCTGCCCGACGAAAAGACCGTCCGCTTCAACGGCGCGCGGCTGGAAATGTTCGGCGCACGGCTGATGCCGCTCCCCGGCCTGATGGTAGCGACCGACGGGCGGGCGATTTCGGGCACGCTGATCCCCGACCTGCGGCTTTCGGCGTCCAACGGGGTGGAAATCAGCGAGGCCTGGTATCAGCGGCTGGGCGACAACAAGGACCTGACGCTCACCGGATACGTCTATACCCAGGCCTTGCCGATGGTCTCGGCGCAGTATCGCCAGCTCACCCGCAAGGGCGCGTTCCAGATCACCGGTTATGCCACCCGGTCGGCCCGCATTCCCGTGGCGGGATCGAATGTCGGCAAGCAGACCGACTTTCGCGGCTATCTGACGGCGAACAGCCGCTGGCAGCTCTCGCCCGAATGGAGCATCACCGCCTCGGGCCGGATCGCTTCGGACCGCACCTTCCTGCGCCGCTATGACATCAGCCGCGATGACCGGCTGCGTTCCATGATCGATGTCGAGCGGATCGACCCGAATTCGTACCTGTCGATTTCCGGCTGGGCGACGCAGACCCTGCGCGCCGGGGACAAGCAGGGCCAGGTGCCGGTGGCGCTGCCGCTGATCGACTATCGCCGGCGCATCCTGGGCCCCATCCTGGGCGGCAAGGTGGAACTGCAGGCCAACAGCCTTGCCATCACCCGCACCAGCGGTCAGGACACCCAGCGCGCCTTCGCCAGCGCCCGCTGGGATCTGCGCCGCATCACCAGCATGGGGCAGGAAGTCACCCTCACCGCCATGGCGCGGGGCGATGTCTATCACTCCGATGAGAATGGCCTGACGGCAACGGCGATCTACCGGGGCAATCCCGGCTGGCAGGGCCGCGCCATCGCGATTGCGGCGGTCGACGTGAAGTGGCCGCTGGTCGGCGCGTTCATGGGCGGCACGCAGGTGCTGACACCGCGCGTCCAGGTCGTCGCCTCGCCGCCGATCCGCAATCTCGCCATCCCGAACGAGGATTCGCGCGCGATCGATCTGGAAGACAGCAACCTCTTCTCGCTCAACCGCTTTCCCGGTTATGACCGGGTCGAGGACGGCGTGCGCTTCACCTATGGCGCGGACTGGCAGCTTGATCGGCCCGGCTGGCGGATCACCAGCACCATCGGCCAGTCGATCCGGTTGACCCGCAAGCCCACCCTGCTGCCGCAGGGCACGGGTCTGACCGACAAATTCTCGGACATCGTCGGCCGTACCGAAATCCGCTACCGCGATTTCATCAAGCTGACGCACCGCTACCGGCTCGACAAGAACGGCCTCGCCGTGCGCCGCAACGAATTTGACGCCACCATCGGCAACCAGCGCACCTATGCCGAAATCGGCTACCTCAAGCTCAACCGCAATGCCTCCGCGACACTGGAGGACCTGCGCGACCGCGAGGAACTGCGCCTTGCCGGCCGGGTTGCCTTTGCCCGCTACTGGTCGCTGTTCGGTTCGGGCGTGTTCAACCTGACCGACCGCAACGAAGACCCGACCAACCTCTCCAACGGTTTCCAGGCGCTGCGCAGCCGGCTCGGCGTGGCCTATATGGACGATTGCCTTGAGCTCGCCTTCACCTGGCGGCGCGACTATGTGGCCACGGGTGACGCGCAGCGGGGCAATACCTTCCAGATTCACCTTGCCTTGCGCAATCTGGGTTTCCGGTGATAGCCGCCCGGCCACCCGTTGGCACGAACCGGCAAACGCGCTATCGGCCCTTCGATTTGGCCGCGCTCAGCCAAGGTTAAGCCGCGCAGGGCCAAGCGGCGCGCAATACCGGCCCGGACTTTCGGCGCCGCAGACAGGATCGAAGCCACGGTGAAGAACTTCTCTCGCAAGACCCTTTCCGGCCGGATCACGCTTGCCGTCGGGCTCGCCGCCGCCGCGCTCGCTGCCGGCGCCCAGGCGCAGGACGCCGCGCCACCCGCCTCGCCGCAGGGTGCCATCGTCATTCCTGAAAACGTGACGATGTTCGGCAAGAACGATCCCAACATCCGCCGCGCCGCCGTGGTGGTGAACGGGGAAATCATTACCGGAACCGACATCGACCAGCGCCTGGCGCTGATCCTCGCCGCCAACGAAGGCAAGGTGAGCGACGAGGAAAAGCAGCGCCTGCGGATGCAGGTGGCGCGCAACCTGATGGACGAAGTGCTCCAGATCCAGGAAGCCAAGTCCAACGACATCGAGATCGACGATGCCGAGGTTGATCAGGCCTATGCCCGCGTGGCGCAGCAGAACTTCAACCAGAACCCCCAGGCGATGACGGCCTATCTCGCCCGCGTCGGCTCCGCTCCGGCATCGCTCAAGCGCCAGATCCGCGCAGAGCTTGCCTGGCAGCGGCTGCTGCGCCGCAATGTCCAGCCCTTCGTCAACGTCTCCGAAGGCGAAGTGAAGGAACTGATGGACCGGCTGCAGGCGGCCAAGGGCACCGAGGAATACCGCATCGGCGAGATTTTCCTCTCGGCCACCCCCGAATCGCAGGCTGCCGTGTTCGAAAACGGCAAGCGCATCGTCGAACAGCTGCGTCAGGGAGGCAGCTTCGTTGCCTATGCCCGTCAGTTCTCCGAAGCCTCCACCGCAGCGGTCGGCGGCGATCTCGGCTGGATCCGGCTGGCGCAGTTGCCGCCCGAACTGTCCACCGCCGCGCGCGAGCTCAGCCCGGGCCAGCTTGTCGGGCCGCTGCAGATTCGCGGCGGGTTTTCGATCCTGTACCTGATCGACAAGCGGCAGGTGCTTACCGCCGATCCGCGTGACGCCCTGCTCAGCCTCAAGCAGATTTCGATCGATTTCCCTGCCGGCACCAGCCAGGCCGATGCCCAGAAGAAGGCTGGCGAATTCGCCACGGCCATGAAGGCGGCGCACGGCTGCGGCGCGGTCGATGCGGTGGCCGCTCCGCTGGGCGCGCAGGTCGTCGCCAACGATCAGGTCAAGGCGCGCGATCTGCCGGGGCCGCTGCAGGAAGCGCTACTGCAGATGTCGGTGGGTGAGACCTCGCCGCCGTTCGGTTCGATCAGCGAAGGCGTGCGCGTGCTGATGCTGTGCGGCCGCGATGATCCCAAGGCGGACAATGGCCCCAGCTTCGACGAGCTGATGAGCCAGATGGAAGACGACCGCGTCAACAAGCGCGCGCAAATGTACCTGCGCGACCTTCGCCGCGACGCGATCATCGATTACAACTGATCCGATGGGCGCGGGCGCGGCAATAGCCTCCTCCGCGCTCGCGGTTTCGCTCGGAGACCCGGCGGGCGTCGGCCCAGAGCTGCTGGCCGAGGCCTGGGCGCGGCGCGAAGCCGAGCATCTCGGTCCGTTCTTCGCCGTGGGCGGAGAGCGGCTCCTCGCAGAAGCCGCCGCCCTCCGCGGTCTCGACATCGAAATCCGGCGTGTCGCCAGCCCGGAAGCGGCGCTGGCGGCATTCCCGCACGCATTGCCCGTTCTCGGCGAGTGGGACGGTGATTACCGTCCCGGCGAGCCCTCACGCGGGGGGGCTGGGCTGGCATTGGCCTCGCTCACCGAAGCGACCCGGCTGGCCGTGACCGGCGCGGCAGCCGGCGTGGTCACTGGCCCCATCGCCAAGTCGCGGCTCGCCGAAGTGGGCTTTGGCCATCCCGGCCAGACCGAATTCGTCGCCGAGGCCTGCGGCTATGATCCCGGCGACGTGGTGATGATGCTCGCCGGGCCGAACTTGCGCACCGTGCCGCTGACTGTCCACATTCCCCTGTCCGAGGTGCCCCGGCACCTGACCGAAGCCTGCGTCGAGCGGCGCGGACGGATCACTGCGCTGGCGCTGATGCGCGATTTCGGCATCGCCGCGCCGCGCCTCGCCTTCGCCGCGCTCAACCCGCACGCGGGCGAGGATGGCCGGATGGGCGATGAGGAAGCGCGGATCATCGCCCCCGCCCTCGCCCGGCTGCGCGCCGAGGGGATCGACGCCACCGGCCCCTTCGCTGCCGACGGCCTGTTCGCCCCGCGCGCCCGCGCCACCTATGATGTCGCGCTCTGTGCCTACCACGATCAGGCACTGATCCCGCTGAAGGCGCTTGATTTCGATTCCGGGGTCAACGTGACGCTGGGCCTGCCGATCATCCGCACCTCGCCAGACCACGGCACTGCCTTCGCCATCGCCGGCAAGCGCCTCGCCAATGCCGGGGCGACCATCGCGTCGATCCGCATGGCCGGCGAATGCGCAGCACGGCGGCTGGGCCGCTGACCGTTCGATGACCGACCTCCCGCCCCTGCGCGACGTCATCGCCCGGCATGGCCTGTTCGCCACCAAGGCGCTGGGCCAGAACTTCCTGTTCGACGAGCAATTGCTGGATCGGATCGCCGCGATTCCCGGCAAACTGGCTGGCCAGCAGGTGCTGGAAGTCGGCCCCGGTCCCGGCGGCCTGACCCGCGCCTTGCTGCGCGCCGGCGCGCTGGTCACCGCCATCGAGATGGACCGCCGCTGCCTGCCTGCCCTGGCGGAACTGGGCGAGGCCTTTCCCAGCCAGCTGCGGGTGATCGAAGGCGATGCGATGAAAGTGGCGCACGGGATCGAGGGGCCGTTCCATATCGTTGCCAACCTGCCCTACAACGTCGGCACCGCGCTGTTCACCGGCTGGCTATCGGGTGAAGCCTGGCCGCCTGCCTGGGCTTCGCTGACGCTGATGTTCCAGCTGGAAGTGGCCAACCGCATCGTTTCCGAGGCTGGATCGGATGCCTACGGCCGGCTCGCGGTGCTGGCACAGTGGCGCTCTGCCGCGAAGCTGGCGATGAAGGTTCACCGCAGTGCCTTCACCCCGCCGCCCAAGGTGATGTCCGCGATCATCCACGTTACCCCTGCCGCCATGCCGGAGGGCGTTTCGGCGCGGATGCTGGAGCGCCTGACCGAGGCCGCCTTCGGGCAGCGCCGCAAGATGCTGCGCCAGAGCGTTAAGGGCCTGCCCGGCGCGCTGGCAGCACTGGAGCGGCTGGGCATCGATGCGCAGCGCCGGGCCGAGACGCTGTCTGTCGATGAGTTCGTTGCCATCGCCCGCGAACTCACGGCTCACAGCCGGTAGAAATCGGCCACCCGGTCGAGCGCCAGCCGGAGCACCAGCTTGCCGCTGCGCACCGGCCAGCCAAGCCCGCGCTCGGCATCGGCCAGCGCCTCTCCGGCGCAGACAACGCGCCACAACACGTCGGACAGGCCAGGCCCCGCTGCCGCCTCGGCCCCGTCGAACCGCGCCTTGGCCGCGATCTGGCGCTCACTGCCGGTCAGGCCGTGGTCCAACCCGCCGTGAACCCGCACCACGTCCCAGCGCATGGTGACGCTGGGGCCAAGCTGCGCCCTTTCCCAATCGGCCCGCAGGCGTTCCCCCGCGTCGAACTGACGGTCGCTCAGATGGCCGCGCGCGTGCAGCCAGGTCAGCGGTGATTCGGCGAGGTTGACCGTTACCCCGCGCTGGCCGCGCCGGGGGGCATGGGCGGATGGGCCGGCGCTGGTCAGTTCGCGTTCGGTCAGGCTGCGTTGCATGGCGAATCCCTCAAGCTGTTCACTGGCACGACGCTCTTGCCAAAAGCGGTTGCTTGTAGGAAAGAGAAAAACCGAATTGGTTACAGGATGGCCCGCCATGATAAATCGCATTCGTGATATTCGCCGGCAGAAAGGCATGACCCTGGCCGATGTTGCCGCGCGCTGCACCCCGCAGACCACGGCACAGACCATCGGACGGCTGGAAACGGGCATGCGCAACCTCTCGCTGGTGTGGATGAACCGGATCGCCGCCGCGCTGGAGGTCGATCCCGAACTGCTGGTCAAGGGCGATCAGGCAGAAGATCCGCAAGTGATCGCGCGTTTCACCGAATCCGGTGCCGAAGCGCTGACCAGGCCGCGCGACGCGATCCTGCCGACGGCACTGGGCGGCGATGGCGCGCTGGTGGCCATGGCCATCGATTGCGGTGCGGGCGACTATCGCAGCGGCGACCAGGTCTGGCTGCGCCAGCTTGGCCCCGAACACTATGCCCAGATGCTCAACCGCGATGTCCTCGCCCCCCGTCCCGGCGGTCGATTCGCCTTTGGCCGGATGATCGACCGGGACGAGGCGCGCGTGGCGCTGCTGCCGCCGGGCCCGGGCAGCCGGCAGGTGGTGATCGAGCATCCCGCGTGGCTGGCGGTGGCGGAAATGCTGGTGCGCAAGTTGTGAGGCCACCCTTGCGCGTGCTCTCCCTCAGCACGCTGTTTCCCAGCCCGCAGCGCCCGGCTTTCGGCAAGTTCGTCGCCAGCCAGATGGAAGCCGTGGCGGCGCGCGGTGATGTCGAGCTGGTAGTGGTCAACCCCCTCGGGATGCCGCCCTGGCCGCTCTCGCGGCGTGAACCCTACGCCGCATGGAACGCCAATCCGGCGCAAAGCGAGCGTGCGGGAATCACCGTCCACCACCCGCGCTTCATCACCCTTCCGTTGATCGGCGGGGATAGCAATCCGGCGCGGATCGCCCGCACGGTGCTGCCGCTGGCGCGCCGTCTGCATGCGGAGCGGGCTTTCGATGTGATCGATGCCCAGTTCTTCTTTCCCGATGGCCCCGCCGCGATGCGGATCGCCGCCGCTCTGGCGCTGCCCTTCTCGATCAAGGCGCGCGGATCGGACATCCATTATTGGGGAGAACGCCCCAAGGCACTGGCGCAGATGCAGGCGGCGGCGCGAGCATCGGGCGGGATGCTGGTCGTGTCGGACTCACTGCGCGGCGACATGGCGGCGTTGGGCATGGAGCGCGGCAAGATCGCCGTTCACTACACCGGGCTGGACCATGCGCGTTTCCACCCGCAGCCCCGCGCGGCAGCCCGCGCGGCGTTGGCGGGCCTGCTCGGGCTGGCCGCGCCGGATGGTGCGCCGCTGTTCGTCTGCACCGGGGCGCTGATCGCGATCAAGGGCCAGAGCCTCGCCATCGAAGCGCTGGTCAGCGTTCCACTCGCCCACCTCGCACTGGCAGGAAGCGGGGCTGATGAGGCGTTGTTGCGCAGGCTCGCCGCACAGCACGGCGTGGCGGATCGCGTCCATTTCCTCGGCCAGGTGCCGCATGAGGCGCTGCCGACGCTGCTCTCTGCCGCTGACGCCATGGTCTTGCCATCGGAACGCGAGGGACTCGCCAATGCCTGGATCGAAGCGCTGGCCTGCGGCACGCCCCTCGTCATCCCCGACATCGGCGGCGCGCGCGAAGTGGTGGCGGACGAGGATGCGGGCCGGATCGCGGCGCGTGATCCGCAGGCGATTGCCGAAGCGCTGAATTCACTGCTCGCCGCAGCGCCGCCAACCGTGAAGGTCGCCGCACATGCCGCGCGATTCAGCTGGGAGGCCAATGCCGCCCAGCTGGTCGACCATTGGTGCAGGCTGGCGGGGCGTTAACCGCCCCGCCACTCAGCCCCGTTCGCGGGCAAGCCGTTCCTGGCGATCAGTGGCGCTTTCGACCGGGACGAAGCTGGACGAATTGACCTTGAGCCAGATCAGGATCGGCGCGGCCATGTAGATCGACGAATAGGTGCCGACGAAAATGCCCAGCGTGATCGCGGCAGTGAAGCCAAAGATCACGTTCGGCCCCAGCAGCAGCAGCGCCACCAGCGTGATCAGCATCGACAGCGAGGTGACGAGGGTGCGCGACAGGGTTTCGTTCACCGAAAGGTCAAGCAATTCGGGCAGCGGCATCCTGCGGAATTTCTTCAGGTTTTCGCGTATTCGGTCATAGACCACGATCGTATCGTTCAGCGAATAACCGATCAGCGTCAGCAAGGCGGCCACGATGTTGAGATCGAACTCCATCTGCGTCAGCGCGAACATGCCCAGGGTCAGGGTAACGTCATGGACCAGGCTGAGCAGTGCGCCGATGCCGAACTGCCATTCGAACCGCACCCAGATATAGGCCGCCACCGCCAGCGCCGAGAGCCCCAGCGCCTTGAACGCGGTCCAGCCCAGTTCCTTGGAAACCTTGCCCGACACCGAATCGATGCCATCGATCCGCGCATCGCCGTGCCTGGCCTTGATCGCGCCGGTGATCTTGCGCGACATGGCATCGGCCAGCCCCGCATCGTCATCCGAGCCGTGCGGCAGTTTCATGCGGATCGAAACTTCGTTCGGCTTGCCGAACTGCTGGATGATCGGTTCGCCATAGCCCAGCGAGGCGACCTCGCCGCGCAGCGCCGCCACCGGTGCCGTGGCAGACCGCTCGAAGGTGACGCGGATCATCTGGCCGCCAACGAAGTCGACGCCAAGGTTCAGCCCCTTGGTGAAGACCAGCGCCAGCGAGGCCGCCATCAGCAGCAGCGACATGACGTAGAACGGCACCCGCCACTTGAGGAAGTGGATGTTGGTATTGTCGGGAACGAGCTTGAGCAGTTTCATCGGCCTGAACCCTTAGAGCATGATGTCTTCCGGCCGCGCGCGGCGCAGCCAGTTGGCAACCCACAGGCGGGTCAGCGAGACCGCCGTGAAAACGGAAGTGAAGATGCCGATGATCAGCACAATGGCAAACCCGCGGATCGGACCGGTGCCGAAATAGCCCATCAGCATGGCCGCGATCACGTTGGTGACGTTGGCATCGAAGATCGCGCGGCTGGCTTCCTTGTAGCCCATCTCCACCGCCTGGACGACGCGCCGGCCACGATGCCGCTCTTCGCGGATACGCTCGTTGATCAGCACGTTGGCGTCCACTGCCGCGCCGATGGTCAGCACGAAGCCGGCGATGCCGGGCAAGGTCAGCGTGGTGTTCGCCAGCGACATGATGCCCAGGATCATCATCACGTTGAGCACCAGCGCAAGGCAGGTGTAAACGCCGAAGCGGCCATAGGTGAACAGCATGAAGATCATCAGCGCGGTGGTGCCGACGATGAAGGCAATGGCGCCCTTGCGGATCGAATCCGCACCCAGGTCAGGCCCGACGGTGCGTTCTTCCACCACCTTGAGGTCCACCGGCAGCGCGCCCGAACGCAGCGAAATGGCGAGCTGGTTGGCGCTCTCCACCGTGAAGCTGCCGGTAATCTGGGCGCTGCCGCCCATGATCGGTTCGTTGATGTTGGGCGCGGAAAGCACCTTGTCATCCAGGATGATGGCGAAGGGCTTGTTGACGTTCTCGCTCGTCAGCTTGGCGAATTTCGCGCCGCCCTGCTGATCGAAGGTGATCGACACCACTGGTTCGTTGTTGCGCTGATCGAAGGTTTGCTTCGCGTCAGTCAGCGAATCGCCCTTGATCCCGCCCAGCCGCTTGACCGCAATCGCGCCAACGCCGGTGCTGGATTTCTTCGGATCGGCGAAGGGCACGATCTGGCTGCCCGGAGGCGCGATGCCCTGCTGGATGTCGGTGGGCGAGGCGCTGGTATCAACCAGCTTGAATTCGAGCTTGGCGGTCTTGCCGATCAGGTCCTTGAGCGCCTGGGTGTCTTTCAGACCCGGCACCTGCACCACGATCCGGTCGCGGCCCTGCCGGATGATCGTCGGCTCGCGGGTGCCGAGCGCGTCGATACGGGTGCGCACGACTTCGGTGGCGGTATCCATCGCGGCGGTAACCGCCTGGTCGATGCCTTCCTTGGTCGGCGTCAGCACGAAGCGGGTGGTATCAACCACCTGGATGTCCCAATCGCGCTGCCCGGTCATCCCTGCGCCGGTGGTCAGCGGCAGGATCAGCTCACGCATCGCGTCGACCTGCGTGGCATCCTCGACCATGAAGGTGACGTTGCCGTCCTTGGTCGAAATGTCGCCGATGCGGATCGGCTTGTCGGCCACCCGCAGCTTCGAATGGATATTCTCTTCCATCGCGTCGAGCTTCTGGCGCACAACCTGCGCCGGATTGGCTTCGAGCAGGATGTGGCTGCCGCCGGCAAGGTCAAGCCCGAGGTTGACTTTGGGAGCCGGCAGCGCCGCTGGCCAGTCAAGATTGGCCAGCGAGAAGATCGACGGCAGTGCCGACAGCGCCGCAGCCAGCGCGACGAACCAGAACCAGAGCTGTTTCCAGCGGGGAAAATCAAGCATTGCGGTGCGCCCAGCCTGGATGGATCAGTCGTTCGCCGGGGCAGAGCCCACGGGCGGGATGATGTCGGCGATGGTCGACTTGAGCGCCTTCACCTTGAAGCCTTGCGCCAGTTCAACCTCGACATAGTTGTCGTCGATCACCCGCGAAATCTTGCCCACCAGACCACCGCCGGTCAGCACCTGATCGCCCTTCTTGATCGCGGCGATCTTGTTGCGCTGTTCCTTCTGCTGCCGCATCTGCGGACGCAGGATCAGGAACCAGAAGGCAAAGCCCATGGCGATCAGCGGCAGATAGGTGAGCCACGCGGGCGGCTGGTCGGCCGAAGCGGCGGCTGCGGCAAGGAACGATAGCGATGAGGTGGTCATGGGAAAAAGCGACTCTCGAAAGGCGTTCAGGCACGGCCGGTTTGCCCGGCAGGCCGGAAAGGCGCGCGACTAGCAGCAAATAGGATTGATGGCAACGAAACCAAGCCCCGTCTGCCCGCTTCCCGCCCCGGACAGCCAATATTCGCCCGACCGCGCCCTTGGGCTTGCCTTGCCCGGCAACGCTGTTATAGGCCCGCACCTCGGTCGGGACGTAGCGCAGCCTGGTAGCGCATCACACTGGGGGTGTGGGGGTCGGAGGTTCGAATCCTCTCGTCCCGACCAATTCTCTACAAGGCCGCTTCCCCCTCGCTGGCCCGCAATCGGCAAATGCCTGTACCAGCCTCACCTGCGGTTCCTTCCGGCGGGTGTTATCGCCATGCCATCCGGTGATAGATCGGGATAATTGCGCGCTTCACGCTTGCATTCCCCATCGCCCCGGCGATAGGGCGGCTGAAACGAAACATCCGAGGCAAGCATGGCCGAAAACAAGGGCTCAGGCATGAATATCGACAGCAAACTGGTCCGCGAACTGGCCGAACTTCTGGCTGAGACCGGCCTGTCAGAGATCGAGGTGGAGGACAGCGAGCGCAAGATCCGCGTCGCCCGCACCCTCACCGCCGCGCCGGTCGTCCATGCCATGGCTGCCCCGGCTGCCGCCCCCGCCGCGCCGGTTGCCGCCGCACCTGCTGCTGCGCCCGCCGCGCCGGCGGTTGACGCCAATGCGGTCAAGTCACCGATGGTCGGTACCGTCTACCTCGCCGCCGAGCCGGGCGCGCCGAATTTCATTACCGTCGGCCAGCAGGTGAAGCAGGGCGATACCCTGGTAATCATCGAAGCGATGAAGGTGATGAACACCATCGCCGCACCGGCATCGGGCACGGTCAAGGCAATTCTGGTCGATAACGCGCAGCCGGTCGAGTTCGACCAGCCGCTCGTTGTCATCGCCTGAGGCGGCCGCACTCATGGGCATTTCCCGGCTGCTGATCGCCAACCGCGGCGAAATCGCGCTGCGCATCCACCGCGCCGCGCGCGAAATGGGTATCGAGACGGTGGCGGTCCACTCCACCGCCGATGCCGATGCCATGCATGTGCGGCTGGCCGACCATGCCGTCTGCATCGGCCCCCCGGCGGCGAAGGACAGCTACCTCAACGTCGCCGCGATCATCTCCGCCGCCGAAATCACCCATGCCGATGCGATTCACCCCGGCTATGGTTTCCTGTCGGAAAACGCGCAGTTCGCCGACATCGTCGAAGCCCACGGCATCACCTGGATCGGGCCCAAGCCCGAACATATCCGGACAATGGGTGACAAGGTGGAAGCCAAGCGTACTGCCGGCGCGCTGGGGCTGCCGCTGGTTCCCGGATCCGATGGCGCGATTTCCGATCCGGTCGAAGCCGCGAAGATCGCCGCCGAAATCGGCTATCCGGTCATCATCAAGGCGGCATCGGGCGGCGGCGGGCGCGGCATGAAGGTGTGCAACAGCCCGGACGAGCTGGAAACGCTGATGCAGCAGGCCGGCTCCGAGGCCAAGGCCGCCTTTGGTGACGCTACCGTCTATCTCGAAAAGTACCTTGGCAACCCGCGCCACATCGAATTCCAGATCTTCGGCGACGGCAACGGCCAGGCTGTCCACCTGGGCGAGCGCGACTGCTCGCTGCAGCGCCGCCACCAGAAGGTGCTAGAAGAGGCCCCGTCCCCCGTCATTTCGCCCGAGGAACGGTCGCGGATGGGCGGGGTCGTCGCCAAAGCCATGGCCGACATGGGCTATCGCGGTGCCGGCACCATCGAGTTCCTGTGGGAAAACGGCGAGTTCTACTTCATCGAGATGAACACCCGGCTCCAGGTGGAACACCCGGTGACCGAAGCGATAACCGGGCTCGATCTGGTGCGCGAACAGATTCGCGTTGCCGACGGCAAGCCATTGTCGGTCGCGCAGGAAGACATCGAGTTCAAGGGCCACGCCATCGAGTGCCGGATCAACGCCGAAGATCCGTGGACCTTCGCCCCCTCGCCCGGCCTGGTATCCAGCTACCACGCCGCCGGCGGCATGCACGTGCGCGTCGATTCAGGGCTCTACGCCGGATACAAGATTCCGCCCTACTACGATTCCATGATCGCCAAGCTGATCGTCTATGGCCGCACCCGCGAAGGCTGCATCATGCGACTGAAGCGCGCGCTGGAGGAAATGGTGATCGGCGGGGTCAAGACCTCGATCCCGCTGCATCAGGCGCTGCTCGAAGAACCCGATTTCATCCACGGTGACTACACGATCAAGTGGCTGGAAGACTGGCTGGCGAAGCGCGCCGCCGGGTAAGTAACGTCACGTTCGTCATTGTAGCGAAGCGATGACGATGTGAACCGTCACGACGCCATCATGCGGCGCCGGCCCACGGCATTGCGCCACAGCAGCACGGCGAACAGCAGCGCAAAGACGTGCAGCGCCGGGAAGGCGAACAGGCCAAGGTGATAGCTGCCGGTATGATCCTTGGCCGCGCCGAAGGCAAAAGGCAGCAGGAACACGCCAAGGTTGGCGACTGACGAAATCGTTGCCGCGCCGATGGCCAGCCCGCGGTGCTTGAGCACGTCGGTCCACAGCGCCGCCTGCGCGGTGGACTGCATCCCGCGCCCGATCTGCGCCACGACGAAAGTCCCCGCCACCACGGCGGGCGAGGGGGCCAACGCGATCACCAGATAGGCGGCGGTATCGATGGTCAGCGCCAGCATCAGCGCGGTAAACCGCTCGCCGCGCCGGTCGGTCACCCAGCCGGTGAGGAACATGGTCAATGCCCCCAGCAGGCCGGCGTAGAGGATCAGCGTACTGACCGGCGGCAATTTCCACGCGGTGAGTTCCATCAGAATCGCAGGGGCAGACAGCAGGAAAGTCGTGCTGGTAGACAGCGTGACGAGGTAGATCAGCGTAAGCAACTGCACCCGGCGGTCCTTGAGTACCGACAGGACTCCATGCGCCGAATGGCCGGCATCACGCTCGGGATGATCGTCGATCGCGGCTTGCAGCGCGCTGCGCTCACCCTCGGTCAGCCAGGGGGCGTTGGCGGGCTTGTCTGGCAGGAACAGCAGCACCAGCACGCCAACCAGCGCGGCGGGCAGGCCCTCGATCACGAACAGCCACTGCCAGCCGCGCAGCCCCAGCGTGCCGTCAAGCCCCAGCAGCGGCACCGAGATCGAACCCATCACCGCCACCGCCAGCGGGTTGGCCAGATAGAACAGCGCCACCGCCCGCCCGCGCTGCCGGGTGGGGAACCAGCTCGACAGGAAATAGACCACGCCGGGGAAGAACCCGGCCTCCGCCAGCCCCAGCATGAAGCGCAGCGCATAGAATTGCATCGGGCTGCGCACGAACATCGTCGCCGCCGCGATGAGCCCCCACATGATCATGATCCGCGCCAGCCAGCGCCGCGCGCCAAAGCGCATCAGGAGGATGTTGGAAGGGATCTCGATCAGCGAATAGGCCAGATAGAACAGCCCGGCCCCGAACCCGTAGATCGTCGCCGAAAAGCCCAGATCGACGTTCATCTGGGTGGAGGCGAAGCTGACGTTGACCCGGTCCATGTAGGCCAGCAGATAGCCCACCCCCAGCAAGGGTACCGTGCGCCACCCGGCCTTGCTGACGGCGCTGCGCAGATCTTGGCTTACTTCAAGTTCCAAATTCACAAATTCCAAAAAAAACCTAAACTAACAGTTACACTAATCCCAATCTCGCTTTTTCGGACTTCCTGTTTGATGGAACTCACGTATGAGTGTCACCACCTCCATGAAATCCCTATTTTCTCGTGCGAGTCTATCAGCGTTTGCCCAATCCATGTCCACACGCTCACGAGCAGGGATTTTCACTTCACTGTCTTCTGGATTTTCATAGTTTAACTTAATTAATCCAACACCATGAAGTGCTGCCAAAATCCGCAGTTCCTTCATTGTTTCGTCAGATTGAATATCCGCGGCAACAAGATAACCGAAATTCGCCCACGATGAGTTTGATACAGTCTGGAAAAATGCTTCTCTTACATTTGATCTATTAAGTACAATTTTAACCTCAAACGCCCAAATTCTTACTTTTTTAAACCCTGAAATTGCATGCCATTCACGAACATCTTTTGACAAATCCGAGGTTAAATCTTCCATTGCAACCAAATCAGGGAATAACCATCTATTTCCCTGAGGACCTCGGCGATTTGATGCTGTTTTTTCATCAATTCTTCTTGAGTAGAGACCCCATTCGGCAGACAGATACCGCGTTAGCATAGGATAAAGTTCGAATTCCCGCCCATTGTATGACCATAGAAATTCGGGATCCTTTTCATCTATTTGCGATTCCGCTTGATCAACAACTGCCTCATCGCTTCTTTCCGACCAAAACCAACCGCGAGGCCGCTCGGCCGTAGTTCGTACACTAGTCCAACGCCTCTCGATCGTCGGCCTATTCGCCCCAATTTCAGCGACGATCTGTTGAATTAATTCTGAATCATTATTAATTGATCGGCTTTTATTCTTTTTCTGCTCGCAAAGATCAGGGAATTCTTCGAAAATTGCCTGCGCGATTTCGCGAGCAGTGAACCTACGCCCTGGATACTTCCTAAGAAGTTCAACAACCTTCAAGTTCAAATTCAAACTCACGTGCTTGCCCCTACTCCAGCGGCACACCGGGCATCTGCTTGGCGGTGCGGATGGTCAGCGATGTCTTGACGCTGGCGACGTTCGGCGCGGGCGTCAGTTTGCTGGTGAGGAATTCCTGAAAGCTCTGCAGATCGCGGCTGACGATCTTGAGGATGAAATCGATCTCGCCATTGAGCATGTGGCATTCGCGCACTTCGGGCAGACCCTTCATGTGGTCTTCGAACTGACGCAGCGAATCCTCGGCCTGGCTCTTGAGGCTGACCATGGCGAACACGGTGATGGCAAAGCCCAGCTTGGAGGCATCGAGATCGGCATGGTAGCCGCGGATCACCCCGGCCTCTTCCAGCGCGCGCACCCGGCGCAGGCAGGGCGGCGCCGTCAGCCCGACGCGCTGCGCCAGTTCGACGTTGGTCACCCGGCCCTCGTCCTGCAATTCGGCGAGCAGACGCCGATCAATCTGATCCAGATTCGCCATTTGCAACCACCCTTCGCGCCTGTTTTCCAGGCAGCAACCCCCGAACGGGCAATATTCACAACTCTGCACGTCTTGGACGGCTAATATTATTGTTTCTTACCGCAATCGTCCCGCTTTGCAACGCAGCTTTCCAAACGCCTTTCGCATGGTTGGCAAACTGCTAAGCCGCAGGTCCGGCGCAGCGCGCGTCGGCTGGACCCTGCGATGCATTACGATGACCGCCTTGCCACCGTGCTTCGGCTCCGCACTGTCGGAGCGGGGGTCGCGCGCGCGCAGTTCCGGCAGTTGATCGACCTGCTCGGCACTCGCCCGAGCGAGGCACGCGGCGACCAGATTGATGCCGCCTATGTCCGGCTGAACAGCCTTTCGGAAATGATCCCCCCTGCCGAGCGCGCCGCGATCATCGGCGAGCCGGGCATGCGGCTGCGCTCGCCCCGGCTGGTTGCCGCGCTGGCCGAAGCAGAGCCGCAAGTGGCCGTGGCCGCCGCGCGCAAGGCACAACTGAGCGAAGAACAGTGGCTCGATCTGGTACCCGCCCTGCCAGTACAGGCGCGCGGCATTGTCCGCCACCGCCGCGATCTGGGTGCGCGGGTGGAAGACGTGCTCGACCGCCTGGGCATCCGCGATCGCGGACTGGGCGGCCCCGTGGTAGAAAATGCGCCCCGGCCGGCTGCCGCGCCCGACATGTCTGTCGAGACCCCCGCTCCGGCCAAGATCGAGGCTATGGCTGAAACGGAAGTGGCGACCAGAACCGCCACACCCGCAGCCGAAGCACCAATACCCGCTACAGCGCCGCCAGCCGCCGAGGAACCTGCCGCAGCCGAAGGCATCGGCGCGCTGGTCAAGCGGATCGAAGCCTATCGCCGGGCCCGGCAGATCGCCGCCGACGGCGGTAATGCCGCGCCCGATGCGCCGCGACTGCCACTGGGCGAGGATCATGTCATCCGCGCCCCCCGCGATCTGCGCGCCTTTGACTTTGCCTGCGACGGCGATGGCAGCATCGTCTGGACCGATCCGGGGGTAGCGCCGATGGCCGTGGGCCAGTGGCTTGCCGGCGATTGGGAGCAGCGCTGCGCGGCAATAGACTTCGCGATCCGTCGCCGTCAGCCCATTGTCGCCGCCATCACCGTGCTGGAGGGCGCCCCTGCCATCGCCGGGAAGTGGCAGGTCGACGCATCACCGGTGTTCGACGAACCCGCTGGACGCTACGCTGGCTATCGCGGTCGCCTGCGCCGCGCGGTGGAAGCCCCCGGCCAGGCGGTGGGCGCAGCGATTGGCGAGAGCGAGGCCGACCGGATGCGGCAGCTGCTGCATGAACTGCGCACCCCGGTCAACGCGATCCAGGGATTTGCCGAGATCATTCAGCAGCAACTTTTCGGCCCCACACCGCACGAATACCGCGCTCTGGCCGCCAGCATCGCCGGTGACAGCGCCCGCATTCTGGGGGGCTTCGACGAACTGGAACGCCTCGCCAAACTGGATGCGGGGGCAATGGAGCTTGAGGCGGGAACCTGCGATTTCGGCGCGGTTGTGCGCGACGTCGTGACGCAGCTGGAACCGCAGACCGCCTCGCGATCCAGCGGGTTCTACTTCAAGGCCGACGAGGCGGATTTGCCGCTGGCCATCGCCCCGATCGAGGCGCAGCGGCTGGTCTGGCGTCTGCTGGCCGCGCTGGCCAATGCAATGGCACCCGGCGAACGCCTGCGTCTGCGCCTGAGGCGGCGCGACCAGCGCGCGCGGCTGACCGTGCAACTGCCCGCCAGCCTTGCCGCGAAATCCGACGCAGAGCTCGCCCGCGCCACTGCAGGGCCGGTGCAGGCGCTGTCCGCCGGAATGTTCGGCGTCGGCTTCACCCTGCGCCTCGCCGCGACCGAGGTCCGCGCCGCCGGTGGCGTGCTGGCGCGCAAGGAGGATCGGCTGCGGCTGACACTGCCCCTTGCTTCCGTTGTGAAGCAGGATGACCCCGGTCTTGCCAAGCCCGACGAAATGCCGGAAGGACAGGCGGCAGGCTGACCTGCATTCATGGGGACACTTTCTTTGGCGCGCGACCGCATCATCGACATGCCTTCAGCCGAGGCAGCGGTCGAATTCACCAGCGAACATGGCCAGCGCTTCCTGGTAACCGTTGATACCGAAGAAGAGTTTGACTGGCGCAAGCCGCTGGATCGCAGCGGGCACAGTCTGGACACTATCCCCCGCCTCGCCAAGTTCCAGCAGTTCTGCGAAGGTTTTGGCGTCGTCCCGGCCTATCTCGTCGACTATCCGATTGCCTCGTCACCGCGCGCTGCGGAAGTGCTGCGCGAACCGGTCATGGCCGGCCGCGCCGACATAGGGGTGCAGTTGCACCCCTGGGTCAATCCGCCGCATGACGAGGAGGTCAACGAGTTCAACAGCTTCGCCGGAAACCTCCCGGCTGAACTGGAACGCGCGAAATTCGGCAAGCTGCGTGACATGATCGCGCAGGCCTTCGGCAAGGCCCCGCTGATCTACCGCGCCGGGCGCTATGGCGTCGGCCCGGAGACGGCCGCCATCCTGCGCGATGGCGGCATTGCCATCGACACGTCGGTACGGGCACGGTTTGACTACAGTTCGACCGGCGGGCCGAATTTCCGCGACTTCCCGATCCGCCCATGGTGGATCGGCGCGCGCGGCGGACTGATGGAGCTGCCGTTGACCACGGTCTACTGGGGCATGTTGCGGCAACTGGGCCACTGGCTCTACCCTGCCCTGTGGCGGATACCGCAAGTGCGCGGCCTGCTGGCGCGGGTGGGAATGCTCGAACGGATTCCGCTCACTCCCGAAGGCGTGACGGTCGAGGAAGCGATTCGCGGAATCGACATCGCCATCGACGAAGGGCTGCCGGTGCTGGTCTTCTCGTTCCACAGCCCTTCGCTCAGCCCCGGCTTCACGCCCTATGTCCGCAGCGAAGCGGAACTTGACCAGTTTTACGACTGGTGGCGCACGGTTTTCGGTTATCTGGCGCAGCGCGGGATCAAGCCCACCAGCGTCAATGGCATCATGGAGTCGGTCGCGCTTGCCTAGTCGCCCGCACCCGGCTAACGCGCGGCGTCCATCGCGAGTGGTGGCAACGGCGGAATGGGCCTGTAGCTCAGCGGTTAGAGCTGGCCGCTCATAACGGCTAGGTCGCGGGTTCGAATCCTGCCGGGCCCACCACCGCCTGAACGAATACCCCAGGTCGGGGAGTGGCGCAGTCCGGTAGCGCGCCTGCTTTGGGAGCAGGATGTCGCAGGTTCGAATCCTGTCTCCCCGACCAATTCGGCAATTTCATGCATCGCTGGCGGATAGTCCAGCGGCGGGCGTAACCGAATATTAGGCACTGCTGCCTAGTCTGCCGTTCGATGAAGTCGCGTCCCACCCTCCTGTTTCGCACCGTCGTGCTGACGCTGCCAGCGCTGCTGCTGGCGGGCTGCGGCCAATCGCGCGAGGAGGAACTGGGCAAGGAGCTGGACAGCGTCCGCGCCGAACTCAAGCAGACGCAGGACAGTCTGCATGCTTCGGAGACCGCGCTGCAAGCGCTGCGCAAAGAGCAGCAGACGACCACGCGCTATGTCGATGATGGCCCCTCGCTCGCGCCCGATCCGGAACCACCGGTGGTCAATCCTGGCGAGGCCGGGGCCGAAGGGCACAATCCCGGCGAAGTGGTCGCCGACGCGGTTCCGCCGCAGGTCTGATACCCGCCGCCGCGACTGTCCGGACCGGCTTTTGCCACCCGCACGTGCAGCCCCATTTCCAAACCTGACGGCCTGCCCCGCCCCGCCGGTAACGGTTTTTTAGCGGATTGCGTGCGAATACATAGCCAAGTCTGAAAAGCTAAGGAAAGATCAAACCCTTGCGCGCGTTTGGAGCCAAACTTCTTGCGGATCAATCCGGCACGAGCACGCTCGAATTCGCGTTCGTGGGGCCGGCCTTCTTTGCCGTGATCATTGGCACGTTCCAGACCGCGCTGGTCTTTCTGGCGCAACAGGGGCTGGAGACAGTCGCGCAGGATTCCGCGAGAAAGCTGATGACCGGCCAGGCGCAACAAGCGGCAATGACGGCCAGCCAGTTCAAGACCGCTGCCTGTGCGTCGCTGCCGCCCTACATGGAATGCAGCAAGCTGATGGTCGATGTCAGCGTGGCCAGCAGCTTTTCCAACGCCAACATGAATGTTCCGACGATCACCTACAACGGTTCGGGCGGGGTGACGAACACCTTCGGGTTCAACACCGGCAGCCAGGGGTCGATCGTGGTCGTGCGGGTCATGTACCTGTGGCCGGTCGTCGGCGGGGTTCTGAACTTCAACCTGTCCAACCAGCCCAACGGCAACCGCCTGTTGGTGGCAACCTCGGTCCTCAAGTCAGAGTTCTACTGATGACACGATCATGGCTCCTTCGCTGCACCCAGGCCATCCGCCGCTGCACCAGCGGCACGGTGATGGTGGAGTTCGCCGTTCTGTTCCCGGTGCTGCTGACGATGTACCTCGGCAGCTTTACGCTGTCAGACGCCATTTCGTGCAATCGCAAGGTTACCGTTGCCACCCGCGCGCTGACCGACTTGACCTCGCGCTACTCGATCCTTGCCGACAGTGACCTGACCAACATCATGAACGCCAGCATCCAGGTGCTCGCGCCCTATTCCGCAGACAACGCGGATATCGTGATCAGCGAAGTCAAGGTTACCGATGAGGACAAGGCCAAGGTCGTGTGGAGCCGCACCCGCAGCGGCACGGCGCTGACAGTCAATTCGACGATCAACATCCCTGATCACCTTGCCGCGAACGACACATACCTGGTCGTAGGCACGATCACCTACACCTACACGCCGGCGGTAACCTTCGGGATCGCCGGCCCCATCACCTTTACCGACACGATCCTGATGAGCCCGCGCCTGGCGGACCAGATCACGATCACATGATGAAGCGCCCTGCCATGACCAAGAAGCTCTTCCTCCGTGCCAGTTCGGCTGCCCGTGCCTTCGTCAAGGACACCAGCGGCAACATGGTGATGTTCATGGGCCTCGCGATTGTCCCGATGGTTTTCGCGGTCGGCTTCGGCATCGATTACAGCCGCGCGATGCGGCTCGATACCAAGCTCAACGCCGCCGCCGACGCTGCCGCGCTGGCGGGCGTTTCGGCGATCATGATGCAGAAAAGCGATTCAGAGGCGCTGGCAGCGGCAAGGGTGATGTTCAACAAGCAGGTCGATGGCCTGCCCGGTCTGGTCTACGATGCGTCGTCCAGTTCCAACCCGACGATCACGATCAATTCGACCACCGGCGTCAACACCTCGCGAACCGTGACTGTCGCCTACAACGCGGCGTCGTCGAACGTGTTCAGCGGGATCCTGGGCCAGGACACGCTGCCGATCCAGGGATCGGCGACCGGTTTTGCCACGCGCGCGCCGCACATCAATTTCTACCTGATGCTCGACACCTCGCCGTCGATGCTGCTGCCCTCGACCAGCGCCGGGCTGAACCGCATCCGCGCGCTGACCACCAGTTCGGACCACCTGACCAGCGGCTGCGCCTTTGCCTGCCACGTGCAGTTGCCGCACGGCGACAACATCTACATCCGTGCGCCTGTTCCGGCAGGATCGCCGGCGGGGACCAAGGGCAAGGACATCTTCCTGTACGGCGGAACGGTTTATCAGGTGGAAACCGTCACCAACGGCTACATCTACTACCGGAACGAGTCCAACGTGCTCACCAAGGGGCCGCTGGAGACTGCAGGCAACTACGCGGATTCGCTGTGGGCCGCCAAGAATTACGGCATGTTCACCGGTGAAGCACCGCTGGAATTGCGCGTCGATGCCGAGCAAACGGCAGCCGAGGACCTGATCCCGTTCGCCCAGCAGACCGCGCTGGACAACAAGGTGACCTACCGCCTGCAGATGTTCGGCTTCGGCTATAACAACCCGACGGCGCTGACAGCATCGATGGACAGTGTCGCCACCATGTCATCGGCTTCGGTGCCCGATCTGATGTCGCAGCAGGCCTACTGGAACAAGAACAACTGCATCACGGCGACCAACTGCATCAACGATCAGGCGACCGAATTCGTCAAGATGTTCAACACGATGAACTCGACAATCCCCACCCCCGGCACCGGCGCGACAGCCGCCGATCCACAGGCGGTGATGTTCATCATCACCGACGGGGTGAGCGACGAAAGCCTCAGCGGCACGCGCAACAACCGCGAACTGCGGGCTGCACATCAGACGCTGTGCACCAATATCAAGAACCGCGGCATCCGCATCGCGATCCTCTACACCGAATACCTGCCCGAATCGCTGACCGGCGATAGCTGGTCGCAGACCGCGCTCTATCCCTACCTCAGCAACATCGAGCCGGCGCTGAAACAGTGCGCTTCGGCCAAGGCTGACGGCACGCCGCTGTACTACAAGGTGACCTCGGATGAGAGCATCCCGGTAGCGCTGTCCGCGCTATTCTCACTCACCGTGTCGAGCGCCCACCTGACGCGGTAACCCCTTCCACGCCGGTCCGGATCGCCAGATGGTCCGGACCGGCGCGGGAATTCGTGCGACTACCCCTCGCCGCGCACCATCGCGAAGCTGCGGGTCAGGTGTTCGACGAAGCCGTTTTCCGCCGGGTGCAAGGCCCAAAGCTCCGACGGATCGCGGATAGCGGCCAGGTTTTCCGCAACATCCTCGATCGACCATTCGGGCCGGTAAATCCCCGGAGTCTCGCTGACGAAGGCCCGCGCCACGCGGCCCGACATGGCGACGAACATCTCCGCCGACACCGCGCAGTCCTCATGCGCCAGATAGCCCACAACCGGGGCGACCAGTTCCGGCCCCATCGGCGGGTATTGCGAAGTATCCAGCCCCTCGGCCATGCGGGTCACCGCGCCGGGCAGGATGATGTTCGATTTCACCCCGTGCGCCGCGCCTTCGATGGCGATCACGTTGTTCAGCCCCATGGTCCCCGCCTTCGACACGGCATAGCCCGCCGTCTGCGGCATGGTGTAGAGCCCGCCGATCGAACCGGTCAGCACCACCCGGCCATAGCCCGC
The DNA here is from genome assembly GCA_028869175.1 of Sphingomonadales bacterium. Lineage (GTDB taxonomy): Bacteria > Pseudomonadota > Alphaproteobacteria > Sphingomonadales > Sphingomonadaceae > Novosphingobium. The sequence goes on from JAGWTB010000013.1 coordinate 26,654, forward strand.
CTTGCACATATGCCCGAAGGCCGGCTGGGTGACGTTGAATGCACCAAGCAGATGGACGTCGATCAGGCTGCGGAACGCCTCGGGCGTGATCGTGGCGAAATCGTCGAACCGGGTGTTGCCGGCGTTGTGGATCAGCACATCGATCCGGCCCCAGGTATCGAGCGCGGCCTGCACGATGGCCTTGCCGCCTTCGGTAGTCGCGACGCTGTCAGTGCAGGCAATCGCCTCACCACCTTCGGCCTTGATCCGGTCCGCCGCCTGCTGGGCAACGCTGGTATCCCCGCCTGACCCGTCAAGCGAGGACCCGTTGTCGTTGATGACAATCCGGGCACCGCGCGAGGCGAGCAGCCGGGCATATTCAAACCCCAGCCCGCGCCCGGAACCGGTGATAACGGCAACCCTGCCGTCAAAGCGTCGTTCGGTCATTTTGCCTGCTCTCCCTTGTGTCCCAAAACCCGTGCCTGCCGAGCCGGGGGGATCGCATGACCCCCACCTCGCTTACACCGGCATGTAGATCGGCGAACCGCGCGTTTCGCGGAGCGAGGGGATGGTGCGCCCGTCGATGTCGGTCACGCCATATTCGGCGGCGAGTTCGGCATTGATGAAGCTGCCGCCGCTCTTCGCCATGATGCCCGGATCGGCCGCGAGTGCGGCGATCACCCGACCGGGAAACTCGGGCGAGGAACCCGCCGCGCTGTTGAGCGTGGCGGCCATGCCCTCCACCTTCTTCAGGTTCTCGGTCGCGCGTTCGGTGAAGGTGAAGCCCTGCCACAGCGAGAGCGACGCCACGCCGTGCGGCTTCAGTTCCACCGCCATGTCACGCGCCATGCGATCAGTCGCGGCCTTGGTGGTGCCGAAAATGACGTCATAGGTGTAAGTGACGCCAACATAGCCCGACATGGCGACGATCAGCCCCGATCCCTGCGGGACCATGATCTTGGCCGCATGGTGCGCAGCGATGAAGGCGGCGCGCATGCCGGTGTCCCACACTTCCCATTCGGACAAGGGCTTTTCCCAGAAGCCGGTGCGCTGGGTCATCGCGTCGGGGATGGCCATGGCGCTGTTCACCAGCAAATCGAGCCGCCCCTGCTCTGCCTGCACCTGCGCGAACAGGGCGGCGATGGCATCATCGTCCTTGAGGTCCATGGCGACGCCGATCGCCTTGCCGCCCGATGTCGCCCCGCGCTCGGCACAAAGCGCCACGGTCTCACCCAGCGTGCCTGGCAGCGGACTGGTGCCGCTGTCCACCGTGCGGGCGGTGACGTAGACGCAGGCCCCCTGCTCCGCGAGCGTCAGCGCGATGCCCTTGCCGATCCCCCGGCTCGCGCCGGTAACGACGGCGACCTTGCCTGCCAGTGGTGCCATGGTCACGCTCCCGGATTGCATGGCGCGCGGCGGTTGACCAGCGGGCGGGCGTAGGAAGGATCGCTCTTGTCGCGGGCCGAAACGCCGTTGTCGGCAATGCCCGGCACATCGCCGAAAGGCAGCGGCACCGGCGGCACATCGCCCGACCATTCGATGACGTTGGTGCGCAGGGCGATCTTCCATTCGCCCCCGCGCCGCTCGAACCGGTCGACATAGCGACCGCCCGCCAGCATCAGCGTTTCCTTGTCCGCCCCCGGCAGCGGCGGATTGCGCGCGACGAAGATATAGTAGGTTTCGCTGTGCGCACTATCGCCCGCGAAATCGACCGTGTTGTTCAGGATCGAATGGTGGGTGAGGATCTGCCAGTCGCGGTGCATCGGCATGGCCCAGTCGTAGCAGCCCGCCACGTCACCGACATAGGGGCCGGCTGCCATTTCGGCGTCAGGCCAGAAGGCGGAGAGGTACAGATCGCGGTCAAAGCGGTCCATGCCCCGGCAGAAGCGCAGCAGGCAGGCGCGCACCTCTTCCAGGTCAGCAAGGCGTTCCAGCCGGGCCAGGCGTTCGGGTGAGAGTTCAGCCGCCATGTCAGTTCGCCTCCGCAATCGGTTGCCATACCGGCGAGCCGCGGGTTGCCCGGGCCGAGCCGATGACGCTGCCGTCGATGTCGGTAATGCCGTATTCCTGCGCCAGTTCGGTGGTGATGAACTCTCCGCCGGAGCGCTTCATGATCGCCGGGTCAGCAGCCAGCGCAGCGACGACACGGCCCGGATGTTCGACCGAGCTACCGTGCATCGATGTGATCGATGTGGTCATCTTGTCGCCCATCTTGGCAAGGTTGTCCTGCGCCTTCTCGGTCAGCGTCAGCCCCTGCCACAGCGTGAGCGAGGCGACGCCATGCGGTGCAAGCTCCACCGCCATGTCATGCGCCATGCGGCCGACGGCGGTCTTGGAGGTGCCGAAAATCACGCCATAGGTATAGGTGGTCGCGGCAAAGCCCGAAATGGCCACGATCAGGCCCGAACCCTGCGGCACCATGATCTTCGCCGCGTGCCAGGCCGCAACATAGTTGGACTTCACGCCAACGTCCCACATCTCCAGATTCGCCAGCGGCTTGTCCCAGAAGCCCTTGGGTTCCAGCAGGTCATCGGACAGGGTGAAGGCATTGTTGACCAGAATGTCGAGCCGGCCCTGCTCGGCCCTGATCCGGTCAAACAGCGCGGCCACCGCCGCATCGTCGCCATGGTCGCAGGCGACGGCAATGCCGCTCCCGCCCACGCCCTTGCCGCGTGCGGAGCATTCCGCCGCCGTCTCTCCCACCGTGCCCGGCAGGTAGTAATCCCCCGGGTTCACCGTGCGCCCGGTGACGTAGACGCAGGCACCCTGTTCGGCGAGCACCAGGGCGATGCCCTTGCCGATGCCCCGGCTGGCGCCGGTAACCAGCGCGACCTTGCCGGCCAGCGGCGCGCTCACGGACGTTTGCCCGCGAACCAGGACTCGCTGAAATCGCCCTTGGCGGTGCCGGGAAAATGGCTGGCGGTGAAGGGATAGCCCATCACCCCCTTCGACCAGTCTGCCGCTGCACCCCAGTCCTGCTCCCAATCGTAGAGCATGATCCGGTCGGCGATCCGCCATTCCCCGTCACGCTTTTCAAAGCTGTCGAGATAGCGCCCGCCAATGCAGGTATCGCGATCAACACCCTCGATCTCGACCCGGTGATACGAAATGACGTGGCTTTCGGCCTTCGCGATGTCTCCGGCGAGTTCGATATGGGTCTGACCGACGACATGTTGGGTGTCCTTGATCGCATCGGCTCCCGGCACCACCCAGGCGAGATAGGCGTCGAATTCGCCGCCATAGACGCCGTAGTCGAACTTCGCGTCGGGCCACCAGCACGAGCGGATCAGGTCGGCGCTGCGGCGGTCTTCGCCCCGCGCCAGACGCGCCACGCAGGAGCGGATTGCTTCCCGATCGACCAGCGCTTGCAGAGTTTCATCCATGGCGTCGCTCTCCATCGTGGCAGGCGATTGCATCGCCCGCGTTCATTGCCCCGCAGCCTAGCCGCGAGGCGCTTGCATAGCTTGACCAATTCAGACAAACCCCCAGCCATCGACCCCGCCCGCGCGATGGAACAGCGATGCCCGGTGAGCCCAGCCAGTCCATGACCATCGATGCCGTCAGCGGCGCGGAATTCGAGGCGATCCACGCGCCTGTGCTGCGGTTTTTCCCTGACCTTGTTGCCGAACTGGGCGGAACATCGGCTGCCTTGCTTGCCGTCGCCGGAATCGATCCGGGGGTAGTCACGCAGCAAAGCCCGCGCGCCACTTACCGGCAGCTCGTCCAATTGCTCGAACATTCCGCCACCGTGCTGCACTGCCCCGATTTCGGCATGCGACTGGCGGCCCGGCAAGAGGGCGGCGGGCTGTTCGGCCCGCTGGGCGAAGCCATGCGCAATTCGCGCACCTTCGGCGAGGCGCTGGAATATGTCCGCGACCATATCTACGCCCACAGCCTGGCCGCGCGAGTCTGGCTCTGGCCCAATGCCGAGGCGGATGAAGTATTTTCGGGCCATGACATCCTGATCGACGGCACGCCGAACAAGGCGCAGGCGATGGAGCAACTGCTGCTCGCCGGCCACCTCGCCGCCATCGAGCTGACTGGCGGCCGAGCGCGGGCGAAACGGGTCTATTTCCGCCACCAGCCAGTTTCCTCCCTGCGCAGCTATCGCCGCTATTTCGGCTGCGAGGTCCGCTTCGGCCAGAACCAGGACGGCGTGGTGTTCAGCCAGGCTGCACTGGACAGTCCGGTCATGGCGCCTGACCCCTACGCGCTGGAGCGCGTGACTGCGCAGATCGAGCGGCAGTTCACGCGTCAGCGCCCGCCGCTCCATGCGGAAACGCGCGGCGCGATCATGCGGCTGGTCGGACTGGACGACAGCTCGAACGCGCGCGTCGCGGCAATCATCGGCCTCCACCCGCGCACGCTGCATCGCCGCCTGCTGGCCGAGGGCACATCGTATCAGCAAGTGAAGGACGAGGTGCGGCGCGACATCGCCCTTTACTACCTTGAACGCACCGAACTGGACTTCACGCGCATTTCCGAACGGCTGGGCTTTGCCGAACAGTCGGTGATGACCCGCGCATGCAACAAGTGGTTCGGCAAATCCCCCACCCGCCTGCGGCTCGAAGCCCGTGGCGCGCGCCAGCCGCGCACATAGTGTCTGAATTCGTCAAGCCGCAGCCGCGACGATTGCCCCATCAGGCCCAACGAGGAGAGCGCGAACCATGCAGGAACTGAGCGGCAAGGTTGCCATCGTCACCGGGGCTGGCCAGGGCGTCGGACGCGGCATAGCGCGGGCGCTGGGCAGCGCCGGTGCGACCGTTGTGGTGATCGGACGAACCCTGGAAAAGTGCGAGCGCACCGCCGCCGAAATCATCGCGGAAGGCGGCAAGGCCACTGCCCTGGCCTGCGACGTCAGCAAGCGCGACGATGTCGAGCGCGTGACAGCCGAGGTGATGGCGACTTTGGGCCGGATCGATATCCTGGTTAACAATGCCCACACCTCACGCCCGATGGTCCCCTTCGAGGCGACCAGCGACAAGGACATGGCGCTAGCCTTCAAGGGCTTTCACGGCGCGCTCCACTTTATGCAGGCCTGCTTCGATCAGCTTTGCGCCAACCGGGGCCGGGTGATCAATCTCGGCTCGGTCGCCGGCACGCGCGGCGACGAGGGTTTCACCTCCTACGCCGCCGCCAAGGAAGCCGTGCGCGGCATGAGCCGGGTCGCGGCGCGCGAATGGGGCCGCCACGGCATCACCGTCAACGTCATCTGCCCGTTCTCGGAATCGCCGGGGGTGGAATACATGATCGATACCCAACCCGGCTTCATCGACGAACTGACCGCGCAGACCGCGATGAAACGCCTGGGCTCCAGCCGCGATGACGTAGGAGCGACCGTGGTGTTCCTCTGCAGCGCCGGCGGCAGTTATATTACCGGCCAGACGATCAATATCGATGGCGGCATCTGGATTGCACCCTAAGGTTCAGCGCTAGAAACGCTTCGAGGAGTTCCGCTCATGGTGAAAGCGATACGGCTGCGGCAACCCGCCAGTCTCGACAATCTCTATGCTGACAGCACCGATGCTCCTCCCCCCCGGCGCGGGGAAATCCGGGTGCGGATCCACGCCGCCTCGCTCAATTTCCGCGATTGCCTGGTCGTTGCCGGCTACTTCCCGTCGCGGGATGGGTTGATCCCGTTGTCGGATGGTGCGGGCGAAGTCATCGATGTCGGCGAGGACGTGCCCAATCTCCAGCCGGGCGACATGGTGGTCAGCTGCTTCCACCCAGGCTGGTTTGACGGGCACCTTGAACGCACCCAGCTGCGCCATTCGCCCGGCGGCATGGCCGATGGCTTTGCTTGCGAGGCGGTGACCCGGCCCTACTGGCACTTCACTCCGGCACCCAAGGGCTGGACCGCCGCCGAAAGCGCCACGCTCACCTGTGCCGGCGTCACCGCATGGCGCGCGCTGGTGACTGATGGACAGGTCAAGTCGGGCGCGGCAGTGCTGATCCTCGGCACCGGCGGTGTCTCGCTCGCCGCGCTGCAGATCGCCAAGGCAGCGGGGGCGAAAGTCATCGCCACCTCATCCAGCGCGGAAAAGATCGCCCGGCTCAAGGCGCTCGGGGCTGACCACACGATCAACTACAGCGAGGTCGAGAACTGGGGCGAGGCGGTGCAGGATCTCACCGACGGGCTCGGCGTTGATCACGTCGTCGAAGTCGCCGGACCGAACACCCTGCCGCAATCGATGATCGCCGCACGCACCGGCGGGCACATCGCCATCATCGGCGGCGCGGGCGGGTTCGAGAACGACGCCATGCCGTTCAAGATCGTCCAGGCCAAGCGACTGCGGCTGCAAGGCGTCACCGTCGGCAGCCGCCGCGATCAGCTCGACATGGTCCGCGCCTTCGATGCCGATGGCCGGATGCGCCCGGTAATCGATTGTACCTTCCCGCTCGACGAACTCGCCGAAGCCCTGCACTATCAGCAGGAGGAAAGCGGGCGCATCGGCAAGGTGTGCATTGCGATCTAGTCCGCCGCCGGAACCACAGGCCAATATCCGTTCGTTCGGAGCGGCAAGAGGGAGCGCATTGACGTGACTGCATTGCTCCATCTGATGAAGCAGGTGAGGTGCCGATGACCACCGTAGCCGTCCAGACCGCACGCGGTCCGATCGATAGTTCCGCGCTGGGCCGGGTGCTGATCCATGAGCACGTGTTCCTCATGGATATGGAATACACGTACAATTACCGCCCCGATTTCTTCACCGAAGCGACCATCGATACCGCCGCCGCGCGGCTGGAAGCGCTGAAGACGGCGGGGATTGACACCATCGTCGACCTGACCGTGCTCGGCCTCGGTCGTCACGTCCCCAGTCTGGCCAAGGTCGCGCGCAAGACCTCGCTCAACCTGATCCTCTCGACCGGCGCCTATACCTTCGATGCCGTGCCCGCGCCTTTCGCCTGGTACGGGCCGGGGATGCTGCGCGAGGGGCCGGAGCTGATGGTCGATCACTTCATCCGCGACATCACCGAAGGCATGGCAGGCACCGAGCTCAAGGCCGGCGAGCTCAAATGCGCCATTGACACCCCCGGCCTCACCGCCGGTGTCGAACGGGTGATGCGCGCCGTCGCGAAGGCCAACCGCATCACTGGCACGCCGATCACCGTCCACACCGCGCCGCAGCAGCAGACCGGGCTGATCGTGCAGCAAGTGATGGCCGAGGAAGGGGTGGACCTCGAAGACCTGGTCATCGGCCACAGCGGCGACAGCACCGACATCGATTACCTGATGCGGCTGGCCGACAAGGGCTCGATCCTCGGCATGGACCGCTTTGGCGTGAACTTCGCCATAACCACACAACAACGCGTCGATACCATCGCCGAACTGGCCCGGCGCGGCTATGCTGATCGCATGACGCTCAGCCACGATTGCTGTTGCTGGTCGGACTATTTCCCCAGCGTCGAAGACTATCACGCGGTGATGCCCGACCACCACTACCTGCACATCCACAACGACGTGCTGCCGATGCTGCGCGAGGCCGGGGTGAGCGAGGCGCAGCTCGATGCGATGTTCATCGCCAACCCGCGCCGCCACTTCGAAGGCCCGGCGCAGCGCTTCGCTCGCCGGGGATAGCGCCGCCCGCCCGCTTGCTATCGCCGCCACGCTGGTGACAGTGGCGCCATGCTGGCCCGCCTGCCCCGCCCCGCCGCCCTGCTGGTGCTGCTTGGTTTCCTTGCCGTGCTGGTCTGGCTGGCCATCGAACCGGGCGCGCCGGTGCGGCCGGTGGCGCAAGGCGTGAAGCGCTATACCGACATGATGCTCTATCATGACGTGGTAGCGCAGATGGACGCGGGCAAGGGCTATTATCGCGCCGCAGTGGACCTGCACCGGGCGCACCACTATCCGCTCAGACCGTTCTTCGCGGTCCGCCCGCCGGTGCTGGCGGAGGCCGGGCATCTCATCGGCTGGGGCGCGTTGCAAATGATTGCCTATGGCGCTGCGCTGGCGCTGGTCTTCGTCTGGGCCATCGGCACCGAGGGCAAGCTGCACGTGGCCGAGCGCATCGGCGTCGCCTTGCTGGTCGGCGTCGGCGCGTCGGAAATCTCGGCGATCAGCCTGATGGCGATGCATGAACTGTGGTCGGCGCTGTTCCTGGGCTTTGCCCTCGCGGTAATGCTGTGGTGGCGGGAGCGCTGGTGGCTGGCCCTGCCGGCAGTGGCGCTGGCGCTGGCAGTACGTGAACTGGCGCTCCCGTTCCTGCTGCTCGCCGCCGCCTTTGCCGCCTGGGACAGGCATTGGCGCGAGTTCGCTGCCTGGCTGGCTCTGGCGGCTCTGTTCTTCGCCTACATGGCTTTCCACGCCGCTATGCTGGGGCAACTGGTGACCCCGCAGGACATCGCCTCACCCGGCTGGCATGGCATGTTGGGCCTGCGCGCCTTCGCCAAGGGCGTGCAGTTCACGTCGCTGTTGCAGGAACTGCCGAACACGCTGGGCATCGTCGTCGCCATGCTCCCGATGCTGGGCTGGGCCGCGCTCGACGGGCGACGCGGGGCTTTCGCACTGCTGCTGTTCGTCGGCTATGCGGCGATGATCGCGCTGTTCGCCCGGCCCGGCAATTTCTACTGGGCGATGATGGCCGCCCCTGCATACCTCGCCGGACTGGCGCTGCTGCCAAGGGCGCTGGGGCAGCTATGGCGGACGATCCGCTCCGCGCCATCGCGGGCTTGACCCGGGGGCGCTGAGCCTCGTCGATGCATCCGTCATCCCGGCGAATGCCGGGACCGCTGGCCTCATCGACGCAGCCTTTTTTCGATGAGGCCAGCGGTCCCGGGCCAAGCCCGGGACGACGGATGCTATTGCGTTGGTGCGATAGCGCCCGCTTCGTTGGCGACGATCTTCAGCACCGCCGTCCAGGCCGCGACATTCTGGTCCAGCTGCGCAGGATCGACCTTGTCGAGCGTATCGTCAGGCGTGTGGTGCAAATCGAAATAACGGGTGCCATCCTGGCTCATTTCCACCACGGCCAGCTTCTGCGCCTCGATGATCGGCTCCACGTCGGTGCCGCCGTCCGCCTTGCCGCCACCGCGCACGATGCCCAGCGGGCCAAGCGCCGCCGCGATGCGATCCGCCAGCGGCTTGTTGGCATCGGCAAAGCTCATCTGCACCCGCCACACCCGGTCCGCGCCGAAATCGCTTTCCATCGCCAGGGCGTGTGGTTCTGTACCGTGTGCCTTGGCATAAGCGGTGCCGCCGAACCCGCCGATTTCCTCTGACCCGGCCCACAGCACGCGGATCGTGCGCAGCGGCTTGCCGCCCTCCTGCGCGCGCAAGGCTGCTGCTGCGACGATGGCACAGCCTGCAGCATCGTCGATCGCGCCGGTGCCGAGGTCCCAGGAATCGAGATGGCAGCCGACAAGAATGGGCGGCAACCCGGGATCGCGACCGGGGAGCTCGCCGATGACATTGCCCGAAGGCATGCCGTCTTGCGGATGGCTGGTAAGCGTCAGCGCCAAGGACATCGGCTTGCCGCGTGCGGCGATCCGGGCGATCAGATCAGCGTCGGGGTTCGATACGGCACCTGCCGGGATCGGCGTGGTGCCTGCCGGGAAGTTGGTGACACCGGTATGCGGGTTGCGGTGGCTGTCGGTGCCGATCGAGCGGATCACCACGCCGATAGCCCCCTTGCCTGAGGCGATGGCCGGTCCTTGCCGGCGCACCTGACCGTAGGGGCCATAGCCCGAACCATCCTGATTGGGCCGCATGGCGTGATCGATGAAAGCGATCTTGCCTTTCAGCGATCCATCCGGCGCGGCACGCAGCGCGTCCAGTGTCGGGAAATAGACCAGATCGGCGGTGATCCCGCCCGCCGGAGTGGGCGCGGAATAGCCCAGCGCGGTGATGGCCAGGCTCTGGCGATAGGGTGTGGTCAGCATGGCCCGATCATCGCCGCGCACATAGCCGCGGATAGTGAACGGCTCTGCCCGGACATTGGCAAAGCCCAGTGCTTTGAGCCGCAGCACCGCCCAGTCCCGCGCCGCCGCCTCGCGCTCGCTGCCGGCCATGCGCTGGCCGATCTCGCTGGTCAGTCCTTCGAGCAGGTCCCAAGCCGTTCCGCTGCCCGGCGAAGGCGCCGCTGCGGCTGAAGCACAAGGGAGCGAAAGCGCGGCTAGTGCCAGCGCGGCGCGGATATGGTTTCTCATGCAACCGCACCTAGCCAAGCCCCCGCATCGTGACAACCGGTTACACCTCGTAAAGATTCCGGCAAGGCGGCGGCCTCACAGGGTGCGGGCCATGGAGGACGTACCATGAACCTTGCCATCGAATATCGCGAACAAGCCAACAACCAGCGCCGCATGGCCGATGCCGCCCAGCTGCCGATGGTCCGCCGCCAGCACCTCTCCGCCGCCGAGCGCTGGGAGTTTCTGGCACATGAGGCGGAATACATCGAAGCCGGCTGCCTTGCCCTGTTTGACAGCGGAACCAGCCAGCGGGTTCATTGATCGCGCCGGTCTCGCAGGCCGCATCCTCGCCGCTTGCCCCCTGCCCGCTCGCCTTGTAAGGGCGCGGCAACTCCCGATCCTGCGAGACCCCAGAGGAACCCGATGGCCGCGCAATACGCTTATGTCATGAAGGGCATGACCAAGACCTTCCCCGGCGCCCAGAAGCCGGTGCTGAGCAATATCAGCCTGCAATTCTATCAAGGTGCCAAGATCGGCATCGTCGGGCCGAACGGCGCGGGCAAGTCCACCCTGATGAAGATCATGGGCGGGATCGACACCGATTTCACCGGCGAAGCCTGGCCGGGCGAGAACATCACGGTCGGCTACCTGCCGCAGGAACCAGAGCTCGACAAGACCAAGACGGTGCTGGAAAACGTCAAGGACGGCGCGCGCGAAACCGCCGATCTGGTCGACCGGTTCAATGAAATCTCGATGATCATGGCTGATCCGCCGGAAGACGCCGATTTCGACGCGCTGATGGACGAAATGGGCGAACTGCAAGGCAAGATCGACGCGGTTGACGGCTGGACGCTCGACAACCAGCTCGAGATCGCCATGGAAGCGCTGCGCTGCCCGCCGGGCGACTGGTCGGTGGAAAGCCTCTCGGGCGGCGAAAAGCGCCGCATCGCGCTGACCCGGCTGCTGATCCAGAAGCCTTCGATCCTGCTGCTCGACGAACCGACCAACCACCTTGACGCCGAGTCGGTGGAATGGCTGGAAAACCACCTCAAGGAATATGCCGGCGCGGTGCTGATGATCACCCACGACCGCTACTTCCTCGACAACGTCGTCGGGTGGATCCTTGAACTCGATCGCGGCAAGTACTTCCCCTACGAGGGAAATTACTCGACCTACCTTGAAAAGAAGGCCAAGCGGCTCGAACAGGAAGAGCGTGAGGAAAGCGGCAAGCAGAAGGCCCTGACCCGCGAGCTCGAATGGATTCGCCAGACCCCCGCCGCACGCCAGACCAAGAGCAAGGCGCGTATCCGCAAGTTCGAGGAACTGCAGAACGCGCAGGACAACCGCGCCGTCGGCAAGGCCCAGATCGTCATCCAGGTGCCGGAACGCCTCGGCGGCAAGGTGATCGAGGCCAAGGGCCTGACCAAGGCCTATGGCGACAAGCTGTTGTTCGAAGATCTCTCGTTCATGCTGCCGCCGGGCGGCATCGTCGGCATCATCGGGCCGAACGGCGCGGGCAAGTCCACGCTGTTCAAGCTGCTGACCGGCAAGGAGCAGCCCGACAGCGGGACCATCGAGATCGGCCAGACCGTTCACCTCGGCTATGTCGACCAGAGCCGCGATGATCTCGATCCCAAGCACAACGTCTGGGAAGAGATTTCCGGCGGGCATGACTACATGACGGTCAACAAGCAGGAGATGTCGACGCGGGCCTATGTCGGCGCGTTCAACTTCAAGGGTGCCGACCAGCAGAAGAACGTCGGCAAGCTGTCAGGCGGTGAACGCAACCGCGTCCACATGGCCAAGATGCTCAAGCTGGGCGGCAACGTTCTGCTGCTTGACGAACCGACCAACGACCTTGACGTCGAAACCCTCGGCGCGCTGGAAGACGCCATCGAAAACTTCGCCGGCTGCGCCGTGGTCATCAGCCACGACCGCTTCTTCCTCGACCGTCTGGCAACCCACATCCTCGCCTTTGAAGGCAACAGCCACGTCGAATGGTTCGAAGGCAACTTCGCGGCTTATGAAGAGGACAAGCGCCGCAGGCTGGGTGACGCCGCTGATCGGCCGACGCGGTTGGCGTACAAGAAGCTGACGCGGTAATAGTGGCAGCAACTTCGAGCGAGAAAACCTCGACCGTCCTGCGTCACGTCAGTTGGTCGTATGCCAATCTTGCTCGCGCCCACACGGCATTGGCGGCGGGCCGTCAGCATTATATTCTGACCGATCACATGGTTCGTGCCCGATTGTTTAAGGGCCTTTGCGATGGATCTATGCAACTGGGGTCGCTCTACGATGACGAACGTTTGAAATTACTTGCAAAGCCGGGTTGTGTATACTGTGGTTCTGACGAGCAATTGACAGTCGATCATCTCATCCCGCGTGCTAGGGGTGGCGGCCATGACGGCGTTAATCTGGTTCCCGCCTGCCGAAGCTGCAACAGTTCGAAACGCGACCTTGACCTGCTCCAATGGTGTCAACGGCACGGCAGATTTCCGAATTTGCTGCTGCTGCGACGCTATGCGAAACTCACGTTTAACATCTGCGAAGCAGAGGGTTTGTTGGGTGAAACCCAAGAAAGCCCCCGTTTGGCCAATCTGATTGTGAATCCCTTCAAGCTTCCTTTGAGCTATCCGGCTCTGGCGGAGTTGAGGTCATAGTTGTGGGTCCAGCGCAATCGCAATTTGGACAATGTCCCGTCCCCTTGACAGCACCTTCGCCAAAAGTCATACTTTTGGTATGAAAACGGCAGTTTCGATCCCCGATCCGGTGTTCAACGAAGCCGAGGTTCTGGCCCGGCAACTCGGCATTTCGCGCAGCAAGCTCTATGCGCGGGCGCTTGGGGATTTTGTCGCAAACAATTCGCCCGAGCGCGTCACCCGGCAAATGAACGACGTGCTGGACAAGCTGGGCGAACAACCCGATCCCTTCGTCCGGGAAGCCGCACGCCGCGTGTTTGACCGCAGCGAGTGGTAAGCCCCGCCAGCATGATCCTGCAGGGCGACATCTGGTGGGCGGACCTTGCTGATCCGCCCGGATCGACTGCGGGTTACCGCCGTCCGGTGATAGTTGTTCAGGGCGATGCGCTCAACCGCAGCCGCCTTGCCACGGTCGTCTGTGTACCGCTGACCAGCAACCTCGCTTGGGGTGATGCGCCGGGAAACTTGCGTCTCGCCGCATCGAGAACCGGGCTGGACCGGACATCAGTTGCCCAGACCTCGCTCATTCTCGCGGTGGACAAGGACTGCCTGACCGAACGCGTCGGCCGGATTTCTCCAGCCGATCTGGCGCGTGTACTGGCGGGGCTTGATCTCGTGGTCGGCCGTACCGCGTCGCAGGGTGCCTCCCGAACCTGAACGGAAAGCTTACCGCGCCATTCACCTTTGCGACAGCGCGACTCAGATAGTTCCATGTCATGGTCGCCGCCGATGGTGCGGCGCATGGGATGGAGTGACGGCCATGGGTGCCGCAAACCTGAAGAAGTCGAATGGATGGGCAGCCTTGCTTGCCGGTGCTGCCATGCTGGCCATTCCGGCGGTGGCAAGTGCACGTCCGGATGATGGCGGTGAGCGCGAGTGGGGCCGTCGTGGCGGCGGGCAAGGTGCCATGCCGGCACCTCAGGCACAGGCTCCGCAAGACAACTGGGGCGGCGGAGAACGCGGTGGTGGCTGGCAGCAGCGCGTCGCGCCTGCTCCTGCGCCGCAGGTTCAGCAAGAGCAACCGGTTGCCCGCGTAGATCGCAGCTGGTCCGGAAACGGCGGCGGCGGCCAGTGGGGTGGTGAGCGCCGGGGTGGCTGGAATGGCGGCGGACAGGTGCAGCAGTCTGCCCCGCCGCCGGTTGCCCAGCAGCAACCGCAGCGTGACTGGGGCAACCGTGGCGGCGGCTGGGGCGGCCGTGGCGAGGCCCGACCGGCTCCGACCTGGCAGGGCACACCCCCGCCCGCGCCCGAAAACCGCGTCGAAAACCGTGGTGGCTGGGGCGAGCGCAACCGTACCTATACCGACCCTAACCGCAACGGCACCTATCGCCGGGACAACGACGGCGACCGCTGGCGCGGCGACGCCAACCGCGATGGCTGGCGCGGCAACAACAACGGCGGCAACTGGCGCAGTGATGGCGGCAACTGGCGCGGTAACAACAACGGCTGGCGCAATGACGGCAACCGCTGGAGCCGCAACGGCTATGGCGATAACCATCGCGACTGGGACCGCGATTGGCGGCGCGATAACCGCTACAACTGGAATTCGTACCGGGACAGCCATCGCAGCATCTACCGCATGGGCTCCTACTACGCGCCCTATCGCGGCTATGGCTATCGTCGCCTGTCGATCGGCTTCACGCTCGATTCGCTGTTCTTCGGCAGCAACTACTGGATCACCGATCCGTGGCAGTACCGCCTGCCCGATGCCTATGGCCCCTACCGCTGGGTACGTTATTACGACGATGCGCTGCTGGTGGATACCTACACCGGCGAAGTGGTTGACGTGATCTACGACTTCTTCTGGTAAGCTTCGGTTGCCCACAAGGGCATGAAGGAAAGCCCCCGTCCAGCCGGCGGGGGCTTTCTCATTTTCCCCAGGGCACCATCCGCCGCATCGATCCGTCACGATCAAGGAACTGGTGCTTGAGCGCCGCGATGACGTGCAGTGCCAGCAACGCAAGCATCAGCGTGGCAAACACCTCGTGCATTTCGTGGAAGATGCCGGCGCTTGCCTTGTCCTGCGCCAGTGGCAGGCCGGGAATGGCGAACAGCTTGAACCAGGTCAGCCCTTTGCCGCCGGTTGCGGCGGAATGGAGCGCCCAGCCCGCCAGGGGGATGGCGATGGTAAGCGTATAGATCAGCCCGTGGACCACCCGGGCAAGCGCAACTTCCCAGGCCTTCAGGCTTTCCGCCAGCGGCGGCGGGCGATGGGTGAAACGCCACAGCAATCGCACCACCGACAGGGCCAGAACCGTCAGGCCGAACGCTTTGTGGTTGGCCATGACCTGCAGCTTCGCCGGCTCCGGCATGTCCTCCGCCACCCAGGCGCTGGTGTAGTTCAGCGCGATCAGCAGCGCGATGATCCAGTGGAGAGCCATCGCACCCAGCGAATAGCGCGCCGTCGATTGCAGTGCCGCAGTGTTGTCCATGGCCCGGCAGATTGGCGAAGATTGGTCACGCCGACAAGCCTGTTGTATGGACGACGGTGTTCGCCCCGGAGAGTTCGATGAAAAGGCTTCCAAGACTGTGCCTGACGGTGGGGGCTGCGGCTCTCCTGCTGGCCGCACCGCCACTGGCGGCCAAGCCGGTCTGCGCGGTGGAAGCGGCTGACCCGCCTTTCGACGCCGCACGGGCGTGGGACGAAGCGCGCGGCGAACTGGCCACCAATTACGCCTACTGGGACCGCATTCCGAGCGCGGCCATCGACGCCGCAGCCCCGGCGCTGCGCACCGCGCCCGACCGGCTGACCTTTGCCGACCGCCTGCAAACGCTCCTGCTGCTGTTCCGCGACAGTCACCTGCACGTCAGCCCCACACCGGCACCGCAGGCAGCCTGGGTGCCGTCCGCCGCCGACTTCTGGCTGGAGGAACGCGGCGGCCATCTGCTGGTTCGTGACGTAAAAGGCGGCAGCGAAGCCGCGCGGTTGGGGCTGCGCCCCGGCTGGGAACTGCTGACGATGGATGGTATCGAGCCGCGCGCCGCCGCAACCGCCCGCTTCGCCGCGCTGGGGCTGCACGCCGATGCGGCGCAGGTGCTCTATGCGGTCAACTCGATGGCTTCGGGGAAACTCGATCAGCCGCGCCGTTTTGTCTTTCGCCTTGCCGGCAAGCGCCGCGAACTGACGCTGCCGCCCGGCTATGCCTCGGTCAAACGACCCGAAGGCATGCTGACGGTGACCACCCTGCACGACAGCGCCGGCCACCCGGTGATTGCCCTGCGCCCGAACAACACACTGGGCGACAACCGCCTGATCGCCGCCTTCGATGCGGCCGTGGCCGCGCTTCCCGGCGATGCCCATGTCACCATCGACATGCGCGATACGCCCAGCGGCGGCAACTCCACCGTGGCGCGGGCCATGCTCAGCCACTTCGTTTCGCGGCCCCTTCCCTACCAGCGGCATGAATTGACGGCTGAGCGCGTCCAGTTCGGCGTATCGCGCACCTGGACCGAATTCGTCGAGCCGCGCGCGCCCTATCATGGCGGGCAGATCGTCGTGCTCGGCGGATTGTGGACCGGCTCGATGGGCGAAGGCATCGTCATCGGCTATGACGCGGTAGGCCAGGGCAACACGGTGGTGATCGGTTCGGAAATGGGCCACCTGCTCGGCGCGATGATCGATGACGAATTGCCGGCGTCCTGCCTGAAGGTGTCTTTCGCCAACGAAAAGCTGTGGCACGTCGATGGCACCCCGCGCGAACAATTCGTGCCGCGGATAGCCCTGCCGGGGGCCGATACTGCGCCGGATGGCAGCGACCCGGCGATGCGACAGGCTCTTGCCCTGTTCGATCAATGGGATAGTCAGGGCAAGTGATGACCCAGCCTGCAACCGACCTATCCGTAACCGACATGCCCGCGTTGCCGCCCGGGCCCGATGCCGATCAGGCCGCCCTCGCCCGGCTGGGAGATACGGTGCGGGCACGGCTGGAGGCTGACCCGGCGGCGTGGCGGGTGCCGGGTGATCGAGCGGAAATCTACGCGCTTGCCGATTTCCTCACCGGTGCCGAATGTGATCGCTTCATCGCCATGATCGACGACGCCGCCTATCCCTCGCGCGTGCTTGATCATGGCTATGCGGGCGTGTTCCGCACCAGTTCCTCGTGCGACGTCGATCCGCGCGATCCTTTCGTCATGATGATCGAGCGGCGCATCGACGATCTGCTGGGCATCGATCACGCCTTTGGCGAGACAATCCAGGGCCAGCGTTACGAGATTGGGCAGGAATTCAAGAAGCACTGCGACTGGTTGCACACCGGCGCATCATACTGGCAGGCCGAGGCAGAGCGCGGCGGCCAGCGCAGTTGGACGGCCATGATCTATCTCAACGATGTTGCGGACGGCGGGCAGACCAATTTCGTCAATCTCGGCGTCACCGTACCGCCGCAGCGCGGAGCCCTGCTCACCTGGAACAACGCCCGGCCCGATGGGCTGATCAACGTCAACACGCTCCATGCCGCGCTGCCGGTGGTTCAGGGCGTGAAGCACGTGATCACCAAATGGTACAGGACGCGCAAGTGGGGCTGATCGTGCGAGGCGTCCATCACCGGATCCCGGTCGCGCTGCTCGCCGCCGCGCTGCTTGCAGGTGCTGCACCGCTACCGGCGTTTGCTGATACGCGGCCCTCGCCGGCTGCTACCGCCACCGAGGATGCGCGGCTGGCACTGGTGTTTGCGCAGGATGCCAAGCGCGAGGAAGCGCTCGATCCGCTGAGCGCTCTCTACCGGGGCGAAGCGGTGGAAGGCGACGCGCTGCGCCGCATCTTCACCGATGCCCTTGATCGCGACGTGCTGGCATCAGCCCAGCGCAGCCTTGCCGCGCTGGGGCGGATCGACCGCGCCCGGCTGACGCCCGAACGCCAGGTGTCCTACGACGCCTTTGCCCAGGCCAAGCGCGAGGAAGCGGCCTTTCTTCAGCCCGATCTCCGCGCCTTGATGGCGGTTCGCCCGCTGACGCATTTTGGCGGGCTGCACGTGGAATTTCCGTCCCTGATGGCGAGCGATGGCTCGGTGCCCTATGTCACCGAAGCCGACTATCGCCGCGCCCTGGCACTTGATCGCGCCTTTCCGGTGGTGCTGGACAACGCCGCGGTGCGGTTCCGGCAAGGGCTGGCGAGCGGTGTGGTCGAATCGAAGCTTACCGTCGGCAACATGATCGCCCAGATCGATGCGCTGCTGGCCCAGCCGCCCGAGCAATCGCCCTTCGCCTCCCCGGTGCGCGAATTCCCTGCCTCTGTTCCCGCCGGAGCGCGCCCGGCGCTGCGCGCCGCCTATGTTGCGGCGGTGCGGGACGAGATTCAGCCGGCCTATCGCCGCCTGCGCCGCTTCCTGGCCGATGAGTACCTGCCTGCGGCGCGCGATCAGGTCGGCCTGTCGGCCATGAAGGGCGGCGGCGGTCTTTACCGCAAGCTGGCTGAGCAGAGCACCACGCTGCGGCTCGATCCCGCCGAGGTGCACCGGCTTGGCTTGGCCGAAGTGGCGCGCATCCAGCATGAGATGGAAGGCGTGCGCGACGAACTGGGCTTTTCCGGCACCCTGCGGCAGTTCTTCGATCACATCCGCAGCGATCCGCGCTATCACCCCAAAAGCAGGCAGGAGCTTTCCGACGGCTTTGCCCGTGTCGCCCATGCGGTCGACGCGCAGATACCGCGCTATTTTGCGCATGTTCCGAAGACCCCGCTGCTGATCCAGCCATACCCGGCCTATCGCGAGAAGTTCGAAGCCGGCGGCAGCTACAACCAGGGCGCGGCGGACGGTTCGCGCCCCGGGGTGTTCTTCTACAACACCTATGACCTGCCCAGCCGCTTCCTGACCGGCATGACCACGCTTTACTTGCATGAAGGCGCGCCGGGGCATCACTTCCAGATCAGCCTGGCGCAGGAAGACCCGACCCTGCCCGACTTCCAGCGCTTTGAAGGCAACACTGCCTTCGTCGAAGGCTGGGCGCTCTATGCCGAAACGCTGGGCTACGAGATGGGCTTCTACAAGGACCCGATGCAGCACTGGGGCACGCTCGATGACGAGATGCTGCGGGCGATGCGGCTGGTGGTCGATACCGGCATCCACACCATGGGCTGGAGCCGCGAACAGGCGATCGACTACATGCTGGCCAATTCCGGCATGGGCCGCACCGATGCCACGGCAGAAGTGGAACGCTATATCGCGATTCCGGGGCAGGCGCTGGCCTACAAGATCGGCGCGCTCACCATCCAGCGCCTGCGCCACAAGGCCGAAGCCGCGCTGGGCGACCGCTTCGACATCCGCGCGTTCCACGAACAGATACTGGGCTCAGGCGCGATCCCGCTGCCGGTACTGGAAGCCAAGATAGACCGCTGGATCGCGGCGCAAGGCGGGCACTGAGGGGGGCATTGTGGCAAATCCGGCCAGTACCTTCGCACGGCTTCCAGGTTCTGCGGCAGCAGAAAATCGCAATTCGGTCGTGGAGAGAGTGCGCTGACTTTCAGTAACTCTTGTTCAGAGTCAGTATGGTTTCCACGCTTTGGTCAGAGATCAATAATCAAAGGCATGTGATCGCTGAAAGTCAGCCAGTCGTCAGGCGATCCAACCTTGAAACAGTTTGCATCTAAGTTCAGACGTTGTTCGTGTGCAAAAATGTAATCCATATGAAATGGGCGTTTTACGTCGCGATACAGGTAAAAGGTTGGATCGCTTTCTGCGCCATGAGGTTCGTTCATGTGCCTATGATAGGCGCTGAAAAATCCAAGGTCTCCAAGTTCTCGAACGCAGTCTGAATGATTCCATGCACGGCGCGGACGATCCCAGATTTGGTTACTGTTAAAATCGCCGCATATTATGGTCGAATGGTCCAGCTTGCTCTTGTGTAATTGCAGATAGTGCCAGAACTGACCGATATATGCCATGCTCGCAGGCTTGGTACTTTGCGTCCAGACTGCTAGAATGTTGAATTTTCCAGCTATCCGTACAGGTAAAAACAGCTGGTAGCCCGCATCGTGCCAATCAAGCCGTTCAATGGAAAGGCCTCGACGAGCAAACACGCCAATACCCTTGCTTTTCCCGTACCCGATCCAGCAATAGTTATCAGCCCAATCCCGATATGCGGCCGCCGAATACGCGGGGTCTTCGCATTCCTGCGCGACCAAAACATCTGGGTCGAGCGCATCGAC
>JAGWTB010000084.1 GCA_028869175.1 Sphingomonadales bacterium
CGAGGAACTGGGGCAGGGGCGCGGGGTGCGCGCGCTGTTCGCCGGGCCGAGTGGCACTGGCAAGACTCTGGCGGCGCGGCACATCGCCAGCCGGCTGGGCAAGGATCTCTACCGCATTGACCTGTCCGCCACGGTCAACAAGTACATCGGCGAAACCGAAAAGGCGCTGGAACGCGCGCTGTCCGCCGCCGAAGAGCTCGACGTGGTGCTGCTGCTCGACGAAGGCGATGCGCTGATGGCGCGGCGCACCGACATCGGCAGCTCGAACGACCGTTATGCCAACCTCGAAACCAATTTCCTGCTGCAGCGGATCGAGACGTTCGACGGGGTGATCCTGGTGACCACCAACGACGTCGAGCGGATCGACCAGGCCTTCTCGCGGCGGCTTGATGCGGTGCTCAATTTCCGTGCGCCGGACGAAGTGATGCGGCTGGCGATCCTGTCAGCGCAGCTTGGTGACCACGCCATATCCAGCCGGATGATGCAGGATGTTGCCTGCCGCTGCCAGTTGACTGGCGGGCAATTGCGCAATCTGGCCACCCATGTGCGGCTGCTGGCGCTGGATGCCGGTGCGAAGCCGGATGATGCCATGCTGCGCGCGGCTGTCGAGCGCGAGTTCCGCAAGACCGGTGAGTTCTGCCCGCTCAAACCGGCGCTCTCCGCCGTCGGCTAGGCCATGCCCGCCGCCGCCTCTGCCGCCGCCGTCAAGGCCGAAGCGCAAGCGCCCGAAGCGAAGCGCAGCGGCGAAGCCTCGCGGCGCAAGACGAAGGACAAGGCGCGCCCGCAACTGCGGCTGGCGAGCGTGGCCGAACCGGCGATCGCGCGAAAGCCGCTCGGCCTGCAGCGCAGCGCGCTGCTGTCCTCCACCCGCATCCAGCCGGCGCTGATGCTGTCGCAGCCGGGCGATGCCTCCGAACAGGAAGCAGACCGGGTCGCCGCCCATGTTGTCGCGATGCCCGAACCCGCCCCGCGCGCCTCGGCGGGGGGCGGGGGCATCCAGCGCAGCCCGCTGATCGTCCAGCGCGCGCCCGCCGCTGCAGCGCCGACGCCCGACAATGTTGCCGATCCGGCCACCGAAGCGGCGGTGAAAAAGGAAATGTCGGGCGGATCGCCGATGGCGCCCGATGTCGCCGGGTTCTTCGGCCGCCGGTTCAACGCCGATTTCAGCGGCGTGCGCATCCACACCGATGGCAAGGCGGAGAACCTTTCCACCCGCCTCGGCGCGCGGGCCTTCACCTATGGCCGGCATGTGTTCTTCAACGCCGGGCAGTACAATCCCGATACCGAGGACGGCTCCAAGCTGATCGCGCACGAGCTGACCCACACCATCCAGCAGCAGGCGGCGATCCAGCTCAAGGAAAGCGAAGCGCCGCGCGTCAACAACCGTTCGGAAAGGCGCGCCCAGCGCGGGATCGTCAGCAAGGCGCTCAACTGGATCGCCGACAAGGCGAACTACATCCCCGGCTTCCGCCTGTTCACCATCGTTATCGGGGTGAACCCGATCAACATGTCGATGGTGGAGCGGTCTGGCGCGAACATCCTGCGCGCGCTGATCGAATTCATCCCCGGCGGCGGGCTGATCGTCGATGCGCTCAACAACCACGGCATCTTCGAAAAGGGCGGCAAGTTCATCGAGGACCAGTTCCGCTCGCTGGGCATGGTCGGGGCGGCCTTCCGCGATGCGCTGATGGAATTCATCGATTCGCTGGGCTGGCGCGACATCTTCCACCTGGGTGACGTGTGGGACCGCGCCAAGCGCATCTTCACCGCCCCGGTCGTCAAGCTGATCGATTTCGGCAAGGGGCTGGTCACCGGCATCGCCAAGATCGTCAAGGACGCGATCCTCAAGCCGCTGGGCCGCTATGCCGCCTCGGTCATCCCCAAGTGGGACCTGCTGGTCGGCGTGTTCGGCAAGAACCCGGTGTCCGATGAAGGCCAGAGCCCCGCCGCGGCGCTGATCGGTGCCTTCATGGAACTGATCGGCCAGAAGGAAATCTGGGACAACATCCAGAAGAGCGGCGCGGTCGGCAAGGCGTGGAAGTGGTTCAAGGATGCGCTTTCGGGCGCGCTGGCGCTGGTCAAGTCGCTGCCCGGCCGCTTCATGGATACCCTGCGCAGCCTGACGATCTTCGACATCGTCACCATCGTCGGGGCCTGGGTGAAATTCGCCAAGCTGTTCGGCGGCTTCGTGGTCGATTTCATCAAGTGGGCCGGCGGCACGGTGCTGCAGCTGCTGGAGATAATCCTCGAGGTCGTCGCCCCCAGCGTGATCCCCTACCTGAAGAAGGCCGGCGCGGCCTTCAAGACGATCATCAAGGCCCCGGGCCGCTTCATCGGCAACCTGGTGAAGGCGGGCAAGGCCGGGTTCAACCAGTTCAAGAACAACATCCTCGATCACCTCAAGCGCGGCATCTTCGACTGGCTGCTCGGCTCGATTGCCGAAGCCAACATCTACATCCCGCGCAGCTTCGACCTGAAGGAAATCCTCAAGTTCGGCCTCTCGGTCGTCGGCCTGACCTGGGCCAACATCCGCGCCAAGCTGGTGGCCGCGACCAACGAGACGGTGGTGGCCACGCTCGAAGCCGGCTTCGATCTGGTCAAGACACTGGTGACGCAGGGTCCGATGGCCGCCTGGCAGCAGTTCCTTGAGCAGCTTTCCAACCTCAAGCAGATGGCGATGGATGCCATCATCGATTTCATCAAGGGCGAGGTGATCCGCGTTGCCATCGAGAAGGTGGTCTCGATGCTGGTTCCGGCGGCGGCGTTCATCCAGGCGCTGCTCTCGATCTACCGCACGGTGATGTTCGTGGTGAACGAGATCAAGCGCATCGCCGCCGTGGTCGCCGCGATCATCGACGGGATTTCCGCCATCGCCAACGGCGTGATCGGCGCGGCGGCGAACCGGGTGGAGAATATCCTCGCCAAGGGCCTGTCGCTGGCGATCAGCTTCCTCGCCAACTTTGCCGGGCTGGGCAATGTCAGCAAGAAGGTGGTCGAGATCGTCAAGAAGATCCGCGCTCCGGTGGACAAGGCGCTCGACAAGGTGATTGGCTGGATCATCGATCAGGCCAAGAAGCTGGGCAAGATGGTTATGGCGGGCGGCAAGTCCGTTATCAATCGCGTGCTTAAGGCCGTCGGCGTTTCACTCAGTTTCTCGGCCGGTGACGAAAGCCATCGCCTGTGGGTGGATATCAAGGGCGAGCCTCGGGTCATGATGGCGAGCACGCCCAAGAAACTCTCAACCTACCTCGGCGAGTTCCAGACCAAGGCTGACAAGCTGAAGGGCAAGAAAAAGACCGATACCACCAAGGCAATCACTGCCATCACGCCAACGGTCAACAAGATTGAAAAGCTGGCCAAGGAAGCCAAGGACCCGGCGGTTGACGAAAAGGCGGCAACGCTCAAGGACCGCGAGATTACGTCGCTCGAACAGGGCATGCAGGTCAATCTGATTCTCATCTTGAACAATCTCAAGGTTGAGGTGCCGGACAAGATCGATCCGGCAATCGTCGTCCCGTTCCAGATGGGCGACAAGCTTACGCCAGCCAAGCACAAGGCTGAATATACCCGCCAACTTGCGATGCAGCAGTCGAACATCAATGGCATGGCTGTGAGCCATTGGTTGCGGAACCGGTCCCGCTTTGAAGATCGCGGACGCGACCCTGATTCGGCCAAGACCCAAGCCGATTTGCGCTCCTATGTTACCACCGACATGGTCTCGCGGCTTACCGAGGCGCAGAACAGCAAGACCAAATACAAGTATCTCAAGGCATACGAATTGGCCGCGATTGCAGGCATATTTGCATCCGGGACAGATGACGAGCGTGCCAATGGCTTCGGGCTGGTCAAGGCGACAAATCGCGCAACAAGCTGGATGGCAACACAGCGTGCACTACATTCGCCCGATCAGGTGGCTGGCGGCGACCATGATGAACTGACCGGCATGGGCCTGACCGCAGTCAATTCCAGCATCGGATCGAACTGGGGAAAGCGCAAGCTGGCGGACAAGCTGCAAACCGACGTAGAAGCATGGCTTAATGGCACCGGACCAAAACGGCCAGTCGAAGAAGCGTTCTGGAGCAAGTGCAAGATGAACGTCAGACTCACGATATAGGATGCAGACGATGGTCAGTGAATCCGAAGTTTTCGAGATGTTCGATCAAAGCTATGTGACGAAACAGAAATATGCTGAATTTGATGCCGCAGCGCGCGATCGGCTGGCAAGTCGGCTGCCGCCAATCCTGTTGGCCTTGCTGGGACGGGATGGCTTTTGTTCCTACAACGACGGCTTCTTGTGGACCTGCGATCCCGATGAATGGAATGGCATGGCTCAGCCATGGTTCCCGAAAAGGAAGGGATGGGAATCCATTCTCCGAACAGCGTTTGGTGAGACATTTCTGTGGAATGGCAAGGAGGTCTGGCTAGCCAAAGTCAACGATGCGCAGACGGTCTATTGCGCAGCGCGAGCGGAGATATTTCTGGCCGTCTACCTGACGCTCGCCAGCTTTCTCAAGGACTCGGGAAGACTTGCAGAATTCAAGAAGGCACTGCGCAAGATTGGTCCCATTGCGGCAGACGAAGTCTACATATGGGTGCCTTCGCTCTTGATTGGTGGGGATTCGGGCAGCAGCAAGATTGATAAGGGCAAGGCTGCCGTTGCCCTTGATATTCTTTCGCAACAGGCGAAAATCTCGATAGTTACGCCGGATTGACGTGTCCGAAGTTCATCACCCAAACACCCCATAAAGCCCCTGGCCCTCGCGCTTCAGCCAGCGGTTCGCTGCAGCGACATCGCCTTCGAACAGTTCCGCCAGCAGCGCGTGGAACCGCGGCGAGTGGTCGAAATGCACCAGATGCGCGACTTCGTGCGCCACGACCGAGCGGCGCACTGCGTCGGGGGCCATGACCAGCCGCCAGTTGATGCGGATCTCGCCCCGGCCCGAGCACGAGCCCCAGCGCCGCCGGGCATTGGCCAGCGACAGGCGCGGGACGGGGCGGTTGGCTCTGGCGCAGTAATGCGCAAGGTCTTCGGCGATCAGACGCCGCGCTTCTCCGTCCAGCCAGCGGCGCAGGCGCATCGGCACGCTTTCGGCAGGACCGCCGACCAGCAGCGCGCCGCCTTCCAGCCGCACCCGGCGCGGGGCGGCGGGATCGTGCATGATGGCCAGTTGTTCGCCCCTGAAGGCCAGCGTGCCGCCCGGCACGGGAGGCTGCGCCTGCGGCAGCGCGGCGAGTTGCCCGGCCAGCCAGTCGGCCCGGCTGCGGGCAAAGGCCAGCGCCTCGGCGGTGCGGCCCCAGCGCGGCATGGAGACGCGCACCTCGCTGCCGTCGGGCGACAGGCGCAGGGTCATGCGCCGGGCCTGCGGCAGGCGGCGGACGACCAGCGGCAAGGGACGTTCGCCCACCAGCACGGTCGGCTCCTCGCCCGGCGCGCGGCGCAGCCAGTCAAGCATGGGCCGCCACCCGGATACTCTCGGGCACGAGTTCGCGGAGGATGCTGGCGCAGTCAGTCATCCTCATCATCCCAATCCTCAGCGATTTCCATGCCTTCTGGCAGGATCACGTGCTGTTCGAGCGGGCCGGCGACGGTCTCGCTGATCGCCTTGCCGCGCACCGACTGGCCGGCGCGGTGGACCGCGTCGCGATCGCCGCAGATCAGGTAGTGCCATTCGGGCAGCGGCTCGCCCTCGGCGCGCAGG
The DNA here is from genome assembly GCA_028869175.1 of Sphingomonadales bacterium. Lineage (GTDB taxonomy): Bacteria > Pseudomonadota > Alphaproteobacteria > Sphingomonadales > Sphingomonadaceae > Novosphingobium. The sequence continues at coordinate 5,700 of JAGWTB010000084.1, forward strand.
CGGTAGGCGCAGGTGTCGGGCAGCCAGGCGAGTTTGCCCGCCAGTTCGGGGGTGAGCCGCACGCAGTCCGCCACATACATCCGCCGATTGCGATAGTCGCGGCAGCGTGCCGTGGTCAGATCGAGCAGCTTGCAGGCAACATTGGTGGCGTAGAATTCGCCGGTGTCTTCGTCTTCCAGCTTGTGCAGGCAGCACTTGCCGCAGCCATCGCACAGCGCTTCCCACTCGCCCTGGTCGAGCGAGCGCAGGCCGCGTTCCCAGAAGCGGTCGCCGGGTCTTACCGTACCCATTTCGCCAGTTCCGCCGCGACAGCGTCCGGCCCCTTGTCGACCGGGAGCATGGCGATTGCCTCGCCCTTGCGGCCCATCAGGTAGGCGATGCGGCTGTGGTCCATCAGGTAACCGCCCCCGGTTTCCTTGCCGCGTGCATAATAGGCGGCGAAGGCCTTGGCGGCGGCATCGACCTGCGCCGGGGTGCCTGTCAGCCCCAGCAGGCGCGGATGGAAGGCAGCGGTGAATTCGCCGACCACCTTGGGCGTATCACGCGCCGGATCGATGGAGATGAAGATCGGCTGCACCTGCGCGGCCAGCGCCGCATGGTCTTTCTCGAACCTGGCAAAACCGCGCATCGCCACGCCGACGTCGGTCGGGCAGGCATCGGGACAGAAGGTATAGCCGAAATAGACGATGCGGTATTGGCCGGCGAAATCGTCCCACCGCACAGTGCGGCCGTCCTTGTCGGTCAGGGTGAACGGACCGCCGATGGCCGCGCCTTCCAGCGGCGGGCGCTCGGCTTGCGGGCTGCTGCTGCCGCAGGCGGACAGGGCCAGCGGCAATGTCAACGCCAGGGGCAGGGCCAGCGCAGCGAAAATCGGATGTCTGCTCGTCATGGTGCGGCGGTTCATGCTCTGCTAAACCTTGCCTTGCAACAGGCGATTGGGGCACAGGCACGGGCGATTCCCCGCCGGTGCTCCGGTGCGGGCAACAGGAGGACAGGTTTGGTCATGGCGAAGCGGATTACACGGGTGCTGGCACCCCTGCTGGGCGCGCTTCTCGTCGTTTCGGCGCCGGTTTCGGCGCAGTTCTCTGCGGGTTACAAGTTCCTCGAAGCGGTGAAGAAGAAGGACGGCAACGTCGTCAACGAGATGCTGGGCGAACCCGGAACCACCGTGGTCAACACCCGCGACGTCACTACCGGCGAAACCGCGCTGCACCTCGTCACCAACAAGCGCGACCTGACCTGGATGACCTTCCTGCTGGCCAAGGGAGCCAATCCCAATGCGCGCGACGTGCATGGCGGGACGCCGCTGGTCGCTGCCGCCAATGTCGGTTTCGTCGAAGGGGTGCAACTGCTGCTCGACAAGGGCGCGCGGGTGGACGATCCCAACGGAGCCGGCGAAACTCCGCTGATTTCGGCGGTCCACCGCAAGGACGTGGCGCTGATGCGGGTGCTGCTCAAGGCCGGAGCCGATCCTGACCGGGCGGACAATTCGGGCCGCTCGGCGCGCGACTATGCGCTGCTCGATGGCAAGAACAGCAATCTGGTGACCGAGATCGTGACCAATGCCAAGCCGCGCGCCGCGCGCGGGGCAGCTACACGGTCCTACGGCCCCTCGCTCTGACCGCGATGACCGCCGATCACGCCTCGCTCGATGCATTGCGGCTCGCGCTGGCACCCGCCGTGGCCGATGCCGCGGTGTTCGATGGCTGGAGCGAAGCCGCGCTCGATGCGGCGGCGGCAGAGCAGGGTGTCGATCCCGCGCTCGCCCGCTTCGCCTTTCGCGGCGGGGCGATGGTGATGATCGCCGCGTGGATCACGCGGATCGATGCCGATATGGCGCTGGCCCTGCCGCAGGATGTGCTGGCGAAGCTGCCGATCCGCGAACGCATCCGCCGGCTGGTCCGTTTCCGGCTGGACGCGCTGGCCGGGCGCGAGGAAGCGCTGCGCCGGGCGCAGGCGATCATGGCGCGGCCCCGCAACGTGGCCGCCGCGCTGGCGCATGGCTGGAACAGCGCCGACCGGATGTGGCGGCTGGCGGGCGATACGGCGGCGGACTTCAACCACTACACCAAGCGCACCACGCTGGCGGGCATCTATGCCGCGACACTGGCGGTCTTCGCTGGCGATTCCAGCGAGGGCAAGGCCGAAACCCTGGCCTTCCTCGACCGGCGGATCGAAGGGGTGATGCGGTTCGAAAAGGCGAAGGCCCGGCTGCTGCGCCCGCATGACGAGCATTTCAGCATGGCGCGCTTCCTCGGCCGGCTGCGTTATCCGGCGGCTTGATCGGCGTTTTTGATCCAGGTCAATTATTGCGAATGACTTGCAATTAGCATGTGGTTCTGCCAGCGGAACCGTGATGACACTTGATCTTCTCCCCATCGGCCAGCGCGCCCGCATTGTCGCGGTGGACTGGTCCGTGCTTGCCGAAGACGAAGGCCAGCGGCTGCGCGCCATGGGTATCGACGAAGGCGCGCGGGTGGCGGTGGCGCATCGCGGCGTGCTGGGTGGGCGCGATCCGCTGGCGGTGATGGTCGGGCGGATGCAGGTGGCGCTGCGCCGCGCCCATGCCCGCGCGATGACGGTCGAAGCGGCCTGAGGCGCGGGGACCGGGCATGGCGAACCTCCGCTCCGCGGCACTGGTCGGCAATCCCAATGCGGGCAAGAGCGCGCTGTTCAATGCGCTGACCGGCGCGCGCCAGAAGATCGCCAACTATCCCGGCGTCACGGTTGAGCGCAAGGCGGGGCGGCTGGCCCTGCCCGGCGGCGAATCGATCGAACTGACCGACCTGCCCGGCAGCTACGGCCTCCACGCCACCAGCCCGGACGAGGAAGTGACCCGCCGCGCCATTCTGGGCGAGATTGCCGGGGAACCGGCCCCCGACGTGCTGATCGTCGTGCTCGATGCCTCGAACCTCGAACAGCATCTGGTCTTCGCGCTCGAAGTGATCGAGCTGGGCAAGCCCTGCGTGGTGGCGCTCAATATGCTCGATCTGGCCGAGCGTGACGGACTGGTCATCGATCCGGCGGCGCTGGCCAGCGAGCTGGGCGTGCCGGTGATCCCCACCGTGGCGGTGCGCCGGCGCGGACTGGACGAACTGGTCGCCGCCGTCGCGGTTGCCCAGGCGCGGGACCCCGAAGCGCGCCGCCCGCACAGCTTCCTGCCCGAACGGCGCCTGCTGGCCCACCAGATCGCCGATGGCGCGATCGTTTCGGAAAGCGCGCGGCACCGGCTGCATTCGCGGCTCGACACGGTGTTCCTGCACCCGTGGTGGGGACCGCTGATCCTGTTCGCATTGCTGTTCGTGGTGTTCCAGGCGGTGTTTGCCGGGGCAGCGCCGTTCGCCGACGGCATGCAGCGCGCGGTCGGCTGGCTGCACGATACGGTGCGCGCGCTGCTCCCCGCCGGCTTGCCGCGCGACCTGCTGACCGAGGGGATCATCGCCGGGGTCGGTTCGGTGATCGTGTTCCTGCCGCAGATCGTCATCCTGTTCTTCTTCATCCTGGCGCTCGAAGCATCGGGCTACATGGCGCGGGCGGCCTTCCTGATGGACCGGATGATGGCCGGAGTCGGGCTTTCAGGGCGCAGCTTCATTCCGCTGCTGTCCAGCTTTGCCTGTGCGGTTCCCGGCATCATGGCGACCCGTTCGATTTCCGATCCGAAGGACCGGCTGACGACGATCCTGATTGCCCCGCTGATGACCTGTTCGGCGCGGTTGCCGGTCTATGCGGTGATCATCGCCGCCTTCATTCCCGACCGGACACTGGCCGGCGGCATCGGCCTGCAGGGGCTGGTGCTGTTCGGGCTTTACGGCATCGGCATCGTCGCCGCCATGATCGCCGCGATGGCGCTGCGCTCCACGGTGACCAAGGGGTCCGCCAGCGGCTTCATCATGGAACTGCCCAAGTACCAGCTGCCGCAGCTCAAGGATCTGGTCATCGGCCTGTGGCAGCGCTCGTGGATATTCCTGCGCCGCGCCGGCACGATCATCTTCACCATCACCGTGGTGTTGTGGCTGCTGCTCAACTTCCCGCGCGCGCAGCCGGGCGAGGATCAGGTCGATGCCTCCATCGCCGGGCATCTGGCGAACGGGCTGGCGGTGGTGGTGCGGCCGATCGGTTTCAACCGCGACATCGCCCTGTCACTGATCCCGGCCATGGCCGCGCGCGAAGTGGCGGTGAGTTCGCTGGCGACGAGCTATGCCGTGGGCCAATCCGATGACGAGGCGGCGACCGCCAATGCCCTCGGCACCCGGCTCAAGGCAAGCTGGAGCCTGCCGACCGCGCTGGCCTTCCTCGCCTGGTTCGTCTTCGCGCCGCAATGCATGAGCACGATTGCCGTCACCCGGCGTGAGACGAACGGGTGGAAATGGCCCGCCTTCATGCTGGCCTACCTGTTCGGCCTGGCCTATCTCTTCGCCGGGCTGACCTATTGGTTGGCGGTGTGGCTGGGGCTGGGTTGAGCCGGATCGCGGCGAACGGTAATCCCCGCTGTGGGTAAGGCGCGGTTGCAGGGGTGACTCTGCCGCCCGCGATCCGTTACCGAAACGGCCAAATCTCGCAAGGACACGATTCGATGGCAGGCAGCGTCAACAAGGTCATTCTGGTCGGCAACCTCGGTGCCGATCCGGAAGTGAAGTCGTTCCAGAACGGCGGCAAGGTCTGCAACCTGCGCATTGCCACCTCGGAAAGCTGGAAAGACCGCAACACCGGCGAAAAGCAGGAGCGGACCGAATGGCATTCGGTGGCGATCTTTTCCGAAGGCCTCGCCGGGGTGGCCGAACGCTTCCTGCGCAAGGGTTCGAAAATCTACATCGAGGGCCAGCTGCGCACCCGCAAGTGGCAGGACCAGCAGGGCAATGACCGCTATTCCACCGAAGTGGTGCTGCAAGGCCCCGGCGCGGTGCTGACCATGCTGGACGGCGCGCCCGGCGGCGGTAGCGGCGGCGGACAGCGTTCCGGCGGCGGTGGTGACTGGGGCGGCGGTTCCTCGGGCGGCGGCTATGGCGGCGGTGGCGGCGGCCAGCGCTCCGGCGGCGGTGACTGGGGTGGCGGCGCATCGGGCGGTTCCCGTGGCGGCGCTGGTGGCGGTGCTGCCGGCGGCGGCTTCGGCGACGATCTGGACGACGATATTCCGTTCTGAGGTTTCGCGGCTTGGCCGATAGGCGCTATTGGTTCCGCAAAGTGCCCGGCTCCGGCGGGCGTTATGTGCCGACTGATTGGCGCGGCAATGTCGCCATTGCCCTTGCAGTTGGCGCACCGCTCGCGGTGACATTCGGTGCGGTGAAAATTGCCCCGTGGCTGGCTTTCGTGGTCGGACCTGTCGCCTTGCTCGTCGCGCTGGCGTGTCTGTTTACTGTGGTTGCCAGGCGGGTTGAACCCTAGGCGGTGTTTACATTCATAGGCAACATTTGAGTGCCGCCACGAGATTGAGGAAGCCGGCGTAGTTTCTGGCGAGTTTGTCGTATCGGGTTGCGATGCGTCTGAAGTGTTTGATCTTGCTA
>JAGWTB010000085.1 GCA_028869175.1 Sphingomonadales bacterium
GGTTCTCACCGGCCATTGCGGTCAGCGTGGAGAGCGCGCCCGCCGGTTCCACCGTGTGACGGCCCGGTTCCTGCGTGCCCGCCTTGGGCTGGCGACCGGCGGCGAGATCGTCGAGCACCTTGTCGAGCCGCTCCGCCGTCAGGTCCTCGAAGTTGTCGTCGTTGATCTGGACCATCGGGGCAGAGGCGCAGTTGCCCATGCATTCGACCTCGGTCAGCGTCCACAGGCCATCGTCGGTGGTGTGACCGACGTGCATCCCGCGCTTGTGGCAGGCGGCGAACAGGTCGTCCGAACCGCGCAGCATGCACGGCGTGGTGCCGCAGACCTGGACGTGGAATTTGCCGACCGGCGCGATGTTGTACATGAAATAGAAGGTCGCCACCTCGACCACCCGGATCACCGGCATGTCGAGATAGCGGGCGACATATTCCATCACTGGGATCGGCAGCCAACCCTGCGTGCCGGTTTCCTCGCCAACCTGCCGCTGGGCATAGTCGAGCAGCGCCATCACGGCAGAGCGTTGCCGCCCGGCGGGATAGCGCGCAATGGCGGCCTTGGCCTTGGCATCCCACGCGGGATTGAACGCAAAGGCCCCCCAGCGCGCGCGCAGCTCCGGCGTATCGGGTTCGAGATGACGGTCAGCCATTATGCGATTCCATATCCAGCTCCTCCCCGAGCTTGTCTCGGGGAGGTGGCAGCGCGAAGCGCTGACGGAGGGGTACGCCGCGCCAGCGGCGCTTTGGCAAGCGCCGACCTCTCCACCGCCCTTCGGGCGACCCCCCTCCCCGAGACAAGCTCGGGGAGGATGTTTGCTCTCGCCATCACCGGATGAACTCCACGCGAGAGCACTTGTCGCCCTCGAACGAGTAGACGGACATGACTTCGAACGGCTCCGACGCGTTGGAGCGCCAGACCTTTTCGTGCAGGACGGCGTAGTCACCAAGGTGATAGCCGGTAACGATCTCGGCGCGGTTCTCGGGGAACTCGGCGAACATCGCCTTCAGACCTGCCCGCACGCCTTCCTTGCCCTCACGCACCACCGCGCCGCGATAGCTGGCTTCGCAGGCATCGTCGGTCATCAGCGCGACATAGGCGTCGGCATCCTGCGCATTGTAGTGCGCGATCATCTGGGTGGCGATTTGCAGACGGTAGGCCATTAGCGGTCACACTCCCCGAACACGACGTCGATCGCGCCAAGAATGGCGGTGGCGTCGGGCAGCATGTGGCCCTTGCACATGAAGTCCATCGCCTGAAGGTGGCTGAAGGCGGTGGGGCGGATCTTGCAGCGGTAGGGCTTGTTGCTGCCGTCCGAGACCAGATAGACACCGAATTCGCCCTTGGGGCTTTCGGTGGCGACGTAGACTTCGCCCGCCGGTACGTGGAAACCTTCGGTGTAGAGCTTGAAGTGGTGGATCAGGCTTTCCATCGACTGCTTCATCTCGCCCCGCTTGGGCGGCGAGACCTTGCGGTCGGTGCTGGCGACCGGGCCTTCGGGCATTTCGGCGAGGCACTGGCGCATGATCCGGGCGGACTGGCGCACTTCCTCGACCCGGACCATGAACCGGTCATAGCAGTCAGACCGGGTGCCGACCGGAATCTCGAAATCCATGCGGTCATAGACGTCGTAGGGCTGGCTCTTGCGCAAGTCCCAGGCGATGCCGGCAGCGCGGATCATCGGGCCGGAGAAGCCCCAGCGGATCGCATCTTCCTTGCTGACCAGTGCGATGTCGACATTGCGCTGCTTGAAGATGCGGTTATCGACCACCAGGCTCATCGCGTCTTCGAACAGGCGCGGCAGGCGCGTGTCGAGCCACGCGCCGATATCGTCGAGCAGCTTCTGCGGCACGTCCTGATGCACGCCGCCGGGGCGGAACCACGCCGAGTGCATTCGTGCCCCGCTCGCGCGCTCAAAGAAGTTGAGGCAATCCTCGCGGATCTCGAACAGCCACAGGTTCGGCGTCATCGCGCCGACATCCATCACGTGGCTGCCCATGTTGAGCATGTGGTTGCAGATGCGGGTCAGTTCGGCGAACAGCACGCGCAGGTATTGCCCGCGCAGCGGCACTTCGAGGTTGAGCAGCTTCTCGATGGCGAGGACGTAGCTGTGCTCCATCCCCAGCGGCGAACAATAGTCCAGCCGGTCAAAATAGGGCAGCGCCTGCAGGTAGGTCTTGTGCTCGATCAGCTTTTCGGTGCCGCGGTGGAGCAGGCCGATATGCGGATCGACTCGCTCGATGATCTCGCCGTCCAGCTCCAGCACCATGCGCAGCACGCCGTGCGCGGCGGGGTGCTGCGGGCCGAAGTTGATCGTGTAGTTGGTGATGACCTCGTCGCCGGTGGTGGGCGACTGTTCGAGAGTGAAGCTCACTTCGCGGCCCCCCTGTCAATTTCGGCAGCCTTCTCATCGCCCGGCAGCACATAGTGCGCGCCTTCCCATGGGCTCATGAAATCGAACTGGCGCAGGTCCTGCGCGAGCTGGACGGGTTCGTAGACCACGCGCTTGTCTTCCTCGGAATAGCGCAGTTCGACATAGCCGGTCAGCGGGAAATCCTTGCGGAACGGGTGGCCTTCAAAGCCGTAGTCGGTAAGGATGCGCCGCAGATCCGTGTTGCCGGCGAACAGGACGCCGTACATGTCGAACACTTCGCGCTCCAGCCAGCCGGCGACCGGCCAGAGCCCGGTGACCGAGGGAACCGGAGTCGCTTCCGAGGCGCTCACCTTGATCAGCAGGCGATGGTTTTTCGTCAGGCTGAGCAGCATGTAAACCACATCGAACCGCTCGGCCCGCGCGGGATAGTCGGCCCCGGCGATTTCCATGAGCTGCTGGTATTCGTGGCCGTCGCGCAGCAGGGTCAGTGCCTCGACCAGCCGCTCGCGCGCGACGGTCAGCACGATTTCGCCGTGTTCCTCCTTCGCGGCCACCAGCATATCGCCCAGCGCGGCCGAGAGGCTATCGAGCACGCCTTCGTTCGAGGCGAACTTGGGGGCGGAATGAACTATGGTCATCAGCCTGCCCTCACCGTTCCAGCGTGCCGACGCGGCGGATCTTCCGCTGCAGTTGCATCACGCCATAGAGCAGCGCCTCGGCAGTCGGCGGGCAGCCGGGGACGTAGATGTCCACCGGCACGATCCGGTCACAACCGCGCACCACGCTGTAGCTGTAGTGGTAGTAGCCGCCGCCGTTGGCGCAGCTTCCCATCGAGATGACGTATTTCGGCTCCGACATCTGGTCATAGACCTTGCGCAGCGCAGGGGCCATCTTGTTGCAGAGGGTTCCCGCCACGATCATCACGTCGCTCTGACGCGGGGAGGCGCGCGGGGCGGCGCCGAAGCGCTCCATATCATAGCGGGGCATGTTGACGTGGATCATCTCGACCGCGCAGCAGGCGAGGCCGAAGGTCATCCACCACAGCGAGCCGGTACGGGCCCACTGGAACAGGTCCTCGGTCGACGTGACGAGGAAGCCCTTGTCGTTCACCTCGGCATTGAGGCTGTCGAAAAAGGCCTGGTCGGGCTGGGTGGCCGGACCGGCGGCAGGAGCAAGTGGAGCGTTCATGCGATCATTCCCAGTCCAGCGCGCCCTTTTTCCAGGCATAGATGAAGCCGATCACCAGTTCGGCCAGGAAAACCATCATGGTCGTCCAGCCGGCCCAGCCGGTTTCCTTGAGGCTGACCGCCCAGGGAAACAGGAACGCGGCTTCAAGGTCAAAGATGATGAACAGGATCGCCACGAGGTAGAAGCGCACGTCAAACTGGCTGCGCGGGTCTTCAAAGGCGGGAAAACCGCACTCGTACTCGCTGTTCTTTTCGGCGTTCGGCTTGTGCGATCCGGTGAGGTAGGAAATGCCCATCGGCAGGAAAACGAACAGGGCTGAAAGCGCGAAGGCGATCACCAGGTAGATCAGGATCGGCAGGTATTGCGACAGGTCGACCACGTTTCGTCCTTTGACAAGCGTCCGCCGGGCCTGCTGAATCAGGCAAGCCCATCGATGATGCGCGCCCTAGTCCCGGCGGCTGGCGCGCGCAAGTGGGGATACCCCTTGTTTTCCCGCATTTGCCTCCTAGCGGCGTTCTGTTTCAAATGGAATCAAACAACCTCGGTTCGTGTCGAGCAAAGTCGAGAAACCGCGCGCCGTGTCGCGCCTGCGCTCGACACGAACGGGTGTCAGCGAGTGGTGCGAATCGAGCCGGAAAACTGCGGCGAACGTCACTTTTTCAACACTCGCGCCAGCATCCGCGTGGCAGCATCGCCATAGGGCGGCTTGATCCCCGCCAGTCCGGCCACGTCCCAGCGCGGCTGGCGATAGATGGCGCGGGCGTGGCTGAAGGCCTTGAAGCCTTCCGGCCCGTGATAGGCCCCCATGCCCGAAGGCCCCACGCCGCCGAACGGAAGATCGTCCATCGAGACGTGGAATACCACATCGTTCACCGTCACCCCGCCCGACGATGTCTGCGTCAGCACCGCCTCGCGCTCAGCCGCATCGCTGCCGAAATAGTAGAGCCCGAGCGGGCGATCATGCGCGTTGACGTAGTTGATCGCCTCGCCGATCGACCGGTAGGTCATCAGTGGCAGCACCGGCCCGAAAATCTCCTCCTGCATCACCCGCATGTCATCGTTAACGCCGGTCAGGATCGTCAGCGGCAGCTTGGGGGTATTGGCGGCGGAAAAGTCCTCGCCGCCGGGATTGACCGCAACAGCCGTTGCACCCTTGTCCACGGCATCGGCGATCAGGGCCTGAAGGCGATCACGGTGGCGGGCGTTGATCACGGCGGTGTAATCATCGTTGCCGGCGAGCGTGGGGTACATCGCCGCGACGGCGGTTTCGAGCGAGCGGACCGTTTCGTCCAGGCGATCTTCAGGCACCAGCATGTAATCGGGCGCAAGGCAGACCTGCCCGGCGTTCATCAGCTTGCCCAGCGCCACCCGCTCCCCCAGCCGCGCTATGTCGGCGCTGCGCCCGGCGATGACCGGCGATTTGCCGCCGAGTTCTAGCGTCAGCGGCACCAGGTTTTCCGCCGCTGCGCGCATCACGTGCCTGCCGACCGACGTCGCCCCGGTGAAGACGAGGTGATCGAACGGCAGTGCGCAGAACGCCTGCCCGACCTCGGCATCGCCCAGGCAGCAAGCCACCTCCTCCGGCGCGAAGTATTGTGCCAGCAATCCGGACATCAAGGCCGACGTTTCGGGCGTAAACTCGCTCGGCTTGATCAGGCAGCGATTGCCCGCCGCCAGCGCCTGGGCAAGCGGGGCCATGGTCAGGCCTACCGGAAAATTCCACGGACTGACGATGCCAATCACGCCCTTCGGCTCGTATCGCACCTCTGCCCGCGCGCCAATCAGGCCTAGCGGAAACATCACCCCGCGTCGCTCGGGCCGCGACCAGCGGCGCAGGTGCTTTAGACAGTATTTGGCGAGACTCACTGCCGGCAGAACATCGGTCAGCAAGCTCTGCTCGCGGCTGCGGTGGCCAAAATCGGCGCTCATCGAGGCGGCGAGCACTTCGGCGTGATCGACGAGCAGAGCGACCAGCCGGTCGAGCCGGTCTCGGCGCACTGCCAGCGACTCGGGCCGCGCCGCGACAAAGGCCTTGCGCTGCAATTCCAGCTTTTGGCGCAGGACAGCGGGCTTGGGCGGCGGCATGGCGGTAATCCCCTGTTTGTCCGGCAGGTCTTCGGCCACCCCGTAACGCTTTGCAAGCGCGGCAAGAAGCGCGCGTCCCGCAAGCGGGAACGGTGAAGAGCGCGCCTGCGGCTCGTCACACCTCAACCCGCCATTGCCATTGCCGCAGTGCAACATTATGCCAGCGCCAGATTTAGCCGAATGCCCTTTTGAAAGGTTCGCGCCATGGCCCAGATTTCCGCTTCCGATCCGATCGTCGTCCTGTCCTATGCCCGCACCCCGATGGGCGGTCTTTCGGGCGTCTTCGCCGATGTCTCCGCGCCGGAGCTTGGTGCCACGGCCGTGAAGGCCGCGGTCGAGCGCGCCGGCATCGACGGGGCGGACGTGGACCGGATCTACATGGGCTGCGTGCTGCCCGCCGGGCTTGGCCAGGCTCCTGCCCGCCAGGTTGCGATCAAGGCCGGCCTGCCGCTGTCGGTCCAGGCCAGCACGGTGAACAAAGTCTGCGGTTCGGGCATGCAGACGGTGATGATGGGGGCAGAAGCGCTCGCCGCCGGTTCGATCGACATGGTGATCGCGGGCGGCATGGAGAGCATGACCAACGCGCCCTACCTGCTCAAGAAACACCGCAGCGGCGCGCGTGCCGGGCATGACACGGCCTATGACCACATGTTCCTGGACGGGCTGGAAGACGCTTACGAAGGCGGATCGATGGGCTCGTTCGCGCAGGTCTGCGCCGACGAATACCAGCTCACCCGCGAGGATCAGGACGCCTACGCCATCGAATCGCTGCGCCGCGCGCAGGATGCCATTGCCACCGGAGCCTTCGCCAGCGAGCTGACCCCGGTCACGGTCAAGACCCGCGCCGGCGAGGTGATCGTCGATACCGACGAAGCCCCCGGCAAGGGCCGCCCGGACAAGATTCCCACGCTCAAGCCCGCCTTCGCCAAGGATGGCACCATCACCGCCGCCAGCTCCAGCTCGATCTCCGACGGCGCCGCCGCCGTCGTGCTGACCCGCAAGAGCGTGGCCGATGCCAAGGGGCTCAAGCCCGTGGCCACTGTCGTGGCGGTTGCCGGTCATGCGCAGGAACCGGCGAAGTTCGCCACCGCGCCCTTCGGTGCCGTCACCAAGCTGCTCGCCCGCGCCGGCTGGACTGTTGACGATGTCGACCTGTTCGAGGTCAACGAAGCCTTCGCCTGCGTCGCCATGTTCGCCATGCGCGATCTGGGCATCCCGCATGAGAAGGTGAATATCCACGGCGGCGCTACCGCGCTGGGCCACCCTATCGGCGCTTCGGGCACCCGCATCATCGCCACGCTGATCGGCGCGCTGAAGCACAAGGGGCTGAAGCGCGGCGTTGCCTCGCTGTGCATCGGCGGCGGCGAAGCGACTGCCGTGGCTGTCGAGCTGATCTAACGCGCTGCTTGAGGTGGCCTGTGCGGAGTGCTAGCCCTGCGGATCGGCGTCCGCAGAGTGCCAAGGCGCCGCAAAGACAACGGGAAGTCCACCACATGCGCAAGATCGCTTCGATTGCCGCCGTCGCCCTGCTGGGCACTGCCCTCGCCGGCTGCGGAAAGTCCGAACCGGCCCCCGAGCCGACCGCTGACGCGATGGCGAGCGGCCCTGCCATGGCTGCTGCGTCGGCACCTGCCGCTGTTACGGCCCCTGCTGCCGGCAACTATGAAATCACTGCCGCCGATGGGTCCAAGAGCACGCTGACGGTCAATGCCGATGGCAGCTACTCTGAAAAGGCGGCCAAGGGCCTGCCGGTTGCCGGCCTGATCAAGGTTACCGACGGCAAGGTCTGCTTCGATCCTTCGGGCAAGACCGAAGCATCGTGCTACACCGAAAGCGCCAAGGCCGCCGATGGCAGCTTTACCGCGACCGACGAAAAGGGCGTGGCGGTCACCGTCCACCCCGTCGCCAAGTAAACCGGAGCGCGGGCCGGTCCGTCAGGGCTGGCCCGCTCCCCACAGCCGCGCCTGGGCGATATAGCCCTTGCGGCCATCGACATCGAATTCGCACCAGTTGTCGGCGCAATCGCCCAGCTTGCCGGTCACCCCGGAGCGCAGGCGCCAGAGCAGCCTGGACGCCGGATCAGCCTTTTCATGCATCGCGGCGGGCTCCCCGGCGGTAACGTAACCGCCCCGCTCGCGCATGAGGAACCGCGCCAGCATCCAGCCGCGCGCGCCGTCCGGATCCTGCACGAACCGCCAGCCCTCCTTCATCCGCAGCACCTTGAGCGGAAGCAGACGGCGGTGATAGACCCACAGGATCCGGTAATCCTCCCCCGGACCGACGCGCATGTTGACTTCCTCTGCGCGAATCGAGGCCCAGTAAGGCACATCCGCCGAATCCTCAGCCGCCAGAGCGGGCGCGGCAAGGCAGGCGAGCAGGGCGGCGGCGATGAAGCGTTTGCGAAACATGGCCAGTGCATACCGCCAAGCGGCCCGGACCTTCAAGGCTGCTTGACCGGATATACCCTCGCAGCCTAGCGATTCATCCATGACTGTCGTGACCGACCTGCCGCAGAATCGCCGCGCCGCCGCCCAGCTCCGCGTGATCGTCACGCGCCGCCTGCTTCCCGCCGTGGAGGCGCGGATGAGCGAACTGTTCGATACGGTGCTCAGCCCCGATGACAGGCCGCTTGATCGCGCGGGGCTGGTGGCGGCAATGCGGAACTGCGACGTTCTGGTTCCCACCGTGACCGACCGGATCGACGCTGGCATGATCGCCGAGGCCAGCGACCGGCTGGGCCTGATCGCCAATTTCGGCGCTGGCTATGAACACATCGACCTGCATGCCGCCCGCGAACGGAAGATCATGGTCACCAATACCCCCGGCGTCTTCACCGACGATACGGCGGACCTGACCATGGCGCTGATCATCTCGGTGCCGCGCCGCATCGGAGCCGCCGTGCGGATGCTGCAGACCGGCCAGTGGCAAGGCTGGGGCCCTTCCGGGCTGCTCGGCCACCGGCTGGCCGGCAAGGTGCTGGGAATCGTCGGCATGGGCCGCATCGGCCAGGCCGTCGCGCACCGGGCACGCGCCTTCGGGCTGGAAGTGGCCTATCACAACCGTCACCGCCTGCCCGCCGCGCTGGAAAACATGCTGGGCGCCCGTTATGTCGCCGATCTGGACGCGCTGATCGCCGAAGCCGATATCCTGTCGCTCCATTGCCCCGCCGGCCCGGAATCGCATCATCTGCTCAACGCGCGGCGCATCGCTTCGCTCAAGCCCGATGCCTATGTCATCAACACCGGACGCGGCGACCTGATTGACGAGGAAGCGCTGATCGCCGCCCTGCAGCAGGAGCGGATCGGCGGGGCGGGGCTGGATGTCTTCGCCCACGAACCGGCAGTCGACCAGCGCCTGCTCGCCCTGCCCAACGTGGTTGCCATCCCCCACATGGGCAGCGCCACTGTCGAGGGGCGCGAAGCCTCGGGCGAGCGAGTGATCGCCAACATCCGCTTCTGGGCAGACGGCCACCGCCCGCCCGATCAGGTGATCGAAGGCTGGGCATAATCGCGCCTGGCGGTAACAATCGATTATCGTGGCGCTTGTAAGCAGACCAAAGATTGCTCTAGACGCGCGGACGGAGGATTGGCCGCGCCCAGCGGTGCAGGGAGATTACCGGACAATGCGCAAGTGGTCGGCTGTATTGCTGGCGGGGGCCCTCGCTGCCCTGCCCACCTTCGCCCATGCTCAAGAGGCGCTCGCCGATGCCGGCGACAGCGGCGACACCGCATGGGTGCTCGTGTCCGCCGCCTTCGTCATGCTGATGTGCGCGCCGGGACTGACGCTGTTCTACGGCGGCCTGGTTCGCGCCAAGAATTTCCTGTCGGTGCTGGTGCAGGTCGGCGCGATTGCGGCCATGGCTTCGATGCTGTGGGTCATCGCGGGTTACACCCTGGCCTTCGGGCACGTTACGAACGGCTGGTTCGGGGCCGGCAACGCCTGGATGCTGATCGATCTTGGCAACGTGCGCGAAAACACCTCGGTGCCCGAAAGCGCCTTTGCCCTGTTCCAGATGATGTTCGCCGCGATTACCCCTGCCCTGATGGCCGGTGCCTGGGTTGACCGCGCGCGGTTCGGCTGGGTCGTGGCTTTCTGCGCGCTGTGGGGGCTGGTGGTCTATGCGCCGGTAGCGCACTGGATCTGGGGCGGCGGCTGGCTGGCAAGCCGGATGGGCACGCTCGACTTTGCCGGGGGCATTGTCGTCCACACCACCGCCGGAGTCTCGGCGCTGGTCGCGGCGCTGTTGCTGGGCAAGCGCAACGGCTTTCCACGCACGCTGATGCTGCCGCACAGCCCGGCGCTGACAATGGCTGGCGCGGCGCTGCTGTGGATGGGCTGGTTTGGCTTCAACGGCGGGTCGGCGCTGGCCGCCAATGACGATGCCGCAACCGCGATCATCAATACCCATCTGGCGGCCTGCTCGGCTGCCATGGTCTGGCTGCTGGTAGAGCGCTTCGCCGTTGGCAAGCCGACCAGCATCGGTTTCGCCACCGGCGCGATTGCCGGACTGGCCACGGTGACGCCGGCCGCCGGCTACATCGCGCCCGGCGCGGCGATCCTGTTCGGCGTGGTTGCCGTGATGGTCTGCTATCCGATGATCCAGCTGGTGAAGCAGAAGCTCAAGATCGACGATTCGCTTGATGTCTTCGCCGTGCACGGCATGGGTGGCATCACCGGTTCGCTGCTGCTCGCCATCTTCCTTTCGCCCAAGCTCGGCGGCACGGGCTATGCCGAGGGCAAGACCATGGTCGGCCAGTTGGCCGCGCAGTTCATCGGCGTCGGCGTGGTTGCTGTCTGGTCGGCCATCGCCAGCGTCGTGCTGGCGCTCGGCGTGTCGCTGATCATCCCGATGCGGGTTGGCGAGGACGAGGAACGCGAAGGGCTGGACATCACCAGCCACGGCGAACGGGCCTGGGAATTCGATTGAACGCAGAACCGCACCTGATCCCGGCAGGCCACGCTTGCGGGTGTGGCTGGCCAGTGTAGGGTACATCGGTGCCTGTTTCCCAACTCGATCTGGTCAGCACACTGTGCGTCGATTGCGGACTGTGCTGCAACGGCACGCTGTTCGACGTCGCCAACATCCGCGAGGATGAACGGGATTTCGCGGCATCGCTGGGGCTGAAAGTCACGACTGGCTCGGACGGCACCGGCGCAGGGTTTGCCCTGCCCTGCCCCCATCTCTGCGGTGCCGCCTGCACGATCTATGACCAGCCCCGGCCCAGCGTCTGCAGCGCCTTCTTCTGCCGGCTGGCCCACGCGCTGGACGATGGCGAAACCAGCCTGGACGCGGCGCAGGAACGAGTGGCCAAGGCCAAGGCGCTGCTCGGCGCGATCAAACCGCTGCTGCGGGAAGGTGAAGACATCGCGGCAGCGCGCGACCGCTGGCGCAGGCTGAAAGGCCAGTTTAGCCCCGGCAGCAACGAAGCACAGCTGCACGCCGCCATGGTGGCGCTCAACCTCTATCTTCACCGCAACTTCCGCCTGCCGGGCGATCCGCTGTTCAACGGCTAGGGAGTTTCCGGGCCAAC
>JAGWTB010000156.1 GCA_028869175.1 Sphingomonadales bacterium
GCCTGCGTCGTGAAGTCGTAGGCGCGCAGCCAGTTCTGGCGCACGATGATGGGGTCTGCCGGGATGCTGCGGACCTGCTCGATGAAGCGCGCGAGATAGAACGCAATCTGCGGATCGCTCGGCTGATAGTCGGCGGTCGCGGGAGCGACGGCCTGGGCCTGCCCCAGATGATCGACCTGCACCACCCAGGGAACGATCGAACCACTGGCGGTCTGCCAGACGAGCGCTGCGGACAGACCTGCCGACAAAGTCAGGGAGCCGAAAGCCATGAGCCGCCAATTGCGAGCCTGGACGCGGGCCGAACCGATGCGATCATCCCAGACCTGGCCTGCGCGTTGGTAAGGTGTCTCGGGTTCGGGGGATTTGCCGTAATGGGTCGATGGTCGCTTGAAGATGCTCATGGTCTAGTCGCTTGTCTGAAGGTTGATGGAAGCACCGCCGCCGTGGCTGTCGCCCGATTTGACGGCGTGCGCGGCGACCTGGACGCCTTGGGAAAGCTGCTGATTGCGCTTCATGCGCTTGGCCCAATCGGGCTGACCCTCGGCGGATGTGGTCGTTGCGGCGGCGGAGGCGGCCGGTTCGGCATCGGACGTGGCGCCCGCGATTTCGGCAGCGGCATTGGCGCCGGACTGGTAGCTCGATTTCAGGCTATCGGCGGCCTTCGATGCTGCGCGCTTGAAGGGCGAAGCCGCAGCCTGCGCGCCGGTACTGGCGACATTGCCCAGCCCGGATGCCACACCTGCAACGCCAGTTTGTCCGGCGGCACCGAGGCTGTACGCGGTCGATGCACCGCCTGCGAGCGTAGCGCCGCCACGCGCGGCGGCGGCCGCACCGCCGGCAAGGGCGGCTCCGCCCGATGCGACAGCACCGGCGGCGGCGGCCCCGGCGACGGCCATGCCGCCAGCGGCAAGGCCTGTTCCGATGGCGGCGCCTGCGCCAAGCTGCGGGCCGCCCGATACGATGCCATTGGCGATGCCCGGCCCGAAGATGCCAAGGCCAAGCAGCGATAGCGCCGCAAGGACGATCGCCATGGCATCATCAATGGTGGGTGTTGTCCCGCCGAAGCCGGCGGTGAATTCGGAAAAGAGCGTCGAGCCGATGCCGATGATCACGGCGAGCACCAAAACCTTGATCCCCGACGAGATGACGTTGCCGAGCACCCGTTCGGCCATGAAGGCGCTTTTGCCGAAGAGGCCGAAAGGGATGAGCACGAACCCCGCCAGTGTGGTCAGCTTGAACTCGATCAGGGTGACGAAAAGCTGGATGGCGAGGACGAAGAATGCGAGCAGCACGAGCGCCCAGGCGAACAGCATGCAGGCGATCTGGATGAAGTTCTCGAAGAACGACCAGTAGCCCATGAGATCGGATATCGAGTCGAGGAGCGGCCGCCCGGCATCGAGACCGGTCTGCGCGACCTTGCCCGGACGCAGGAGATCGGCGGTGCTGAACCCCGTTCCGCTGGCTTTCAGGCCGAGGCCAGCGAAGCTTTCGAAGACAATGCGGGCAAGGTTGTTCCAGTTGCCGATGATGTAGGCGAACATGCCCACGAACAGCGTCTTCTTGACGAGACGCGCCATGATGTCGTCGTCGGCGCCCCAAGACCAGAACAAGGCCGCAAGGGTTACGTCGATGACCACCAGCGTCGTCGCAATGAACGCGACTTCGCCATGCAGGAGCCCGAAGCCTCCATCAATGTAGCGGGTGAAGACCTCGAGGAAATGGTCGATGACGCCGGTGTCGCCCATGATCAGCGGACCTCCGGCCGGTCGGAGGAGACGCGGTCCAGCGCAGTCCCGAGGAAGCGGCGCCGATTGTCAGCCCATGCCTTGAGGCATTGGTGATCGCTGGCTCCCGTTTCGCCCGCGAGTGCGCAGCGGGCAAGCTGGTCATCCAGCGGATCGTGCCGGACGATGGACGGCGGCTTCTTTGCGGCCGTTTCCGGACCGGCATCGCTGCGGTTCATATCGATCGCAGTCGCAGTGACCGCGAGGGCCACGAAGACGACCGCGCCGATGCGTGCGAGGGTCTTGCCGTCCATCGTCTGACCTCAGTTGCCGGGCTGGAACATTTTGGCGGTGCCGGGCTGGTATCCGCTGCCCGGCGTCAGGAACCGGCGGCGCTGCTCCTGGCCCTGTGCGGCCGCGGCCGCCTGTTCCGCTGACTGAAGCGCCTGCGC
>JAGWTB010000086.1 GCA_028869175.1 Sphingomonadales bacterium
ACGTCCGCCTCGCCGGGCAGCGCCGCGGCAAGCTGATCGGCGAAATCCGCCGCCTTGTAGTCCGCCGCCGCGTCGAATCCGAGTTCCAGCAAGGCCGCGCACTTGGCCGGTCCACCCGCGATACCGACAACCCGCGCACCCAGCACCTTGCCGATCTGCCCGGCAAGGGTGCCCACCGCCCCGGCGGCGGCGGAAATCACCACGGTCTCCCCCGCCTGGACCCGGCCAATGCCGATCATGCAGGCATGGGCGGTTTGCCCCGGCATGCCGAGCGCCCCCAGCGCGGTGGAGACCGGGGCGAGTGCCGGATCGAGCTTGCGCGGTGGTCCGCGCCAGTCGGCCTTGTCGGGGGCGACGACGGCATATTCGCGCCAGCCCGTGCGGTCCTCCACCACGTCGCCAACCGCGTAACCGTGGTGGTTGGAGGCGACCACCAGCGAAACGGTGGGGCCGTACATCACCTCGCCGGGATGGACCTGGGTCACCCCCGACAGGCGCTTTTCGTCGATGGCGAAGCGGATCAGCGGATCGAGCGCCAGCCACAGCGTCTTGAGCAGGATTTCGCCCTCGCCCGGTTCGGGTATCGGTGCCTGCACCAGCTCAAAATCGCCGGGCACCGGATTACCCCGGGCATAGCGGCGCAGGACGACCTGCTGCATCGTTCCCGCCATCAGCGCAGCTTCACCGTCACCGCCGTCATCCCTCGGTGATCCAGTCCGCGAAACTCCGGCTTCGGTTTGGCCGGGTCGATCGTCATGTTCGGGAAACGATCAAGCAGGCCCTTGATCGCCACGACCATTTCCTGCCGCGCCACGTCCATGCCCAGGCAGCGGTGCGGGCCGAAGCCGAAGCCCATGTGGTGCTCCTTCTTGCGGAAGATGTCATATTCGCCGGGCCGGTCGAACACCGCCGGATCGTGGTTCGCCGCGCCCAGACACAGGTGAACGCGCACGCCCTCGGGCACGAAGACGCCGTCCACCTCGGTGTCCGCCGTGCAGACGCGCGGGAAGAACGGGTCGGTGGCGCGCCAGCGCAGCCCTTCCTCCACCGCCTGGTCGATCAGGGCATGATCGCTGCGGCAGGCCTCCCAGAAGTGGTAATGGCTGAGCAGCGCGTCGATGGTGATGCCAAGCTGCCGCCAGGTGGTGCCGCCGCCGGCGAAGATCGCCAGCTTGCAATAGCCGAACAGCTCATCCTCGGTCAGCTTGCGCTTGGAGCCATCGTCCTCGACGATTTCGCTGCGCACCAGCCCGGCGATCAGGTTGTCCCCCGGATTGCGGACATTTTCGGCGATCAGCTCGCGCAAAGTTCGGTCGACGATGGCCCGCGAGGTGGCGGCTTCCTCCGGCGGCAGGCGCGAGGCACCGAAGGTGGCGCGGTTCATGTGGTAGCGGAATTCGAGAACGTCCTCACCCTCCAGCCCGATGGCGCGGGTGACCGTCGCCATCGGCAGGCGGGCGCAAAGCGCGGTGTTGAGGTCCGCCGTGTCCTGCCCTTCGATCTGGTCGAGCAGCACGTCGACGGTTTCCTCGATCCAGCGTTTGTTCCACCAGTTCAGCACCTTGGGCCGCTTGAACAGTGGCTGCGCGGCGGCGCGCAGGCGCTTGTGCGGCTTGCCGACCATCGACAGGATCGTCTTGCCGACCGAGCGCACTCCGGGGCTTTCGTTGTAGCCTTCGGACGAGAACAGCAGGTTCTCGCGGAAACCGATCTCGCAGGCGCGGTAGGTGAAGAACGAATAGTTCTCCCGCCCGCCCATGTCGGCATAGGACAATTCAGGAAGGCCAAGGAGTTGCCGGACAGTGCCCTTGTGCACGGGGCTTTCCTCGCGCAGCCGGTTCATCTCGTCGGTATAGTCGCAGGTCGGATCGACACCGCTGTTGGCATATTCGCCATCGACCTGAAACATCTGCTGGTAGCGCGGATTGTCCGAGACGAGGCTGGCGAGCGCGTTCGAGGCCATGGGTCAGGCTCCTGTCTTGCGACCGGCGGACAGCCCGCCATCGACCGGCAGATTCACGCCGGTAATGTTGCTGGCGAGGTCCGAGGCGAGGAACAGCGCCGCCGCAGCCGTGTCGCGCGGATCTATCGAGCGCCCCAACGGATGGGCGCGGCCCATGCCGTCGCGGATACGGTCGGCATGGGGACTGTCGGGGTCCATGCCCGAATAATGGGTAAGCATCCCCGCCGGGCAGACCGAATTGACCCGGACATTCTGATCCGCCACTTCAATCGCCAGCGCGCGGGTCAGCGACGTGACCGCGCCCTTGGTTGCGCCGTAGACCACCCCGCCATAGCCGATCAGGCCAGCGACCGAAGCAGTGTTGACAATGGCACCGCCGCCGCCCTGCGCCGCGAACTGACGGATTGCCGACTGGCAGCCGTGGACCACGCCGTTGATGTTGACCTCCTGCACCCGGCGCATCTCGTCGGCCGGGGCATCGACCAGCTTGCGCAGGCCCACCCCCGGCACTGGCAGGATCGTGATCCCGGCGTTGTTGTACATCACGTCGAGCCGCCCGAATGCGGCCACCGCCAGGGCAACGGCGGCATCGACCGAGGCCGGATCGGCAACGTCGCAGCGGATCGCGCGCGCTGCATCGCCGACCATCGCCACCGTCGCCTCGGCATTGGCAAGGTCGATGTCGGCACAGACGACCTTTGCCCCGTGCTCGGCAAAGAGCAGCGCGGCGGCGCGGCCCACGCCCGATCCCGCGCCAGTGATGACGGCCACCTTGCCGTCGAGCAGTCCCTGCATGGCCTTCTCCCCCTTTGCCGGATCAATCGAGCCGGAACAGCGCGCGTGCGCGGTTGCAGATGATGTCGCGCGTGTCTTCAGCGGGAACGCCATCGAAATCGCGCAGGATGATCTCGCGCGAACGCGGGAAGGTGGTTTCCGAATGCGGATAGTCGGACGACCACATGATGTTGCGCCCGCCGGGCAGGTACCGACTGACGATGCCGGTGCGGTCCTGGATGAAGGAGCCGAAGACGTTGCGATTCATGTAGAAGGCCGGACTCTCCGTCAGCGGGCTTTCGGTCCAGAAACGCTGCTTTTCCCACGTGCGGGTGACATATTCGCAGTACCAGGCGAACCAGCCCACCCCCGATTCCACTTGCACCAGCTTGAGGTCGGGGAAGCGCTGGAAGATGCCGTTGAAGATGAAGATGCCCACCGGTTCGGCCATGGCCATCTTGCTCATCGGCATGTCGGGCAGGAAGTGCTGCTTGTCGCCGAAGCGGGGCACTCGACCGCCAAGGTGCATGGTGACGACCAGGCCGAGGTCGCAGATCACCTGCCACAGCCGGTCGAATTCCGGCTGGTAGTATTGCAGCTTGCCCTTGGGATCGCCGGTCAGGGCCGAAACCTGCCCTTCTTTCAGCGCGGCAACGCCGGAAGTGGTGCTCCAGGCATCGGGGTTCTGCGGGAAGGCGGGCAGGTTGATCGCCTTGAAGCCCATGGCGGCGAGGCGGCGGATGTGGCCGATGGTCTCGTCGATATCCCGCATCGGTACGTAGCCGATCGGCACCAGCCGGCGCTTGTCCACGCCGCACCAGTCCATAACCCAGCGGCTGTAGGCCTCGTAGCTCGCCATGTAGAGATCGTTGTTGAAGGTGCCCAGCGGCCCGCCGCCGAACAGGATCGCGGCGTCGATCCCGTCGGAATCCATGTCGGCAAGACGGGTGTGCGGGTCCCAGACGGCGCGCTGCTCGCTGAGCTTGCCGACCATCTTGAAGTCCTTGCCGCTGCGCCCGGCTTGGTTGTTGATCATCCGAACCGGGCGGCGGGTGCCTTCAAAGACGATGTAGTCAACCTCGTCGCCTTCCTCGATCACCGGGGCAAGGTCGCGCAGGCTGGCAGGAAGGTAATCGCGCCACATGTCATGAGGCGGATCGATATGGGCGTCGGCATCGACGATGGGGCCCAGCGTCCATTCGCCGGGTTTCAGGGCAGGCAGCGCCGCCGGTGACAAGTCATTCATCGCCACTCTCCCATGAATTCCATATTTCGAACAATATGTCTCTATCGGGAATTATTTCGCAAAGCGCGGACAGAGTCAATCGGTCCGCAGCAGCAGCGCGCCATAGCCGTAGCCGCCGTTGCATACGGCGCTGAGCCGCGCGCCCGCCACCTGCCGCGCCCCGCCCCGGCCCCAGAGCTGGACGCAGGCCTCATGGGTATGGCCGAAGCCGTGCCAGCGCCCGCCCGAAAGCTGGCCGCCACCGGTGTTCATCGGCAGTTCGCCGTCCAGCGCGATGCGCGTACCACCCTCGACAAAGGCCGCCGCTTCGCCCGGCGCGCAAAGCTGCAACGCTTCCAGCCACAGCAGCGTCAGGATCGAGAAGCCGTCATAGATCTGGGCGTTGTCGACATCCCTGGGCTTCAGGTCGGTGCGCGACCACAGCATGTCCCCGGCGCGCCCTGCGGGCAGCGCGGTGAAATCGCCGGTGTGGATTCCCTGGCCGATCCCGCCCAGCGCCATGCCCATCGCCTCGATGCGGATCGGCTGATTGCGCAGGTCCATCGCGGCATCGGCGCAGGAAATGACCAGCGCGGTGCAACCGTCGATATGGGTGTCGCAATCGTAGAGCCGCAGCGGAGAGGAAATCACCCGGCTGGCCATGTAGTCATCAATCGTGATCGGATTGCGGTAGATCGCATTGGGATTGAGCGCCGCATTCCGCCGCCCGTTCACCGCCACCCAGCCGAGCTGCTCGCTGCTCGCGCCATACCGGTCGAAATAGGCCTGGGCGTAGAGCGCCCACATGTTGGCTGGCGAGATCGCATGGAACGGGACGGTCCAGGCATTGTTGCCCTCCACCCGCCCGCGCGATCCGCCCAGCAGGGTCGATCCGCGCGCTTGCAGCCGCGCCTGGGCCTGGGCGACCGAGCGGAAGACCAGGACATGGCGGCACAGCCCGGTCGCCACCGCCATCACCGCCTGGAAGATCGCCCCCATGTGGCCCGGTCCTTCGTGGGTTGACGATCCGATCCAGGTGGCGTCGATGCCCAGCGCAAACATCGCCTCGCCCACCCCGACCGGCGAGATGCCGCCGCCCTCGGTGGTTTTCATCGGGTAGTTGGCGATCCCGTCGATGTCCGCCATGGTCAGGCCCGCATCTGCTACGGCTTCACGCGCGGCCTGCATGGTCAGGCGGATCGGCGTTTCGGAGGAGGGGCGGCCGACCTTGCTCTGGCCGATGCCGGTGATGCAGGCGCGGCGTTCGGGCAGATCAGCCATGCGCCGCCTCCACCGGGCGGAACAGGGGCAGCCAGACATCGTCCTGCTGCTCGAAAGTCACCTCCACCGCCATGCCGGTCCGCACCGCCTCGGGATCGCCGGTCACATTGCTGAACAGGTAAAGCTCCGCCTGCTCGTCCAGTTCGATGGCGGCAAAGGTGAACGGTGCCATGCCGGGGGTCCATGCCTGCCGATTGATCGTGAAGGTCTTGACCCGCCCGCGCCCGGAAACCGGCTGCGGAGCAAGGTCGTCCGCATGGCACTGCGCGCAGGAGGGCAGCGGCGGGTGCTGCCAGTGGCCGCAGGCGGTGCAGCGCTGCACGCGCAGCACGCCGTCCGCGCCAGAGGTCCAGAAGAAGCCGCTGAGGTCATCGAGCACCGGCAGCTTGCGCGGCGGCGCGGTCAAAACACCACTCCGGCCACCTTGAGGTCGATGATCGCTTCTTCGTCATAGCCCAGTGCGGCCAGGATCGTGTCGCTGTGCGCCCCGCATTCAGGCGCGCGGCTGGCGGTGCAAGGCTGGCCATCGAACTGCATCGGCGCGGAGACCAGCGGCAGCTTGCGCCCGTCCTCGCAGTCGATGGTCTGGATATAGCCATTGGCCTGGGCCTGGACGTCGAAGCGCAGCTCGCCGGGGTGCTGGACCACTTCCCACTGACCGTCCTGCTGCGCCAGGATGGCGCGCCATTCAGCCAGCGTCTTGCTGGCGAACAGGGCTTTCAGCTCGGCCCAGCAGGCGTCGATGTTGGTCCGCCGCAGGGCGGCATCGGCATAGCGCGGGTCGGCGGCAAGCTCGGGCCGTCCGGCGACCTCGCAGAAGCGCGCCCAGTACTTGTCCGCCTGCAACATGCACAGCGCGACGAAGCGGTCGTCCGCCGTGCGATAGTTGGCGACCAGCACGTTGTTCGGCTTGTCCGGGCGCGGAAAGGCGATCACGTCCTCCACCACCGAATGGCTTACATAGCGCTGCATGCCCCACATCGCCGAAGACAGCAGCGAGACATCGACCGTGCTCGCCTTGCCGGTCATCGCGCGCTGGGCGATGGCGGCGGCGATGCCGCCCGCCAGCATCGACCCGCCCAGGGTATCGCCAAAGGCCGGCCCCGGCGGGCCGACCGGCTGCGCCGCCCCCGGCTCGGTCAGCGACATGGAAATGCCGCCGCGCGCCCAGAACGAGATCGCGTCGAACCCGCCCTGATGCGCTTCCGGCCCATGCCGACCGGTGGCGCTGCCCACGGCGTAGATCAGGTTCGGAAACAGCGGGCAGAGGCTGTCTTCGTCGATGCCCAGCTTTTTGCGCGCTGGCGGCAGGATGTTGGTGAGCAGCACGTCGGCATCTTCGAGCAGCCTGAGCAGCACTGCGCGGCCCGCTTCCTGCTTGAGATCGAGCGTGATCGACTGCTTGCCCCGGTTGTAGCATTCCCAGCCGAGGTCGAACCCGCCGCCATTACGCGCCGCTCCAGTGACCAGCCCGCGGATTGGATCGCCAGTCGGCGGCTCCACCTTGATGACCTCTGCCCCCATGTCCGCAAGGATTCCGCCGGCCACGGGGACGAAAGCCCACATCGCCACTTCGACAACCTTGATCCCTGCCAGCGGCTTCGTGCCCATCGCTCTCCCTTTCCGGCGGCCTGATGGACTCGCCGTGTTCGCTATTTCGACGAAGCTACCGAAATAGCGAACCGAAGGTCAAGCGCGGGCGCGATCAATAGGCCAGCCTGAGCCCCGGGCGCGGCCAGTCCACCGCTACCAGCGTGCCATAGCCGGACAGGGTGATGTAGGCCGTGCGCAGATCCTCGCCGCCAAAGGCGATGTTGGTGCAATAGGGCTCGGGCGCTTCGTGGAATTCGACCAACCCGCCTTCGGGCGCGAAAACCGAAATCCCCGCGCGCACCAGCGAGGCGACGCAGATGTTGCCGCCCGCCTCCACCGCCATTGAATCGAAGCGCTGATAGCCGGTTGACCCACCGACAAAGCGCCCACCGTGCGGCGAAGGCCACTTCTCCTTGCCCAGCACCCCGGGCGAGAGCACAGGCCAGGCCCAGAGCCGCCCGGTCTCGGTCTCCGAAGCGTAGAGCGTCCCGCCATCGGGCGAAAGCGCGACACCGTTGGCGGTGATCAGCGGGAAAGCCACCTCGCGGATGAAGGAACCGTCCTCCGCCGCGTAGAACAGCGCGCCACGATCCATCAGACGATCATAGCTCTTGCCGTGGTCGGTGAAATAGAAGCCGCCCTTGCCATCGAAGACGATGTCGTTCGGCCCCGTGATCGGGTTGCCGTCGCAATGGGTGTAGAGCGTCTCCACCGCGCCGCTGGCCGGATCGACTCGCTGGATAGACCCGCCGGCATAGGCATCGGCGCGGCCATGCGGGCGCACGTAACCGTCTGCCTCGTGAATCCAGTTGAAGCCACCGTTGTTACAGACGTGGATCATGCCCCCCGGCCCCAGCGCCGCCCCGTTCGGCCCGCCGCCCAGTTCGGCAACAACCTGCTTGCGCCCGTCCAGCGCAACGCGGACCAGATGCCCGCTCTCGATCTCGACGACGATCACCGTACCATCGGGCATGACCACCGGGCCTTCGGGGAACTTGAGGCCGTCGGTAACCTGCCGTGTATTCAGCTGTGCCATCGGATTTCCTCTCTCGCGCTGTTCATTTTGCCAACATGACTTTCGTCATTCCCGCGAAGGCGGGAATCCATCTCCCAAGCTGGCACAAAATCTTGACGTTGGTGCGTGGCGCAACAGCAGGGGATGGATCTCCGCCTTCGCGGGGATGACGAATGCGGGAAATCATTTCCCCACCAGTTGGATGATCGCCGGAAAATACTGCTCGCCGATCCCTTCGTCGACCGCCTGACGGTAATAGGATGCCGCCAGCCGCGCCATCCTCGGCTCCACCGCCATCTGCTCGGCCAGTTCGATGGCGTAACCGAGGTCCTTGAGCGTGTAGGTCGATGGGAAGGCCTTGAGCGGAAACTCCTCCGCCGCCATCGCCTTGCGCCCATGGTTCTGCAGGGCAAAGCTGTTGCCCGAACCCAGCCCTACCGCGTCGATCAGCCGCTCGCGCGTTACCCCGGCGCGTTCGGCGACGACCATCATCTCGGCGATGGCGGCGACGTTTTCGAACAGCAGGCAATTGTTGATCAGCTTGACCACCTGCCCGCAGCCGACATCGCCGCAATGCGTCACGTCGCTACCCATGAAGCCGAGCAGCGGGGCGACGCGGGCGAAGAGCTCGTCGCTGGCCCCGACCATGATCGACAGGGTCCCGTCGATCGCCGCCTGCCGGGTGCGGGCGACCGGGGCGTCGGCGAAGGTGATGCCCTTGCCCGCCAGCAGCGCCGCCGCTTCGCGCGCTTCGGCGACCGAGGTGGTGGACAGGTCTATCACCACGGTTCCTGGCGCGGCATGGTCGGCGATCGCGCCGCAGACCGCCTTCACCTGGGTGCCGCCGGGCAGCGACAGAAAGATCACCGCAGCCGCCCGCGAGACGCCTTCGACCGAACCTGCGTCGAGCGCCCCGCCCGCCACCTGCGCGGCTACTGCATCGGCAACCATGTCGAACACATGCACCGGCGCGCCGTGCTTGCGCACGAGATTGGCGCACATGCCCGATCCCATCACGCCAAGCCCGATGAAGCCGAGGGTGGTATTGTCCGTCATCAACCTCTCCTCTTCCCTCCTCTTCAGGGGAGGGATAGCGAGACTTGGGCTTGGCGAATGCCAAGTCCTAGTCGCAGCAGGGTGGGGTGTTGCCGCGAGACGCTGCGCTACGCCGACAGGCCCCACCCCAACCCCTCCCCTGAGGGGGAGGGACTTCTCAAAAAATCACTTCACTCGCTTCCAGCGCATCGCGCTCCGCCCGGCCCATGCCGAGCAGTTCGCCATAGACGTAATCCTCATGCTCGCCGAGTTGCGGCGTGCCGCGATCGATGCCGATTTCGTCGCCCTTTGACAGCCGCATCGGCACGCCGACGGCAGCACGCAGGGTGCCGTCCGGTTCGGCGACTTCGACAATCGCCCGGCGTGCGCGCAGGTGCGGATCGGCAGCGATTTCGGGGGTGGTCCAGCTGGCATGGGCCGCAATTCCGGCGGCCTGCAATTCCTGCGCGGCCACGTTGGCGTCACGCAGGCGCGTCCAGGCGGACAGCGCTTCGTCAGTCAGATCATTCGAACCAGTCACACGACGCAGCGCCGCGCGCTGGTCTTCGCTGCGCACCGCGATCGAGACCCAGCGATCCTCCCCGCGGGCCGGGTATACCCCGTGCGGCCCCAATCCCTCGGCCGCGTTGCCCATTCGACGAGGGGTGCCGCCTGCCGCCGCCACCAGCAGCGCCTCACCCGCCAGCGCCGAGGCGACCTCGCGCGCGGCGACGTCGACGTAGGAACCCTCGCCCGTGGCGCGCCGGCGGTGGAGCGCGGCCATGACCGCCACGGCGGCGTGCATCCCGACGGTATGGTCCATCACGTGCCGCATCTCGACCGGTGGGCCATCGGCAAAGCCGGTCAGGTCCGACAACGCGCCCCAGGCTCCGAACAGCGGGGCATAGCCCGCGAAGTGCGAATCCGGCCCGTCCTGCCCGCAGGACGAGACCGAGAGCATGACGATGTCCTGCTTGACGGCCTTCAGCGCCTCGAAACCCAGCCCGAGCCGCCCGATCACGCCGGGGCGAAAGCTTTCCGCGGCAACGTCGGACACCGCCACCAGCCGCTTTGCGAGCGCCACGCCTTCAGGCTTCTTGAGGTTGATGCGAACCGAAAGCTTGGTGGAAGCGACCTGGTCGAACGTCGCTGGGCCCTCGCGGCCATAGACCGGATGCGGCTTGCGGAAGGCATCGGGGCGCATGGCGCTTTCCACCTTCACCACTTCGGCCCCAAGCTGTGACAGCATGTGGGTGGCGAAGGGCCCGGCGTTGTGCACGGTAAAATCGGCGAGGCGGATTCCAGCCAGCGGCTTCACGCGGGCGGCCCTCCCGCCAGCACCAGCGGCGCGCCGTCGAAATGGAACGGCGAGACCAGCGTCGGCAAATCGCCGACCCCCGGCACGTCCACCGGCTGGAACAGCCCGCGATGCGCCTCGTGCGGATCGCCCAGCACTTCGCGCGGCGTGTAGTAGCGCGCCAGCGGCACCGAGCGGCGCTGGCCTTCGCGCACCACGTCATCGACTTTGCGGCTCTTCGCCCAGGCGCGGATGTGGCGGTTGATCTCGGGCCCACGGCGGCTGCGCTCGACATTGTCATCCAGCGCCGGATCCTGCGCCCAGTCCGGATTGCCGAGCAGGTCGACCAGACCGTCCCACTGGCGCTGTTCCAGGGTGAGCAGTTCAACGAAACCGTCGGCGCATTCGATCACTCCGCCGAAGCGAAACGACCGCTCGACCCGATGCTCGACCGAACCGTCGCCCAGCCGCTGGATGGCGAAGGCGCCCACGGCCAGCCCCGCGTCCTGGCAGGAAATGTCGACGAATTGCCCGCCCAGTTCATCGCGTACCCACAGCGCCGACAACGCGCCCAGCGCGGCGGCGGTGCCGCCCTGCATCTCGGTAAAATGGCCGTGAACCTTCACCGGGGGGCGATCGGGAAACAGTTCGGTGGTGAGGCCGTTCGGCAGCAGGTAGCCCTCGCCGCTGGCATGGAGGACGTTGATCTCCTCGCCCAGCCAGTCCGCCTT
>JAGWTB010000087.1 GCA_028869175.1 Sphingomonadales bacterium
GAGAAGTCTTGAAATATCGACATATTCCTGCGCCTTCTCTCCTTGCACCGGGCCATTCTGCCTCAAACCTCGATGGTGCCGTTTATGAGTTTACGGCCTAAAGCGCGCCTTCCTTCAGCAGGTCCGCCGCATGGTTCGCCGCGCGGGCGGACAGTGCCATGTAGGTCAGCGAGGGGTTCTGGCAGGCGCTGGACGTCATTGCCGCGCCATCGGTGACGAACAGGTTGGGCACGTCATGCGCCTGGTTCCAGCCGTTGAGCACCGAGGTTTTCGGATCGCGGCCCATGCGCGCGGTGCCCATCTCGTGGATGCCCAGCCCCGGCGGGCCAAGCTGGTCGCGCACCATCATCACCGTGCCACCGGCGGCTTCGACCATGGCCTTGCCATCGGCGATGATCGCGGCGGCCAGCTTGTGTTCGTTCTCGCCGTGGCGGCAATCGATGTGCAGTTCGGGAATGCCGAACTTGTCCGCCTTGTCGGTGCGCAGGGTGGCGCGGTTGTCCGGGTTGGGCAGCATCTCGCCGAAGCCGGACATGAAGACCATCCACGGCCCCGGCTTGCGGATATTCGCCTTGAGCTCGGCCCCGACGCCGCTGCCGGCCCTCCCGCCCGAGGCCCAGCCCATCCGCGAAACCCCGCCCTGGTAGCCATAGCCGCGCAGGTACTCGCCCTGTTCGCCCAGGTTGCGGTAGCGCGGGATGTACATGCCGTTGGGCCGGCGACCGCGATAATAGGTGTCCGGTCCATTGGCGAACATGCCGGCGACCGCCAGGCCATAGAGATGGTCCATCAGGTTGCGCCCGACCTGGTCGGACGAGTTGGCCAGTCCGCGCTGGAACGCTTCCGACTTCGAATTGAGCAGCAGCTGCGCGGTGCCCAGGGTAGAGGCACAGGCGAAGATCACCTTCGCTTCGTAGGTCTGTCCCTTGCCGGTGTGCGAATCGATCACGCGGACCCCGGTGGCCTTGCCCGTCTTCGGATCGTGGATGATCGAATGGGCGATGGCATCGGTCACGATGGTGAGGTTGCCGGTGCGCTGCGCCGCAGGCAGCGAGGAACTGAGGCTGGAATGATAGGCCCCGTAGGTGCAGCCGCGTTCGCACAGCGAGCGCACCTGGCACTGCCCGCGCCCCAGTTCGAGATGGTGCGGCTGCGGCTCGGTCAGGTGGGCGCAGCGGCCGGGAATCACTCGCCGACCGGGGAACGCCGCCTCGACCTTGGCGGCGAACTGCTTTTCGGCATCGTTCAGCCCCAGCACCGGCAGGAACTGGCCGTCGGGCAATTGCGGCAGGCCTTCCTTGCTGCCCGAAACGCCGATGAACTTCTCGACGTGATCGTACCACGGGGCGAGATCGTCATAGCGGATCGGCCAGTCGACCCCGTGGCCGTCCTTGGCGTTCGCCTCAAAATCCATTGGCGAGAGGCGGTAGGTCTGCCGCCCCCACATGATCGAGCGACCGCCAAGGTGATAGCCGCGAATCCACGAGAACTTCGATCCCTCGGCCACCGAATAGGGATGTTCGCTATCCTTGACCCAGTACTGCTTGGTCGCCTGATTTACCGCATAGCAGTCCTTCTGCACGGCATAGTCGCGCGCCAGCTCCTCTTCGGGGATCAGGTTGGCGTCGGGCAGGTCCCACGGCTGCATCCAGTCGGTGTAGGAGGTGCCGTGCTCCAGCTTGCGGCCCCGCTCGATCACGAGCGTCTTGAGCCCGCGCTCGCACAGTTCCTTGGCGGCGATGCCGCCGCTCATGCCCGATCCGATGACGATGGCGTCGAAAGTCATTGTCCGTTCTCCGTCACATCAGGGCCGCGCCGCCCCAGGCGCGCGTTTCGGGGGTTATCGGCATGGAAGGCACCCAGGCACCCGGCGCATGTTCATAGCGCAGTTCCTGCGTGCAGCCCGGCTCGGAATAGTAATAGAGCTGGACGATCAGCCCCTTGAGCCGGCCATAGCCCGGATCGCGGGCCTGGGCGCGGTCATGCGCGGACAGCAGGTCGTGGCGGGCAGTCGGGGACAGTGCGGCGAAGCCGCGCGCGCCCGCCGCCGCATCGATCGCCGCCAGCGCGCCGGTCAGGGCGGTGCGGCTTGGCGGCGATGCCCAGTCGCGCAGCAGGGCATCGAACCTGGCGGGCACGCCGACATCTACCGCGCCGGGGGTGTCGGTGCGCGGGATGATCGTATCGGCCACGGCAGCGAGCAGCGCGGTGGTTCTGGCGTCGAGCAGGCGGCGGCCCTTGCGCGGCGCGGCGAGGGCACTGGCGGGCAAGGCGGCGGCACCCACCAGCACGGCGATGCCTTCCAGCAGGGACCTGCGATCAAGACCGTTCACGCTGCTTCTCCCGTATGCTTATCTTGCTTGCGACTTGCCAGCGTCTGGGGCAATTGGTCAAGCTGGATTATGTTAGCGCTACAACTTCGGGAGAGACGCCCATGACCGCAGCCATCGACCGCCGCTTCATGCTCAAGGGCTTCGCCGCCACAGTGGCACTTGCCGCCACCCCTGATGCCCTCGCCGCACCGCGCCGCCGTTTCTTCGAACGCATCGGCAAGCCGATCGGGCTGCAGCTCTATACCCTGGGCGACGATCCGACGAAGGACCTTGACGGCACGCTGGCGCGGGTGGCGCAGATCGGCTTCCGCGATCTCGAACTGCCCAGCCTGCTCGGCAAGACGCCGCAGGCCCTGCGCGCCGCCGCTGATCGCGCGGGATTGCGCTTCAGCTCGATCCACGTGGGACAGATGCCGGGAATGCCGGCAAACATGCTGTCGTTCGCCAGCCCGGCGCAGCAGGTTGCCGATACGCTGGGGCCGCTGGGCATCTCGTCGATGGTGCTGCCGATCCTGCCCTTCCCGGCCAATTTCCAGCGCCGCGAGGGCGAGGATTTCCGCGCCATGTTCATTCGTGGCATCGCCGAAGGCGGCCCCGATCACTGGAAGCGCGTGGCCGACCTGCTCAACGAACGTGCTACCGCGCTGCGACCGTACGGCATCACGGTGGGCTATCACAACCACAACGTCGAATTCGCGCCGGTGGGCGACAGCACCGGCTGGGACCTGCTGGTTGCCGCCACCGATCCCGCGCTGGTGTTCTTCGAGATCGACCTGGGCTGGGTGACCGCCGCCGGACACGATCCGGTTGCATTCCTTGCCCGCCACAAGGGCCGGGTGCGCTGGGTCCACGTCAAGGACGTCAAGGCGAGCACGAAGACGAACTTCGCCATGGGCATGGATCCGGCGGAAGTTGGCTATGGCAAGCTGGACTGGCAGCGCGTGCTGCCAGCCGCGCTCGATGCCGGGGCGCAGCACTTCTACCTCGAGCAGGAACCGCCATTCACCATGGCGCGGATCGATGCGGCGGCGAAGGGCTTCGGCTACCTCAAGGCGCTGCGCGCGTAGCGGCCAGGTCGGGACCGATATGGCGCGCCGCCAGCAGGTAGTGCGCGCCGGCCCACAGGTAGACCAGCGAAAAGCCGGCCATGGCGAGCGACAGCGCGCCGCCGGACGAAAGCCCGCGCGCGAGCAAGGCGTCGCTCGCCGCGCCCAGCAGCAGCGGGCCGATGCCAGCGCCAACCAGGCTGTAGACCGCGTTGAGCAAGGCTGAGGCTGTCGCGCGCATCCGGCTGCTCATCAGGTTCTGCAAGGTGCCATAGGTGCAGCCGAGGTAGGTATATTGCAGCAGCGCGGCGAGGCCGACCAGCACCAGCAGCGGGGTGGACGAGCCGCGCGTCATCGCCAGGGCATAGAGCGGCGCGGCGGCGATCAGGCTCAGCCCCGGCACCAGGGCATAGGCAGCGGGGCGGGTCTTGCCGAGCCGGTCCGCCAGCCAGCCGCCGGTCAGGACGGACAGGCTCGCCGGCAGGCTGGCGACCACCCCGGCGGCCAGTCCGGCCTCGATCAGCGAAAAGCCGAAGCGCCGCGCCAGCATGGCAGCGAAGAAGGCGTTGAGCCCGAAGCCGACCATGGAGGCCACGGTCGATCCCGCCACCAGATGCCGCGCTGAGGGCAGTTGCCAGAACCGGGCCACAACCGCGCCCAGTGGCGGCACCGTGCCATCGTCTGCCGCATCGTGCCGTCCGCGCGGCGGTTCGGCCACGAACAGCCAGGCGGCAGCGGCCAGGACGAAACCCGGCAGCGCGGCGGCGACAAAGGCCCAGCGCCAGCCCCAGTGCCCGGCCACCCAGGCCCCGCCCGCTGCACCGATGAAGGCGCCCAGCGGCGGTGCCAGCAGCAGCACGGACATCGCGCTCGCCCGGCGGTGCGGCGGGGTATAGTCGGCGATCACTGACTGGTTCGCCGGCAGCCCCACCGCCTCGCCCACGCCCACCGCCACGCGCGCCAGCAGCAGCGCCGGCCAGCTCGTCACCGCGCCGCACAGCGCCGTCGCCAGCGACCACAGCAGCGTGCCCAGCGCGATCAGGCTGAGGCGGCGCTGGCGCTCCGCCAGCCGGGCGACCGCGATCCCCAGCGTGACATTGAGTACCGCGAAGGCGAGCCCGGTGAGCAGGCCGATCTGGGTGTCGGACAAGCCGAATTCGCGCTTCAGCGGCTCGACCAGCACGTTCATCACGATGCGGTCAATGAACCCCGCCGTGCCGATCGCAGTGAGGACGATCAGCGCCAGTCGGGGCGAATCGCGGCGCACGTCAGGCGGGCTGGCGATAGTCGGCGATGATGGCACCTGCCTCGGCCAGTTCGGCTTCATGACTGGCCTCGCGCCAGGTTTCGGCCAGCGCCTCGCCTTCCCATTGCTGCATGGCGGGGTGGGCGATGACGTGATCGACCCAGGCCTGCCCCTTGCCCATGTCCAGCCCGTAGGTGCGGACGCGCCAGGCGACCGGGGCGAAGAAGGCGTCGAGCACGGTGAACGCCGGCCCTGCCAGCCACGGCCCGCCGAAGCGTGCCAGCCCTTCCTCGAACAGTTCGCGCACCCGCGCGACGTTGCGCTCCAGTGCTGCCGACATCGGCTTGGGCCGGACCCGCACGCCGACGTTCATCGTGCAATCACCCCGCAGCGCGCCGAAGCCGCCATGCATTTCCGCCACCGCGCATTGGGCAAAGGCGCGCGCCGCTTCGTCCACCGGCCAGACGCCGGGATGGCGCTCGGCAAGGTAGAGCGCGATGCCGAGCGAATCCCACACCTGCCGGGTGCCGTCGATCAGCAGCGGCACTTGCCCGGTGGGGGAAAAGGCGCGGAAATCGGTGTAGTTGTCAGGCTTGGTGAAGGGTTCCAGCCGGTCGGTGAAAGGAATGTCCAGCGCCTTCATCAGCAGCCAGGGGCGCAGCGACCAACTCGAATAGTTCCGGTTGGCGGTGATCAGGGTGTAGCTCATGCGGGCAGCCTAACCGCTTCTCCCGCATCCGGCCAGTGGGCAAGGCGGGCTGCGCCGCCGTCGAAGAACAAGGCGGGCAGGCTGGTCAGAATCAGCCGCTTGTGGATCAGCCAGTCCGCCGCCCGCTCGTTCCACCGCGCCCGGGCCATGCCGTGCCGCTCCAGCCAGCCGAGATAGGGCAGGAAGTGCGAAGGCTCGTCACGGTGGACGACGTTGAAGATGCGCACCATTACCGGATCGGCCCGGACCAGCGGGCTGGCGAGCAGCTTTTCCACCTGCCACAGCCCGCGCTGTTCGGTCAGCGCGATCACCCGGCACAGCAGGGCGAAGGCGTGGCGGTCAGCGATCACCGCGTCGGTATCCAGCGCCTCGATCGGGCAACCGAACATGGCCTGGATGAAGTGATCGATATGGCCAAAGGCGCGCCCGGTGGCGAGCGGCATGGTGCCGCGCCGCTCGAACCACCGGCGGAACATCAGGTAGTGCTTGCGCTCGTCCGCGCGGTGGCTGGCAATCGCGGCAATGAAGCCGGCATCCTCCGGGCAATGCGCCTGCGCAGCCGCCAGAACGCGGTCAAGCGAGGTGTAGCCGCGATATTCGTTGTATAGGTATATCGACGCCAGAACGTCGAGATACCGGTCGCGAAATGCAGCGACCATGCCCGCACGTTCCAATTTCATGCGGGCACTATCGCACGGCTGGCGCTACTTGGCGAGTTCCGTCTCGATCGCCGCGACCAGCGTCGGATCGTCCGGCGTGACGCCGGGGGCGAACCGCCCGGCAACCTTGCCGTCCTTGCCGATCAGGAACTTCTCGAAATTCCACAGCACTTCGGGGTCTTCGGTCGGGGTCATGCCATGGCCCTTCAAGCGCTCACGAAACTCGGCGGCAGGGCCGACCTTGGCGGGCATGGCCGCGATCAGTGCGGCATAGAGTGGCTGCTTGCCCGGCCCCGTGACATCGGCCTTGGCATAGAGCGGGAAGGTCACCCCGTAGTTGAGCTTGCAGAACTCGGTGATTTCAGCGTGGGTTCCCGGCTCCTGCGCGCCGAAATCGTTCGCCGGAAAGCCCAGCACTTCAAGGCCCTGATCCTGCTTCGCCTTGTAGAGCGCCTCCAGCCCCTCATACTGCGGGGTAAGCCCGCACTTCGAGGCGACATTGACCACCAGCAGCACCTTGCCCTTGTGCGCACCCAGACTGTCGGCGCTGCCGTCGATGCGGGTGAGGGGAATTGCGGTAAGGTCGGTCATGGCAGGCTCCTGAATGACATTGCCGTTGTCGGCAGGAAGAACGCAGCGCTATTCGCCAAGTTCCCAAGGCACGGCATCACGTTCAATTTCCGCGCGCATGGCCGCCGAGTCAATCCGGTCCCATGCGACAAGATCGACTGTGATCGGCAGCAGGCTCTCGTCAAATGCCTGGCGGAGCCGGGCAAGCTCGTCTGGCGGTGCCGGTTCGAACACCACCAGATCCAGGTCCGACGCAGGCCGGGCGCGTCCAGTTGCGCGCGAGCCGAAGACCTTGACCGCGCCGATGCGCCCCTGCGCCGCAGCCAGAATGCCGGAAACGATCGCTCGCTGACGGGGGTTAAGCGTGATGGCTTGCGTCTTTGGCATGACCGAGCTTTTCCGCCAGCACTTCGAAAAGCGCAAGATAGCGGCGCATGATGTCCGCCACGGCCAGGGCGGCACGATGCTGGTCATATTCGTGCGAAAGCTGGTTGCGCAGTTTCAACGCATCCATCCAGCCGTCGCCGTCGTCGACCAGGCCGGCCGCGAAGGCCGCGCGCAACACACTGGCCGGGGTGATCACTGGCAAGTCCTGGCCATCGTGGATCAGATAGTCGCGCAGCACCTTCCACGCGAGTTCCCACGTCATTTCATAATGCCGGATGACGCCAGCCTGCTCCATTTCATTGAGCGGCCGCCGCTGATATTCACCCGTAGCCCGCTGCAACACCGCCAGGGCGCGGCGGTAGCTGTCAAATCGCAGGAGCCAGCGCGCCGTCATCCTCTACTCCGCGTAATGGGCCGTCGTTTTCGCACGGACTTCGTCCGCCGTCACCCCCGGGGCCAGTTCGATCAGCCGGAAGGGCGATGCGTGATCGGGGCGGGCGAAGACGGCCAGGTCGGTGACCACCATGTCGACCACGTTCCTGCCGGTCAGCGGCAGGGTGCAAGCAGGGATGAACTTGGCGCTACCGTCCTTGGCGCAATGCTCCATGACGACGATGATCTTCTTGACCCCGGCGACAAGGTCCATCGCCCCGCCCATGCCCTTGATCATCTTGCCGGGGATCATCCAGTTGGCGATGTCGCCGTTCTCGGCCACTTCCATCGCGCCCAGCACGGTCAGGTCGATATGCCCGCCGCGAATCATCGCGAAGCTGGCGGCGCTGTCGAAATAGGCGGTCTGCGGCAGTTCGCTGATCGTCTGCTTGCCGGCGTTGATCAGGTCGGGGTCCACCTCGTCGTCATAGGGGAACGGCCCGATACCTAGCATGCCGTTTTCCGACTGCAGGGTGACGGTCATCCCCGCCGGCACGTGGTTCGCCACCAGCGTCGGGATGCCGATGCCGAGGTTGACGTAGAAACCGTCCTGCAACTCGCGCGCGGCGCGGGCAGCCATTTCATCACGAGTCCAGGGCATCAGGCGGCCTCCCTTTCGCGAACGGTGCGGAATTCGATCTTCTTGTCGTAGGGCGCGCCGATGATCACCCGCTGGACGTAGACGCCCGGCAGGTGGATCGCTTCGGGATCGAGGCTGCCGGTGGGCACCACTTCTTCCACTTCCACCACGCAGACCTTGCCGCACTGCGCGGCGGGGACGTTGAAGTTGCGCGCGGTCTTGCGGAACACGACGTTGCCGCTCTCATCCGCCTTCCACGCCTTTACCAGCGCGAGATCGGCGAAGATGCCGCGTTCGAGGACATATTCCTGATCGATTCCGGCGGGATCGGCGAACACCTTGGTTTCCTTGCCCTCGGCCACCAGGGTGCCGACGCCGGTCTTGGTGTAGAAGCCGGGAATGCCCGCGCCGCCGGCGCGCATGCGTTCGGCCAGGGTGCCTTGCGGGCAGAATTCCACCTCGAGCTCGCCCGACAGATACTGGCGCTCGAATTCCTTGTTCTCGCCAACGTAGCTGGAGATCATCTTCTTCACCTGCCGCGTGCGCAGCAGTTTGCCGATGCCTTCGTTGTCGATGCCAGCGTTGTTGCTGGCGAAGGTCAGCCCGGTGACGCCCGAATCGCGCACTGCATCGAGCAGCCGTTCGGGAATGCCGCAAAGGCCGAAGCCGCCACAGGCGATCAGCAGGTCATTCCTGAGCAGACCCTCAAGCGCCGCCGCAGCGGTGGGGTAGAGCTTTTTCATCCGGGCACCCTTTTCCCATGTAAACTAGCCGCCTAGCCCAAGCGAAGCGGCGCGGCAATTGCGCGGGGCGAAACACCCCTTGCGCGCAGCGAAAGCGTGCACCGATTTTGATCGCGATCATTGCGAAGTGCTCGCAGGAAGAGGACATTGTGCGGCACCAGCCAAGGGAGTTTCCGCCATGCGTTCGATTCTGGTTTTCGCTGATCGCGCCGCCGCCATGACCAGCCGGCTTGAAACCGCGCTGTCGCTCGCGCGGGCAGACCGGGGCCACATCACCGTCATCGTCGATACGCCGGTATCGCGCTACATCTCCATGGACCCGATGGGCGGGTCCTACGTCGCCTCCGATGCGCTGAGCGAGGCGCTGGAGAATGATGACGCCTATGCTGCCGAGATCGAGGCGCACCTTGACCGCGAAGACGTGCCGTTCGACGTGCTGCGCTGCGAGGATGAGCCGGTCGATGCGCTGTCCGCCGCTGCGCGGCTTTCGGACGTGGTGCTGGTCTCGCACGGCTGTCCCTTCGCCGGCCAGCTGGCGCTCAACGCGCGCGCGCCGGTGCTGGTCCTGCCGCAGGACCGGCGGCTGTCGGTGCCGGTGCCGGTAACCTGCGTCGGCTGGGACGGCGGCATGGAAGCGGCGCTGGCGCTGCGCTCGGCGATCTCGCTGGTGGCGGCAGGCGGGCAGGTTCATGTTCTGACCATCGACGAGAAGCCCGGCGGCTTCCCCTCGGGCGATGCGATGCGCTACCTCTCGCGCCACGGGGTCAGCGCCGAACTCCACGCGCTGACCCGCGGTGTCAGCACCGAGGAAACGCTGGCCGGGGCGGTGAAGGATCTGGGCGCTGACCTGCTGGTGATGGGTGCCTATGGCCACAGCCGGATGCGTGAATACCTGTTCGGCGGGGTCACGCGCTATTTCCTCGAAGCCGCCGATGGCCCGGCGCTGCTGCTGGCGCACTGATACAAAGTGCGACTGGTTCGCAATCGGGGCGGGCGGTAAAGAGACAGTCCGATTGGCGGTCCCGCTTCCCGCCCGTGCCGAGTTTGTCGAAGCACCGCACTTTCCTTCGGGCCGTTGCGTCAGGCCTCACAAGGAAGGGCAGTGCTTCGATAGGCTCGGCATGGACGGTTCAGGGCAGGCCGCCTGCACGAACTGCCGTGATCCTGCACACGGCACGCCAAAACCCCGGGGGAGAACCATGATGACCAGACTTGCCTTCGCGTTGCCCTTTGCCGCGCTGTGCCTCGCCGCGCCGCTCGCCGCCGCGCCGTCTGACTATGCCGCCGTGGTCGCCGATTCGAATCGCCTGGCCGACAACCGCAAGCTCGACGAGCAGCGCCTCCCCGCCGAAGTGATGGATTTCGCCGGGATCAAGCGCGGCGACGTGGTGGCTGACTGGCAGGCCGGCGGCGGTTACTACACCGAAATGCTGGCGCGGGCGGTGGGGCCCAAGGGACGCGTTTATGGCGTGTTCAACAGCGCCTTCTTCAAGCCCGATGTCTGGGCAAAGGTCACCGCCGGGCGGCCCAACGTGCTGACGCTGGCCGCGCCGCAATCGGCGCTGCAGCTTGCGCCGGGCAGTCTGGACATGATCTTTACCCACCTGACCTTCCATGACCTGTACCTCGGCACGAATCGCGCGGGCGATCCCCTGCCCGATCCGCAGGGCGTGCTGGCCAACTGGTTCGCCGCGCTGAAGCCGGGCGGGACGGTGATCGTTGCCGATCACATCGGCCCGGCGGGCGACACCACCGCCATCGCCAAGCGTTTGCACCGCATCGATCCCGAAGCGGTGAAGCGCGAAATGGCCCGCGCAGGCTTCGTTTCCGTAGCGGAAAGCGGCGTGCTGCACCGCAGCGAAGATGCGCACGAGCTTGGCGTGTTCGACCCCTCGCTGCGCGGCCATACCGACCGGATGCTGCTGAAATTCCGCCGTCCGTGAGTGCAATGCACGCTCAGTTGCGTTCCTTGCAACTGGAAATGACCTTTTCGCACTTGCACAAAAATCGGACCAGGGACATATAGAGCTTGCCTTTCAGGCATCCTCTCCCAAAACTTCCAAGGCCCGGTCGGCAACGACCGGGCCCTTTTTTTGC
>JAGWTB010000088.1 GCA_028869175.1 Sphingomonadales bacterium
ACAAATTCAAAATACGATCTTGCTGAATACGCCTCTAATCTCATCAATAATACAGATATTCCATATGAAAATTCAGCAATTCCACCGATTCCCAATGAACTCAATGATCATGATCCATTGAAATTATCTCTGGAAATGGAAAAAATAGAAGACTTTAATCTTAAAGATTCAATTCCAGAAGGGCTATTTACCAAACTGTTTCGTAAATAACAATCGCACTTTCAGAACGTCTTGCGGAAATCCAATCCGATCATGCGGCCCTTCGGGTCCATATAGTCTGCCTGATAGCTGATCGGTACCGCGCCGGAGGGATCGGTCACTCGCTGGCGCGAATCGAACAGGTTGTCGACCTTCAGCGCCAGTCGCGCGCCCTTGAGGAAGGGCACTGCCTCCACCAGCTTCTTGCGCTGATCGAGATCGACGAAAGCGCGCAGGTTCATGGCGAAAACCGAGCCAAAACGCAGATCGGAGCCGCTGGAACGAACATGGGTCGGCGCGCTCCAGCTGCCGTTTAGCCGCAGGCCAAGCCCCTTGTGGAATGCCCCGCCCTCCAGTTCGATCATGTGCCGCGCGACGCCGCCACCCGACGTGGCATCACCGTTCAGCAAATCGAGCATCGGCCCGCCTGCCGCGACCCGGACCCGCTCGCTGAAACGCACCGTGTGGTACACCGCCAGGTTCCAGCGCCCCTGCCCGCCGCGCCCGAACATGGCGCCGGGCGGCGGTCCACCTGGCCCGCCCATGCGCGGACCGCCGCCGCCACCTCCACCCGGAGGAGGCCCGCCAAAGCCGCCCATCCGGCGCCCCATGCCCCCCATCATGCCGCCGCCGCCCGGGGCGGCCTTGCCGATGGTACCGGACAGGTTGAAGCCATAACGCAGCCGTGTTGCCGCAGTGCGGGCAAAGGTTACCGCCCGCCGATCAAGCGCCACCAGCTGCCCGTTCGCGTCGCGCGTTACCCGGCCCGGAAAGGCAGATTCGATGTCAGGCGTCAGGACCGGAAAGGCCGAAGTCACGTTATCGGAGCGGTTGCGGAACCACTCGGCGATAAAGCTGGAGTTCTTGAGGAACGGCAGCGACCAGTTGAGCCCCAGCTTGAGATCGCGCTGCGTTTCGCGCAGTAGGCTCCGATTACCGCCCGACGTGACCGAAACCAGCGCCGTCTCGCCGCGACTGAAATCGAAAACCGGCACGTTGAAGCTGGTGATGGCGGGATTGCCCAGATCGCCGAGCGAAGGCGCAGCCTGATTGACGATGTAGCTGGCCGACAGGCCCAGCGCTTCGGCTGGCGACCAGGTAAGCCCGGCGCTCCAGTCGGTGATCGTGCCGAAATCGGAAAGGCGGTCCAGCCCGGCACTGAAATTGGCGGACAGTTCGCCCAGCGTGCCCAGCACGTTTTCCCGGCGGCTGGCCAGCGGCAGCGCCAGATTGACGCCCACGGAAGCATCGCCGCGCCGCAGGCTGGTGCTGCCCACCGCGCTGCGCGTGTCATTGCTGGCGATGCCGGTCCAGGCGAAGCCACCCTTCACCGTCGCCATGATCTCGCCAGCCGGCATCCGCGCCGGACTGCCGGACAGCGTGACCAGGCTCGTGACGGCATCGTTCTTCACCCGCGAAATGTCGCGCCCGGCCGCAGCCTGCGCCGGCAGCGCGCCGTCAATCGCCAGCGACCCGGCTGCCGCGGCGGCAACCAGCGCGGAAGTGTCAGCGCGCCGGTCAATCCAGGTCGTCGTCTCGGCATGACTGCCGTCGAGCGTAGCGGTCAACTGCCAGCGCCCCAGCGGCTTGTTGAAGCTCAAGCCCGCCTGCCCGGTATCGGTGCTGCTGCGCCGTTCGAGCGGATCGGACAGGCTGCGCAGCGCCGTTGCCCCGCCGGGCGCGGTCAGGCTTACGAGATCGAGACCGGAGAACGTGCTGCTGTCATTGCGGGTATAGGCGGCGTTGAGCGACAATTGCCCGCCCATGCCCTTCTCGCCCAGCCCGTGCGACCAGGTGCCGTTCAGCGAGATGTCCCGGCTGTCCGCCAGCAGGCTGCGATAGCGCGCGGGATCGGGATCGCCATCAACCGTCGGCAGAGTGCCCGCCTGCTGGATGACACCGCGTTCCGCTTCGAACAGCGGCGTCGAATCATTGATCTGCGCCGAAAGATTGAGCCGGTTGGCACCGCTCGCCTTGAACAGCGTCGCTTCCAGTTCGCTCATGGCGAATCCACCACGTGTGGGCACGTTGTATTCGCCCGCCAGGCTGCGGCTGGCGAAATTATCCTTGAGAATCAGGTTCACGACCCGCTGGTTGGGCGGATAGCCAAAGCGCAGCGCCACTTCCTCGGGCAGGATTTCCATGCGCCGGATCGCCTCGGGCGGAATATTGCGCATTTCCCGGAAGCCGGAGATGCGCTGGCCGTTGAGCAGCATGATCGGCATCCCGCCGCCGCCACGCCCGCGCCCGGAACCCGTCTCCGGTGACAGTGCTGCCAGCAGTTCGGGGATCGAGCGCGCGCCGTAGGCGGCAATGTCCGCCTCATCCAGAGTAGCAACCGGGGCCTGCGGTGCGTCCAGCTGACCCTTGATGCGCGTGGCCACGACCAGAATCTCGTTGCGGGCCAAGCTGGTTGCATCCGCATCGCCTTCGCCGGGCGCGGTGGCTGTGTCAGTTACAGACGGCTCAGCCACGGTCTCTTGTGCCAGGGCTGGCGCGGCAATCAGGGAAATCGGCAGGGCTGCGGTGTGAAGCAAGTGACGGCGCAATTCGGCAAACTCCGGAAAAATCGATTCCGCCTTCGGCTCCCCATGCCTCCGATGGTCCTGCCCGGCAGGGCGGGCAAGGCGCGGTGGGTAATAAATTGTCGCGTTGATGTTTCTTTGTGATGAACGGCCTCCTTTTCGAAGGCTTTCCTTTTTCGCACTTCAACGCTATGGCGCGCCCCATTCCAACCGATTTCAACGGACCAAGACACGCGGATGGCGAAAGAAGAACTGCTCGAGATGCGCGGCCAGGTGGTCGAACTGCTCCCCAACGCGATGTTTCGCGTGCGGCTGGAGAATGACCATGAGATCCTCGGCCACACCGCCGGCAAGATGCGCAAGAACCGCATCCGCGTGCTGGTGGGCGACGAAGTGCTTGTCGAGCTGACGCCCTATGACCTGACCAAGGGCCGCATCACCTATCGCTTCATGCCCGGTCGCGGTGGCCCCGGCCAGTTCGGCTGATGCCGCACCGGCCCGATGTTCGCGCCACCTGAAATGGAACCGGACATCGACGACAGTTCCACCCGAAAAATGCTCATCCTCGCCTCGGCAAGCCCGCGCCGGCGCGAACTGATCGCACGCCTCGGCATCACGCCCGACGCTGTCGCGGCTGCCGACATCGACGAGACCCCGCGCAAGTCGGAAGTG
Source organism: Sphingomonadales bacterium (assembly GCA_028869175.1). GTDB lineage: Bacteria > Pseudomonadota > Alphaproteobacteria > Sphingomonadales > Sphingomonadaceae > Novosphingobium. The sequence continues at coordinate 3,396 of JAGWTB010000088.1, forward strand.
CCGCGTGACTACGCCATGCGCATGGCGCGCGAAAAGGCGCAGGCGGCGGCTTCCGACAATGCCCATGTCCTCGCCGGGGACACTGTCGTCGCGCTCGGTCGCCGCATCCTGCCCAAGGCAGAAGATGAAGTCACCGCGCGGCGCTGCCTTTCCTTGATGTCAGGGCGTCGCCACCGGGTGCTTTCCGCCGTGGCGCTGCGTCATCCGGACGGCACGCTGCGCGAAAGGCTGTCCGAAACCATCGTCCGCTTCAAGCCGCTCTCTGCCGTGGAGATAGACGCCTACATCGCGGGCGGTGAATGGCACGGCAAGGCTGGCGGTTATGCCATCCAGGGCAGCGCCGAGGGTCTGATTGCCTGGATCACCGGCAGCCATTCCGGCGTCGTCGGTCTGCCGCTGTTTGAAACGCGCGCACTGTTGAAGGCCGCGGGCTTCCCCCTTGATTGAGTGGCTGATCGAAGAAGGGATCGGCGAAACCCGAGCGATCCTGACCGATGGCCATGACGTCATGGCGGCGCAGCTGGATTGGCCGGGCGGCCTTTCCCCCGGAACGGTCGCGGACGCTGTGCTGATCTCCCGGAATGCCGGCAGCCGGCGCGGCACGGTGCGGTTTTCCAGCGGCGAGGAAGCCCTGATCGACAACCTGCCGCGCGAAGCCAGCGAAGGCGCACCCTTGCGCGTTGTCGTGACGCGCGCCGCCATGGCTGAAACCGGTCGCTTCAAGCGGGCACAATGCCGCCCCTCCACCGCCGCCCCCTGCCCGGCACCCGGGCTCGCCCTGTTGCTCGGCGGACGGGTTGTCAGGCGCTTCCCGGCGGGACTGTGGGAGGATGCCTTCACCGACGCCTGGACGGGCTCCATCGCCTTCCCCGGCGGCACGTTGACCGTCACGCCGACCCCCGCGATGACCGTGATCGACATCGACGGTACGCTGCCCCCGCCCAAACTTGCGCTGGCCGCCGTCCCCGCCATCGCCGCTGCAGCCGCGCGCATGGCGCTCGCCGGATCCATCGGCATCGATTTCCCCACACTCGCCGACAAGGCAGACCGCCGCGCGGTCGATGAAGCACTCGCCGCCGCGTTAGACACCTGGCCGCACGAGCGCACCGCGATCAATGGCTTCGGCTTTGTCCAACTCGTTGCGCGGCTTGAACGGCCTTCACTGCTCGCCCGCATAGCCCATGATCGCCCGGGTGCCGCCGCCCGGCTGCTGCTGCGCCGGGCCGAACGCGTGGACGAGGCCGGAGTTCTGCTGCTCACCGCCCATCCCGCCGTGCGCGCGGCTGTCTCCCCCGCCTGGGAGGCCGAACTCGCCCGCCGCACTGGACGAGCGATTGCCTGGCACACCGATTCGGCGCTTGCGCTCGACGCCGCCTTCGCGCAGGCGCTTGCCGCATGACCCAGCACGCGAACCGCAAGTGCCCGATCTGCCGCAAGCCGCGCGTCGCCGAGCACGCCCCGTTCTGCTCAAGCCGCTGCCGTGACCGTGATCTCATGCGGTGGATGGAAGACGGCTACGCCCTCCCCGGACCACCCGCCGATCCCGAACCTCCTCAAGATACATAAATCACTCTTGCCAAGCCGCGCCCGCTTCGCCATAGGCGCGCGACCAACCGCTCGCCGGTCCCCTGCGGACCGCCGCCGATGCGATGCCCGGGTAGCTCAGTTGGTAGAGCACATGACTGAAAATCATGGTGTCGGCGGTTCGATTCCGTCCCCGGGCACCACCTATTACCTCTCGCTCAATCAGCCTTGACCCGCGCCTAGGCGGCTTCGTCACCCACGCGCAGTGTCGCCAGGGCTGCCACCAGCAGCGTCGCGGCGGCGAAGGCCATGGTCCAGATCGGCTCGGTCGGGAAGAAGGCCTTCATGATCGAGCCCATGACGGTCGCCACCAGCAATTGCGGGATGACGACGAAGACGTTGAACAGCCCCATGTAGATGCCCAGCTTCGCCTGCGGCAGGCTGCTCGCCAGGATCGCATAGGGCATGGCCAGGATCGACGCCCAGGCGAGGCCGATGCCCACTTCGCAGGCGATCAGCGCCGTAGGACTGCCGACGATGAAGAAGCCGGCATAGCCCGCCGCCCCGGCGATCAGGCACAGTGCATGGGTGCGCAATTTGCCGATCCGGGCGGAGAGGCGCGGCAGAACGGCCAGCGCGGCCACGGCGGCAACCCCGTTGTAGACCGAGAACAGCACACCCACCCAGTTGCCTGCCTGCTGGTAGGCAGCGCTTGCCGGGTCCTTCGCGCCGAAGAAATACTGCGCCACCACCGGCGTGGTGTTGATCCACATGATGAACAGCGCCGACCAGCTGAAAAATTGCACCAGCGCCAGCCGCTTCATCAGCGGTGGCATGCCGGAAAAATCGCCAACGATGCTCGCCAGCATGGTTTCTCCGCGCCCGCCTCGCGCCATCAGCACAGCCGCGACCGTGGCGAGCCCATAGGCGGCGAGCAGTCCGGCGAGCAGGTAGACTTCCTTTTCCAGCCCGAAGGCGCCGACGCCGAGCGCAATGACACCCCCCGCAGCAATCCACGGCAGTCCCGAAGCGGGGCTGCGCAGTGCGAGACGGGCGGACGAGGCCGCTTGTGCCTCTGCCGCTTCGCCAAAGGCCGCCAGTTCGTCCGGCGCATATTCGCGAGTGGTCAGCACGGTCCACAACACGGCAGCGAGCAGCGCCGCGCCGCCCGCCCAGAAGCTGTAGCGCACGGTGTCGGGAATGTGACCGGGCGCAGCATCGTTGGCCACGCCGAGGTGATCGAGCAGATAGGGAAACAGCGATCCCGCCACTGCCCCCGCGCCGATGAAGGCCGTCTGCACCGCATAGCCGGCCGTGTGCTGGTCCTTGCGCAGCATGTCGCCGACAAAGGCGCGGAATGGCTCCATCGAGATGTTGAGGCTGGCGTCCAGCATCCACAGCAGCATCGCGGCCATCAGCAGACCGGCGCTCAGCGGCATGAGCAGCAGCGCCAGCGCGGCGAGGATGGCTCCGGCAAGGAAATAGGGTCTGCGACGACCGAACCGGCCCAGCCAGGTGCGGTCCGACAGATGGCCGACAATGGGCTGCACCAGCAAACCGGTCAGCGGCGCGGCGACCCACAGCGCGGGCAGATCATCGATGCTCGATCCCAGTGACTGGAACACCCGGCTCATGTTGGCATTCTGCAATGCAAAGCCGATCTGGATGCCGAAAAAGCCGAAGCTGATATTGCACAGGCCGGCAAAGCCCTGGCGCGGTTTTTCCATGTCCTCTCCTCTGAACCCTGCCGCAATGGACCACAATCCAGAACCCGCTCGTGCCGAGCGAATTCGAGACACGAACGAGCGGCGGGCCAGTGTTTGTGCTTCTGGCGATGTTCAACCGCAGCGATGCACGCGCATGGGCGGCGCGACAACATGCATACGAATACGCAAGGCCTGCGCCTACCCTGCCGTGCTGCGCCGCACGATCAGACGGGCGGGCAAGGTGCGCGGCGGCGGGTCACGGTCCTCGATCAGCGCCACCAGCGTTTCGAGCAGCAGTTCACCTGCCCCCTTGAGGTCCTGCATCACCGTGGTCAGCGGCGGATTGGTCATGCTGGCGGCGGGCAGGTCGTCAAAGCCGACCACCGCGACATCACCGGGAATAGCCTTGCCCGCCTCGGCGAGCGCACGCATTGCACCAATCGCGATGAGGTCGCTGGCGGCGAAGATCGCATCGAAGGACAGCCCTTCGGCCAGCATGGCCTGCGTCGCGGCATAGCCTTCATCCTCGTGGCTCAGCGCCCCGCGCAGCAGCGCCGGATCAGGCATTTCTCCCGCCTCGGCAAGCGCGGCGCACAATCCCCGATAGCGGTCGGCGAACTCGGGATAATGTTCGTCCGCCTGCCCCAGGAAAGCGATCCGCTTGCGCCCCAGCCCGATCAGGTGTGCGCCTGCCAGCCTGCCCGCGCCAAAATTGTCCGAACCGACCGTCGCACCGACATTGTCATCGCGCACCGAGCCCCAGCGGACGAAATGCGTGCCCTGCCCGACCAGCTGTGTCAGCCGGCTTTCATACAGCGTGTAGTCGCCATAGCCGAGCAGGATCAGCCCGTCGGCACGGTGACTGTCCTGATAGCGCGTGTGCCAATCGTCTTCCATGCGCTGGAAGGAAATCAGCAGGTCGAGCCCGCGATTGGCGCATTGCCGGGTAATCGCGCCCAGCATGGCGAGGAAGAACGGATTGATCTTGGAATCGTCGGGAGTCTGCTCCTCGAAGAACAGCAGCGCGATGGTGTTGGAGCGCTGCGACCGCAGCGATGAGGCGTTCTTGTCGACCTGGTAGTTCAGTTCGCGGGCAATCGCCTCGATCCGCTGGCGGGTGGCGAGGCTGACCGATTTGCTCCCTCGCAGCGCGCGACTCACCGTAGGCTGCGACACGCCGGCAAGATAGGCGATATCGAAGCTGGTAGGCTTGCTGGAGGGTTTGCGCCCCATGATCCTCCCCTGCCGTTCCGGCATGTTGAGACTGACCTTACGGCGGGGGACGACGGGCGGCAATCCTTGACAAAATGCGGCCTGCGATGCGTGTCATAATGGCCACAGGCTCAACCATGCATTTTCATGCGTATACGTATGCCCACTTCCTGCCGGGGTCTGCGCGGACGTATCTGCGGCCCCGATGCAAGGGAGCGGGACTGCAATTCGCCCCCGTGCAGTGTGTTTGACCCGGACCGCGCCGCAACAGGTGGCCGGTCGGAACAGGGGGAGGAATTCAATGACCCTTCGCAGCAATATCGGCGTGTCGCTTTTCGCCATCGCCATGTCCGCAGCCTTCGCACCCACTGGTGCGCTGGCGCAGGCCGCCGCCGCCAATGCCGACGAAGCCGCCACCGATGGCGACGGCGTAATCGTCGTTTCGGGCTTCCGCCAGTCGCTGGAAAACGCGATCAACGTGAAGCGCACCGCCAACCAGATCGTCGAATCGGTCTCCGCCGAAGACATCGGCAAGCTGCCCGATGCCTCGATCGGTGAATCGATCGCCCGCCTGCCCGGCCTCACCTCGCAGCGCCTCGCGGGCCGCGCCAACTCGGTCGCCATCCGCGGACTTGGTCCGGACCTTTCATCGACCACGATGAACGGCCGCCCGCAGACCTCGACCGGCGAACAGCGCAACGTCGAATTCGACCAGTTCCCCTCGGAAACCGTCAGCCGGATCGACGTCTACAAGTCGCCGATGGCCTCGCTGGTCAACCAGGGCCTGGTCGGCACGGTGGACATCAAGACGATCCGCCCGCTCGACATCAAGGACCGCATCCTTTCGTTCGGTGCCCGCGGCACCCTTGCCGACATGGGCAAGGTCAACGCGGAATCGCATGACAAGGGCTACCGCGTCACCGGCACCTATGCCGACAAGTTCGCCGGCGACACGCTGGGCATCGCGCTTTCTGCCGCCTATACCGACGATCCCTACCAGTCGCAGGAGTTCGAAGCCTGGGGCTATGCCGATGCCGGCAGCAACAAGGTGATCGGCGGCATGAAGCCGTTCGGCGTCTCCTCGCGGGTCAAGCGCGCAGCGTTCCAGGGTACCGTGCAGTGGGAAGCCACCCCCAACCTCGTGCTGACCGCCGATGCGTTCTATTCGCACTTCACCGACAAGCAGATCAAGCGCGGCATCGAATTCCCGCTGGCCTGGAGCGGCGCGACGCTGACCTCCACCGGCACTTCGGGTAATCTCGTCACCGGCGGCAAGTTCACTGGCGTCGGCGCGGTGGTCAACAACCATGGCTACGAGCGCAAGTCTGACATCTTCACCGGCGGCTTCAACGCCAAGTGGAGCGGCGACAACGGCTGGTCGGCCATGTGGGACTTCGGCTATTCGCGCACCAAGCGCAGCGAGCTGAGCCTTGAAAGCAACGCCGGCACGCTCAACACCGCCACCAAGGTGCTGGATACCCTGACTTTCCTCAGCGACAGCCACGGCACGCACTTCACCAGCCATGTGCTTGACTATTCGAACCCGAACACCATCGTCCTGACCGACCCGCTCGGCTGGGGTGGCGGTGCGCCCTCGGGCCATCAGGAAGGCTACTACAACGATCGCCGCATCAGCGACGAGATCAAGAGCTTCCAGGCCCAGGTCGCCAAGGAATTCGACGACGGCTTCGTCTCGAAGGTCACCACCGGCCTCTATTATACCGACCGCCAGAAGTCGAAGACCCCGATCGAGGCCTACCTCAACCTCGCCAATGGCGCGAAGTCGCTGGTCCTGCCGCAGAACTACCGTCTGTCGTCGACCGACCTGTCGTTCATCGGCGCGGGCCCGATGCTCAGCTACGATCCGTTCGTACTGCTGGCGGACGGCGTGCTGGTGAAAACCCCGAACACCAGCAAGGACATCCCGGCCAAGGCCTACTCGGTCTCGGAAAAGCTGATGTCGATCTATGTGCAGGCAGATCTGCGCGGCACGCTGGGTTCGGCGGACCTGAGCGGCAACTTCGGCGTGCTGGCGCAGCACACCGAGCAGAAGTCACGCGGCATCGTCAACCTGGCGACCTTCCCGGCAACGCAGGCCCAGACCACCGAAGGCGCGACCTATTGGGACGTGCTGCCCAGCCTCAACCTGTCGCTGCGCTTCCCCAGCAACTTCGTGGTCCGCTTTGCTGCCGCCCGCGAAATCCAACGTCCGCGCATGGATGACCTAAAGGTGGCGCGCGATTACAACTACAGCACCACCAACTTCCTGATCAGCGGCAACGGCGGCAACCCCGAGGTCCGCCCCTATCGCGCCTGGGCTGCCGACCTCAACTTCGAGCAGTACTTCGGTCGCAAGGGCTACATCGGCCTGCAGCTCTACTACAAGAAGTTCGACAGCTTCATCTACCGCGCACCCGCCGTGTTCGACTTCACTGGCCTGCCTGTGACCATCCCCGCCGGTTTCCCGGTGAACATGGTCGGCACTCTGACCCAGCCGGTCAACGTCAGCAACGGCTCGCTCTATGGTGCGGAAGTTGCCGGAACCCTGCCGTTTGACGTGCTGACCCCGGCGCTGGACGGTTTCGGCATCACCGGCGGTGTCGGCTATACCCACACCAGCCTGGTGCCGACGCTGGGCGGCCAGGCCGAAGACATCCCCGACTATTCGAAGTGGGTCGCCAACGCGACGGTGTACTTCGAGAAGTGGGGCTTCAACGCCCGCGGATCGATGCGCTACCGCTCTTCGTTCGTCGGCAAGTTCGTCGGCTTCGGTGGCGAACTGGTGGACAAGCGGGTGCTGGGCGAGAAGATCGTCGATGCCCAGATCGGCTATGACTTCCAGGAAGGCAGCGCGCTGCACGGCCTGTCGGTCTACCTCCAGGGCTCCGACAAGGAGAACTATTCGGCCTTTATCGCCATC
>JAGWTB010000014.1 GCA_028869175.1 Sphingomonadales bacterium
TCCTGGCCGGTCCTGCCGCCCAGCATCTTGCCCATGATCGCCCCGGTGGATGCCCCTTCCAGCAAGGATGCCATGGTCTGGGCGAACTTGCCCGTACCGCCGAAGACCCGGTCCAGCTCCTGGCCAATCTCGGTTCCCAGCCCGCGCAGTTGCGGAGAAATTTGCAGCAGCGCGCCAAGATCGCCCCGGACGCCCGAATAGTCGCCCGATGTCATCCCGACCACCATCGCACCGATGCTGGCCAGCGTCGTGCCAGAGCCGCCCAGGCGGTCCATCACGTTGACCATGTTCTCGATGTTGCCCAGCGACAAGGCGGTCTCTTGCTGGATGCGCTGCCAGTTGGCGAAGTTCCGGTCACCCTCGGCATTGATGCCACGCATCGCCGCTTCGAAATCGCCGGCAACATCGACGTTGTGCGCCAGATAGGTATCGACGCCGGTCATGTTGATCAGCACCGCCTCGGCCTGGCTGGCACCCTTGGCCATCAGATTATCGAAGGCTTCGGCGTCCTTGCGCGATTGTTCGGCCATGCGCGTTGCTTCGCGCTCCACCTTGTCCGCGCCGCTGGTCGACCATTCGATATGGAAATGGCCGCGCTCCTTGAGCAGCCTGGTCAGTCGCACGCCTTCATCGGCGTAGGCCTTGCGGATGGTTTCCGGCGTGATGCCAGAACCAAACTGGATATCCAGCGCATTGCTGCGTTCATGCGCGCTGTGCCCGGGCGCGGCAGTCGGATTGCTGGCTGGCCGGCCCTGGGCAATCCACTGGTTGTAGAGCCGCTCCTGACTGCTGGCACCGCCCGGTACTTCGTTCCTGATCCACGTTGGCCGGAAGCTGCTGTTGACTTGCCACCCGGCACGTTCGGCAATCGACTTGGCTTCGGCCATGCCGATTTCCCGGCCGAAAAGGCCCGATCCGGATGCACTAGACCTGCCGGATTTACGCGCCGCGTCCAGCTGCGCATTTTCCTGCCGGTTCAGCGCGGTCAGCTGCTCCGTCAGGGCTCCAACATCCTTGGTCGTTTTCCGCGCCCTGTCGCGCAGCACATCGAAGCCAGTCCTGATCCGGTCCGTAGGATCGGTGTTGAGCTTGGCGATAGCCGTGGCGACCTTGCCGACGGCTTCGTCGGCATCGGTGTTCAGGCTCTTGATCGACTGGTCGAGCAAGGTGATATTCGCCTGCAGCGCGGACGCCGCGAAAGACGCGCCCAGCTGCCCCTGACCATTCAGTCCGGTTGGTCCGGCCTGTACCTGCGCCATGTACTGTTCGAGCAGCGCCTTGGTTTCCTGCCGGATCGCGGCGGCTTTCCGCAGGCGCGATGCGATGGCCTCGGCTTCGGTCTGCAGGTTGAGAATGGTGACCTGCCGCGCCTTCTGTGCCTGATCGGCATAGTCCCGGGCGGCCTTCGTCACCTCTTCCCACGATGCCTTCGAATCGTTGAGGACATCGGTAAAACTGCGCACGCGATCCTTGGTCTTGTCGGTCTCATCGCCGACATGCGACATCTTGATCCCCATATCGACCAGGACGCCGACACCCACGGTAACCAAGGCCCCGAACGGCCCCGCCATCCAGCTGGCGAAGCCTGAGAACTTGCCGCCCATCTGTGCGACGGCATCGGCGATCTGCCCGCCCTGCTGCGAGATGATTGTGCCAAGATTGGTGCCGCTCTGCAGCTGTACGGCAACGTCCTGCACCTGGCGGCCGAAGTTCTGGTAACCGGCGGCGGCCTGCCGGGCCGAAACCACCGCCTTCGTCGCCATCTGGTCATTGGCGGCAGTCATCTGCCCGGTGGCGCGCTTAGTCGTGGCCTCGACCTTGTCCAGCGCTTGCTCGACGTCGTGCAGCGCCGCTGCCGCGCCTGCCGCGTCGCCGCCGATCACCAGGGATGTCTTGAGCGCCATCAGTCGGTTTCCACGATCCCGTTAAGCCTATTGCGCGCAGCCGCCTCGATCACGCGCAGCCCTTGCCAGATGTCGGGCCCGGCGCTGATCCCGGCCCCGCTGAAAAATGCGGCCACCGCCGCGTAATCAAGCCCGATCCAGTAGACCTGCACCGGCTCCATGCCGCCGCCCCGGCTCGCCACGCGCCACTGGGTCGAAACCTGCAGGAAGGCTTGCAGCGGCTCCCAGTTCTCCGGCCACACGTCGAAATCGTCGTCATCGCGGGTCGCCTCCAGCGCGGCGATGACGTGATCGGGTGCCCCCATTTCGCGGGCATCACGCGCCGCCTCGGAATAGTCGTGCCGCCCGCCGCCAGCCCAGTGGCGGGCGGCAGCCTTCAGTTTCCCACCCGCGTCTTGGTCACTGCCGCCAGATAGGTCTGGATCAGCGCGGCGCGCACATAGGGCACCGCGATCAGCTGATCGCGCAGTTCGTCCGACCAGGCCATGGGCTGGCCGTCATCGCCTTCCAGCTCTTCCATGTTGACCAGGATGCGCCGCACCGATTCAACCTGCGATATCTGGGCGTCGCCCATGCCCAGGTCTTCGGCAGGCAGCACGCGGAAGGTGGCCTTGCACTTGTCCTCGCGAAAGCCGCCGTCCACCGGCACGCAAACGGTCACGGGATGGGTGAAGGTGGGGGTGAGATTGACTTTGAACATCGGGATTTCCTTGAACCGGGTGGTGGAACGGGCAGCAGATCAGGCGAAGGTCAGCTTCCACTGATCGTTGCCGGCATTGGGCAGCGGATCGAACTGCAGCGGCCATTCCAGGATGTTCTGCGCGTTCTCCAGGCTGGCCAGGCGGCGCTGCTGCGCGCGCGGCTGATCCAGCGTCCAGCGCTTGCTCGCCACGGTGCCATGCACCAGCTGCACCGCCTGCTTGGTCTGCGCCTGGGCGACCTGATAGGGATTGTAGGTAGCCAGCGGCACGGCCTCGACCGTCGCCTTGAACTGTTCGGCCTTGTCCACGATCAGGATGCTTTCCGATCCGATCAGCATGCGCGGCTCCACCTGGCAGCCAAGGTCCAGGCTGAAATCGCGCAGGACAAAGGCAGTGTTGGCGATGGTGAAGGTCGGCGTGTTCGCCTTGGTTGCCACCGTCGGGTCCTGCCAGGCGGTGAACACCGGGGTCACCTTCGCCTGGTCGCTCGGCAGGTTGAACAGCCCGGTGATCGCGAAGGAAATCACCGGGATGCCCTGCGCGTTCAGCTTGAACACGGCGGTGCCACGTGCACCGGTCAGGACGTGGCGGATCGTGTCGATGGCGAAATAGATCGAACCGCTTTCGTGGGCATCGGTGATCGGGTTGTATTCGACCTTCACGCCCGCCGTGATCACTTCCGCCACCGCGCACATGCGCAGCAGCGGACCGAAGGCCGGGGCCGTACCCAGCGCGCCCGAACCGACCAGCTCGACATCGAACGACAGCATCGAACGCAGGCCCACCGGAATGCTCGGGCTCGCGCCCATGTACGGCAAGTCAAGGTTGCGCGAAACGTCCTCGCCTTCCATCGGCGAAAGCGTGACGTTGGTTGCCAGCACGCCGTTGGCGGCGGCAGTCGGCACCGCATCGGTGCCAGAGACGGTCTCGATCTTGGCGAGCAGCGTCTTCGATTTCCACTTGAGCGGCATTATTCAGCCTCCTCATTGCGCTTCAGCGAGCCATCGGGCTGCCGGATGTAGCTGCCGCCCTCATGCGGGTGCGGCTCGGCAGCAGCTTCGGCGGCGGCTTCGACGACGGGGGCCGGCGCAGCCTGGGCAGCGGGTTCGGCGGCGGCATCAGCCGGCGCGGGCAGGTCTTTCTTCATGGAACAATCCTCAACTGGTCATCGAGCTTGAAGTCGATCTGGTAGATAAAGGTGCCGTTCTCGAACCCGACGAAATCGCCGGAATTCAGCACGAACACGCCAAGGGCATCGTCCGGTGCCCAGCCGCATACCGCCAGCACCACCGCGCGGATCAGCGGGGTCAGCTCGTCGGCCGCCTTCGCCCCGGTCGGATCACTGGCACTGCGCACCGCCAGCACCACGGCCACGGTCTCGTCGAATGCCTGGCGAAACAGCCCGGTCATGGCATCGGCCACACCGCCCGAAAGCGCGCCTGGCAGCACGAAGCCGGCAGGCGATTGCTGCGGCATCTGGCCTCGCTGCACCAGCACGGAAAACTGCGTGGCCGTGCCCAGCCTGCCGGCCAGCGCCGGAACCTGCGCCTCGATCCGCGCCGTCACTTCGGGCACCCGGATCATATGAACCCTCTGAGGTTCTCGGGTGTCAGCGGACGATCACGGTCGATGGTTTCAACCCCGGTCGATCCGCTTGCCGCCGGCTCCACCCCAGCCAGCGGCAAGCGGATTTTGCCACTGGCGATCTTGTCCAGCTCAGCCATCGCCGCCTTGTAATCGTCCGCGATTTTGGCCTCGGGCGAATAGACGTGCAGCTTGTAGATCGCGATCGCCAGGGCAAGATCGGCCAGCAGCGGCGGCACCGCTGCCAGCGGCAGGACATAGCGACCGGCCAGATAGCCATCGATCACGGCATCCGTGTTCGCCAGCGCCTGATCCACCACGCCCGTGTCGATCGCACCCTGGGGCGGAACGGCACGGTCGGTCAGCTGGAGAAGCAATTGCTCCCCGTGCCGGTCGATCAGGGGCTGAAGGGTGGCATAGGTCACCGGTCGCTAGTCCTCGTGGTCCGTCAGTCCGCGTCGATCAGATCGACGACGAGCAGCGGATCGCTCTGCAGCAGCTCGATCTGTTCTTCGCTGAGATCGGCGGCGGGGATGTCGGACGGCTCCTGGGTAAACCCATAGCCCGCCCGGCGGCGGCCAGTGGCACTGACCGAGCGCACGCGCACAATCTTGCCAGCGCCCGTCTTTTCGGCATCGGCCTTGGCCTGCGCGCCCTCGGCGTCGCCAGCGGTCTGGGGTGCTTTCGCCATGTCAGTCCCTCCGCTCAGACCAGCCAGGGCACGACGAGCAGCTCGGCCGTGTTCTGGTAGGTATTGGTGGAACCGTTCGCCAGGCGCTCGGCCAGCAGGATGTCGCGCGCCGCCTTTTCGTTCGACGGGCCGCACAGCAGCAGGTTGGGATTGACGCCCAGCGGGCGGCCATGGTCGCCCAGCATGCCCAGCAGCGACTGGCGCGCGGTGGCATAGTGCGCCGCATCCAGTGCCTGCTTCGATCCCCAGGCGAACTGCCAGAAGCCGTAACCCACGTTGTAGCGGGCATCCAGGCCATAGCGGAACTCGTTCAGGTCGAAGACGTTATCGTCGGTCACCTTGTCGCGCGCCACGATATCACCGAACCCGCGCCGCTCCTGCAGGATGATCGGCTTGAGCGCGCGGCTGACATCCAGCAGGAACCACGGGTTGCCAGCACCGCCATCGGTATTGGCCACCGAATTGGTGGTAACGCCATCGGCGGCCAGCACCGGATGATCGACGTCGAAGAAATACTGCCCATCATAGCAGTTGGTGGCGAACCCGGCGACGAGCAGGGCGAACACCAGCAGATCGGGGTGCGATGCTGCCGAAAGCCCCATTTCCTCGAACAGCGGCGCATAGATACCGAGGTTGTCGGTCTCGATGTCGTCGCGATCGACGCCGATCGTCAGCTCCCAGGGGCGCTCCTTGATCGAATAGTCGCTTTCGGAAATGTTCTGGACCACGCGGGCACCCAGCCATTCGCGCACGTTGGGCACTTTGCCCAGCCAGCCATAACGCTGCTCCTTGGTGCTTGCCGGCACCTTGGTCGCGATCCGCTGCCAGGCGGGCTTCGCCTGGCCAAGACCGCGCTTCATCGCCCCGTTGAAGCCGACACGCAGCTTGGCGAGATTGTCCGTATTGACGATCATCTGATCTGCCCTCTCTTACAGGAACTCGACCCAGACGCCCTGGGCGTCCACGTCGAAGCAGGTGCCGGCGGCAGGACGCGCGCCGGCGTTGTTGGTCTTGGCAACGGTCTGGTCGTCAACGACGTAGACGGTCTTGCCGATCTCGGTCCGCGCGATCAGGTCGCCCGCCGCCGAATTGGCGTAACGGAACACCCCGCGCCGCACCTTCACCGATACGGCGCTGGCCGCCCCGGCGGTGTTGTCCACCGTCGCTTCGGCGCGGCCGACTGTGACGTTGGCCGCCACGGCACCGGCGGCAACTGCCAGCGCGGAAACAGCGGCGATCTGGACCATGCCGCCGGCATAGACCTTCGCGCCGGCAGCAAGCGGAATGGTACGCACATCGCCAAGCGCGGTGGGCGTATTGCGGGCAGCAGCCAGAGCAGCCATTTACAGGGTCTCCTTGCGGGTTCCGGCTGCCTTCAGGCCAGCCACATAGTCTTCTTCGCTCATGCCCATCAGGGCGATGACCTGGCGGTCGGCGTCGTCCAGCGCGCCAGCGGTCTTTGTCGGCGGCACGTCGCCCGCGTGGGTCTTGCCCTGGAGCGCGGGCAGCGCCGCCACCATTTTCACCGCGCGGTCCGCGTCCTGCATGTGCAGGGCGATGTATTCATCGCGCGCCGGCTGCACGCCCACCTTGCCCTGGGCAATCGCCGCATCGACAAAGGCCGTGGCGGCGTCGCGCTTGCGCTCGTCACGCATCGCGTTCAGCTGGCCGGTCACGTCGGTAAGCTGCCCCTGCAGGGCGATCACCGTGGGGTTTTCCAGCAGGTTCTGGCCGCACAGTTCGACCTTGCCCCCTGCCATCTTTGCCGAAAGTGCCGCCTCGATAGCGGCATCATCGGCGCTGCCGTCGAGCCCGAGCAGCTCGATCAGCTTCGCTTTCCAATCCATTCCGTTTTCCTCCGATGCCCCGCCCTCGGAATGCAGGGCGCACAGGCCCAAAAGGTTGGGGGTGTTGATCAGGCTGGCGCGCAACACGCCGACAATGGTGTTGTCCTGGCTATGCAGGATCGCCGGGCTCACGCCGCGATAGGCCTTGTCTTCCATCAGGCGCTGGCCTTCGCCGGTCCATTCGACCTTGCCCCACAGGCCGTCGCCCCGCGCTTCCAGCGCCACGATCCACCCGCGCGCCGGGGCGGGCTGCCCCAGCGGCGCGGCGCGGTCGCTCGAATGGCATTCGTCCAGCGGCAGCTTCTCGCCCGGCAGCAGCCGGCTCGCGATCGCCTGCAGCGATTTGATGAAATAGGGGCCGCGCCCGTCCGCCGTTTCGATGGCGGGGCCTGCCGGCAGCAGGTGAATCCACTCCGGCGCGCCGGTGCCATCGGCTACCGGCATGGCCGCACACAGAGCGATAAGGGAGGGCTTGCGCTTCATCGGAACGGATATGCCCGTCCCCTAGCCTGCGAAATATGCCTGCCCCGGCGGCCGGGAAAGCCGCCGCGATCAGCGCCTCATGGTGATGGCCCGGCGCGCCGGAAAAATCAACCGTCGCCGGCCAGCGGTTTGCCCGCGTATTCTTCCGCCATTTCGACCAGGGCGGTCTCGTCCGCCGGTGAAATGCCCAGCCAGGGGCGCGCGGGAATTCGCCCGAAGGGAAGTGGCCTGCCGGTGCGCGTCGATCCGAACTGACCGGCCTCCGCCCCTTCCTGCATCACGCGCGAATAGATCAGCGCCGATCCGATCACCGCGCCGCTGCGCGTGGCCTGGCCGATGATCTCGCGCGACAGGCGCTTGCCCGGGCCGATCAGCGGACGGGTCAGATTGCCGTACCCCCGCGCCTTGTACCGCGCCAGCGTGTTCGCCGTCTTGGCTGCCCAGGCCACGCCCTGCGGCGATTTGCCGTCGATGAACCGCTGGCGCGTCTGCGCCACCATGTATTCCTGCACTTCCTCGAACAGCGGGGTCATGTCCTCCAGGCGCTCCGCCGCGCGCCGGATCGCCTCCATGGCCTTGTCAGCCTTGAATTCAGTCTTCAGCACGGCTAAATCCCCTTCTGACGCGCGCATCGGGCTGCCCGGCCAATAACCGGGACCGGTTCAGAACGTGGGCTCGGGGGCGCGTCATCCCTTCTTGCCGATCCGGATGTACATGGTCTTGAGCGCCAGCGTGCGCCGCTTCGCGCCCCGGATCGCCATCTCGGCCACGAAGGTTTCCCCGCCGATAACCCGCTCGAACGCGATCAGCTGCTCGCCCATGTCGGACGTTCCCGAAGCGCGAACCTGATCCGGGTGAGCGAGCACCAGCGGTAGCCGTGCCCAGTCCGCCGATGTCACGCCCCGCTGGCCGCGCAGGCGCTCGGCCGCATCGTCGCCATGGAAGCGGATCACATGGCGGACGGCCGAAGGATCGAAGCTGAAATCGTACCCCCCCACCGGCAGGCCGGTCAGCTGCTCGATCTCGCCCGCCTGGTCCGATGTCACGCGGCCCATGGTCCGCATCGGGGCCAGTTCGGGCAGGTCCGGATTGGGCTCGTAAACCCGCTCGGCATAGCGCCGCGCATCATCCTTGGTGCTGGGCAGCGCGCGATAGGAATTGGCCAGCGCATCGGCCTGGGCATCGGGCAGGTCACCCATGAAGGCCTTGGCGATCTGGTAATCCCAGGCCCCGATCTTGTTCGCCATCGCCGAAATGATCGGGGCCACGCTCGCCCCCGGTGCATAGTCCCAGCCTTTTCCGATCCCCACCGGCGCGCCGGTCTTCGGATCGCGTTGCTGCCAGTTCGCCGGCAGCGCCTTGTCCGGATCGCCGCCCAGCCGGCGCACGCCGGCCAGCGTCCGCGCGCCCACCACATAGCAGGAACAGCCCCAGTCGCTCGGCGGGTAATGCGTGATCCAGAACGGATGGCTCGGCGGCCCGGCCCAGCCATTCCATGAAAGGTGCGCCGGGCGCGGCTCCAGGCTGCCGCCGTGGCGATAGACCCAGTACGCGAAGTTTCCCTGGCGAAGCTGCGCCAGGCGTCCGGCTGCATAGCTGGTATAGGCATTGGTCCGCAGGATCACGCCCACCCGCCAGGCCTCGCCCTTCACGCTGCCTTCACCGGCCCAGCCGGTCCACCCGTTCTTCGCCACGATCGCGCGGAAGTCGCGGCGGAACTCTTCGATCCCGCGCCCCTCGGCAATCGCCTTGTCGATCGCGGCGGCCAGGTCGCTCAGCAGGTCGGCCTTCGCCGCCCCCGCCACCATGAAGGCATCGTCGTGCGCCGCGCCCTGCAGATCATCCCACCGGCGTGTCGGCACCTGCCGCCCCAGCTTGCGCCGGAAGAATGCAACCTGTTCGGCAAAGGGCTTGCCGAAGACACCGGAAAGGGAACTGGGGTGCTGCGGCATCGGGCTTTCAGGCTCGCGCCTGCCGCCATTGCCGATCCGGGGTGGCCAGTCGCAGCCGGATTGCCCCCACAGGCCGTTTAAGAGGCCCTAAGAACCCCCTCGGGGGCATCATCCGCCCTCGCGTGGCGCTGGCAGTGCCCGCAGGGCTTCTGGGGGCGATTTGCGGCATGGTCATGTGCCGGCGCTTTCGTCCGCCAGGTCAGACCGTCCGGCAGCCTGTGCCGCCGCCAGTCCTCCGGCCAGCACGGCGGCCAGTCCGGCGCTGTCCAGTTCGCCATAGGCGCTCGCCAGCATCAGCCGCAGTTCGCCCAGATCGGCCGCCTGCGCCATCATCGTCTCGATCGTGCCGATCATCTCTTCGGTCGCCGCCACCGCCGGGGTCAGCATGGCGGCGGCGATCTGCTCGGCGGGATGGGCTGGAGAAGGTTTGACCTCGGCCGATTGCAGCGCGGGCACCGGTGGCACGGGAACGCCCGGCGCAGTCGGCGTGGGTGCCGCTGACGCTGTCGGTGCCGATGCCGGAGCAGGCGCGCCCAGAACATCCGATCCCGTTTCAGGTTCGGACAGCCCCAGCTTGTCGCGCACTTCGCTGGCCTGCACCTTCAGCCCCAGCGGCACCAGCGCAGCCAGGCTGTCGGTCATCTGCTTCAGGTCTTCGCGGTGCGGCCGCGCGATGATCAGCCGGGGATAGCGCTTGGATGGCCCGCGCCGCAGGATGAACCACGGGCGGATCAGATCGCGGTTGAGCGCCGCCGAGGCCGATTTGCAGTCGGCGGTCTCGATGTCCTCCTGCACCTGCCGGTGCTCCTGGCTCACCGCATGGCCGCCCGCGATCGCGTCGGTCGTCGTCGTCTGGCCCAGCACCGCCTTCGATACCTGCCGGTCCAGCCAGTCGGCGCGGCGTTCGTACAGCTCGGCCCCGGCGGTAACATTGCCCGATTCGATGAACTCCAGCATCATCGACTGCGGGATGATCGCCGCGCAGTCCCCGGCGATATTGGCCACCGCGCGGAACAGCGTTGCCTTGTCTTCCTTGCTCGCGTCCGCGTGGTACTTGCCCACGCGCACCGGCTGCCCATAGGTCTGGGTAAAGATCGCCCAGTCGCGCTGGGTAAAGGCCTTGAACATCCATGCCCAGGCCGCCAGTCGGGCGATGCCGCTGCGGATCGGCAGGCCGGACTTGGCCTTGATCTGGGTGTAGATGAACTTGAACGGCTCCAGCGGCTCGGCCTGCGCCGTGCCATCCACCCCGCCGCGCAGCAGCGGCCGGCGCTGGGTCAGGCGATCAAAGCGGAACCAGCGCGGATCTCGCCACTCCAGCCGGGCGGGCCACCAATTGCCGTCCGACGTGTCCCAGATGATTTCGGTGAAGCTCACGCCCTTGCCGATGGCATCCAGGATGTCGAACATCTCGTCAGCCAGCTCGTCGCGCTTCAGCCATTCGCGCACCAGGTCGGCTTCGGCCACGTCGGCGGGATCGTCGCTGGCCGATTCCACCGTCACGTCGATCTGCGCCACGCTGCGCTTGCGGGTCGCCAGCACGCCGGCATAGTGCAGGTCGCGTTCCTCGATAATTTCCGCCAGCTCGAAATACTGCAGCGGCTCGCCCTGGTCGGCCTCGCGCAGCAGCTCTGCCAGACGCACCGGGGTCATGCCATCGGCGGGATAGCCCGCGATCGGCGAACGCACGCCCGCCAGCGTCGGCCCGGCAATATCGCGCGTCAGCAGTTCGCGGCGCAGCGGGCGGCCATACTGGTCAACCAGCTCGGTCATGATGGGATTCCTTGCAATGTCATGGATCAGAAGCCCCCGCGCACGAAGGCACCCAGCGGCGCGCGGTAGGGGTTCGCCGCAAAGCCGGGATCGTCGCCATCATCCGGGCTGTCCCAGCCATCGCCCATGCCCCGGCTGACCGGCTCATAGCCATATTCCACCGCGCCCTGGCGCGATGCGAAAAACGCCAGCATCCCGGCAATGCCGGTGTCGCCGTGGCGCATGTGGCCATCGCTGCCCGGATAGCGCAGATCGTCGGGCACCTTGATCACCCCGCCGACATATTGCAGCGCCTGGTGATCGCGGACCACGTCGTCATCGGTGGCGATCTCCACCGTCTCGTCGCCAAAGGCGTCGACATAGGGCGTGCCGTTCTGGCGGTACCACTCCTGGCTCAGCTTGATCTCGCTGATCCGTTCGCCCCACTTCTGCGCGGCAACCTCGGCCAGGTATGCGCCGTTGCCGGTGGCATCCAGCGCGCCGTGCCCGAAGCGCGGCAGCCGCTCGCCAACGAAGAACAGGATTTGCTTCTGGGTCTCGAACGGCACGTTGCGCATTTCGATCACCAGCTTCCAGCGCCGGTGCAGGTCCGCCCCCAGCTCCTGGATGACCAGGTCCGAACCGTCGCCGCTGCGCGCGAAGTCCAGCCCGAAGTCATGGCGATACCGCTGATCCAGCGCCGCCAGGCGCGGGCCGATCTCGCGCTTCAGCCATTCATCGACCAGCGCGTTGCGCAGCGCCTTCTCGGCAACCTTGAATGCGTCGGGCAGGAAATAGCGCACCACGATGGGCCCGGCCTGCGCCGCCCGTTCGATCACCACGCGCGGCATGGCTGCGCCCACCGCATCGGATGGGATCGCGTCCAGCTCCTGGTGCATCTGCGCGGTGCGCGTGCCGTAGGCGGAACGGATTTTCGCTTCCCAGGCAAGCTCTGCCTCGGCTGACCAGGTGCGGCCCTTCATCAGGCAGACCCGGCGGAACAGCCCGTTGGTCACCGCTTCCTGGAAGGGGATGAAATGGACGTTGAAGCCGTTCTTGCCGGCCAGCGCTTCGCTGCACAGTTCCTCGAACGGGTTCAGCATCCCGTTGGGCGATGAAATCACCCTGATCTTGCCGCCCCAGATCAGCAGCGCGTTCACCGCGTCGATCACCGCGCGCACATCGTTGTGGAACGCGGCCTCGTCGATCACCACCACGCCCTGCAGGCCGCGAATGTTCTCGGGCCGGCTCGACAGCGCTTCTACGCGAAAGCCGCTGGCAAAGCGGACGCGGAACGCGCTGATATCGCGGGTGGTGCCGTCCTCGCGCTCGTCGGCGAAGACGAACTCCTCGATCTCGGCCAGCTCCTTCGCCACCGTCTTGGCGAAGTGGGCGACATAGCCGATGAATTCGCGGCCCTTGTCCTTCGTGTCCCCGATGTAGAACACGTTGTCGCCGCCGGCTGACCGCGCTGCCGCCGCGATCAGGGTATCGTCCAGCGCCTCGGCAAAGGTGATGCCGGTGCGGCGGCCTTTCTTCGCGATCTTGAGATCGCTGGGATCGTCCACCCACTCGCGCTGGTGCTTCATCAGCACCCCTTCGGCCAGCGGGTCCAGGTCCTCGGGGATTTCCGCGCCGCGCGTGAACTCGGCCGGCAGCAGCGCCGGATCGCGCGGCAGGACAACGTCCAGCCCCTGCGGGCTGCTGGCCAGCACCGTCGCCATCGCCGCCCCGGCCGCGACGGCCTTCTTGAACGCGCCGGTCATGTACCTTTGACCTTGATCGACATGCTGGCCTTGCAGCTCGTGATGGTCACCTTGCCGTTCTTCGGCTTGGAGAAGTGCACGACCAGTCGCCAGCCGTTCGGATAATCGGCCCGCACACGGGTGAGAAAGCCACGGCTATCCCGCCAGCCCAGCAAGGTGTCGGGCTGGTCGCCAGCGCCGACCGGCATCAACTCGTGCAGCGAATCCCGCGCCGCAGCGGCATCCAGCTCGTGGCAAGATGTGCGCGGGCGCTTTGCGCGCCTGGTCGCAGCCCGGGTCATGGCCGCCCCTTCCGGATCAGCGCCTGCACCTCTTCGCCCAGCCGGGTCAGCACGTCATACCGGTTCGCGGTGGTGAACAGCCCGCGCGCCCACAGCGCATGTTTCAGCGGCCAGTAGCCCGGCCCATAGACCAGCTTGCCATCGCGCACCGCGCGGTACTGCGCGGGGGACAGCCTGGGCAGCAGCGCTTCGGCTTCGCCTGGCACGGGCGCGGTGGCGCTCATACGCCAAGGCCCAGCACGCCGCGCCGGATCGCGGCGATGCGATCCGCGCCAAGCCCGGCCTCGCTGGCGATTTTCTCCACCTGCGCGGCAGCTTCGGCATTGGCCCGCTCGGTTGCGGCCAGCGCGGCAGCAGCGGCGGCGGCGCGCTCTTCGTCGGCCTGCTTGTCCTTCTTGTCGCGGCGCAGGGCCTCGGCCTCGCGCAGCGCCGTGGTGCTGATCCGGTTGATCGCCAGCGTTGCCGCGTTCAGCAACTTGGGATCGGGGGTTTCTTCGTCCATCATCATCGACAGGACCTGGTGCTTCAGCAGCTCGGTCATGACGATCATCGTGTCGCTGCGATTGCCGTCCGGGATGCGGCTGACGACAACGTCGGTGATCTGGCGGGTGGCCTCCAGCTTGCGCACCGTGATCGCCGTGCGCACCGAATAGCGCGAAAACGCCCCCTTGCTGACCGAAGGGATGCCGTGGTCCGCCAGCATGGCGTTGAACTGCCGCAGTATCTCCGTCTGCGGCAGGTTGCGTTCGCGCAGCGCGGTATTCGCCCAGGCAATCGCCTCGTCGGCCTGCTCGGGCAGCATGTCGATCGACGACAGCCGGCCGCGCCCTTCGCGGCGGCTCCTGGTGCTTTCCTGATCGCTGCCCGCAGCCATGGTCACACCGCGTCAGCCGGCGTGGTCACACCGTGGATCAGCGCGCGCCGCTCCACATGGTTGCGCCCGCTGGCCGTGATCGTCGCGATGGTCACCCGGCCAAGCCCCGGCATATCCGACCGGCGCAGGTTGACCGCGCCCATGCCTTCCAGCCAGTCAAGCTGGGTTTCCACCCATTCGATCGGGCGGCGCGGCACCAGGCCGTCGATCAGCCGGGCGATGGACAGGCTGTTGAGCGAGGCATCGCGCTGCGCGGCCAGTTCGGCCAGGATCGCCAGCCGTGCATCTTCCTGGCACTTCTGTTCATAACTGCTCATCGGTCGGCCCTCAAAAAATCGTCGATCCGGGTGGTGGTGCGGCAGACGATGTCCAGTTCCTTACTCATCCCGGTGATCTTGTGGGAAAGCGCGGACAGATCGTCCTTCGTCGGCAGGTGCCGCATGTCGTCTTCCACGCGCTGCAACCGCCGGTCATGTTCCTTGAGGTTCTCGCGGTGCCGGTCGCACCGGTCGTTCTGTTCCTTGATCAGCGCCTCGACCTGCTCGTTGGTCTCGTCGATGCGCTTGTTCGTGTCGCGCGCCGGGCGGCTGATCCACAGCCAGAGGGCGTTGGCGATGCCGATGGTCAGGGCGAACAGGGAAAACCACTGGTTGAGACTGGCGATGCTCACAGGCGTTCTTTCTCGAATTGGGTCTGACAGCCGATGCAGCGTTCGGCGGAAGGAATCGCCGCACGGCGCGCGGGGTTGATCGGCTCGTCGCAGACGATGCAGCGATCCTCGCCCGCGCCCTCCAGCGCTGCCCGGATGCGCGCGATCGCGGTGTCGCGCTCCAGCGAGACAACGGCTTCGCCTGCCTCGATCTGGCGTTCGGAGATGTTCATGATCCGATGCGGTCCAGCGCCGCCGCCCAGTCATGGGCCGCCTTCAGCCGCACCGTATTCTCCACCATGGTGTCGAAATCGGCCCGGCTCAGCATCACCGCGTCAGGAAGGACGGCAGCTTCACCGGGTCGGTCAGCGCCTTGGGCAGGCTCACCCGGGGCGGCGGCAAGGGCTGTGCAGCTTCGACCCGCAACGGGGCCTGCGCGCATCCGGCGAGCGTAGTCAGCAGCAAGAGTGCGAGCATCGGCAAGATCGGCTTGCGCATTGCGGTCGGTCCTTTCGGCAATGGATTGATAGCGGGCTTCGGCTTCGGCACGCGCGGCAGCGGCCAGCGCGGCGGCCTGTGCCTGCGCGGCGTGATAGGCAGTGCGGTCACCGGCACGGCCCTGCTGCTCGGCCGCCAGCGCATGGCGCGTGGCATCGCGCGCCGCCTGTGCCTGCTTGCGCCCCTGGCACTGGCCATTGGCGATCAGCAGCAGCGCCAGGCACGCTGCCTGCCACGGGTGGCGCGCGATCAGGCCCAGCCCGCGCCCGATCCATGAAAACACATGGCCCAGCACGATGCGGTACAGCGGCATCACAGCGCCCCCTCCTGATCCGATGCTGGCCCGGACGATGGCCCAGATGCTGACGACAGATCAGGCACGGCACCGCGCAAGGCCCGCTCGGCCGGCGATGGTGACATGCGGTCCATGATGTCGCGCGCCAGCTGCTGCGCTTCGCCCACCTGCTCACGGTCAAACCGGTTGTCGCGGCTGCCCACCGCGTAACCGACCCAGCCGGTCACGACGATGGCCGTCGCCAGCGACTGGAAAAAATCGTTGCTGGCCAGCGCCGGCTTCAGCGCCACCAGCAGCAGGATCATGGTCGTCTGCAGGAACAGCGCCAGCGAATACCAGCCGCGCTGGTCCGGCCAGCCGGGCCCGAACCTGCGAAGACCTTCCCAGAAGGACATGCGCACCCCTCAGCGGCCAAGATCGTTCGCGCGGTTCAGCCATCCGGCCAGGAACCGCTTTTGCGACGGGTTGCGGAACACGATGGCGCGGTAGCGTTCGGCCGCCGCCTCGCGGTAAGCGGTCACCATCGCCTGCACGCCCATCGACGGGAACTGCGCCACCCAGCGGATCGCCAGGTCGGTCGTGCCGCCCCTGATCCCGTCCACCGGCATCAGCGGCGGCTTGGTCGCCGATTTAGGCGCGCGCGCCAGGCAATCGTTCACCGCCCGCTGCAGCAGCTTCACCGCGCTGCTGCGCCCGCCGTTCACGGCCTGGTCAAACACCATTTCGCCCAGCGGCGGCGGCAGGCTTTCCGCCCCCACTTTCTGCCAGAAGCACTGGTGATAGATCGCGGCGGCATCGTCACGGCTCAGCCTGCGAATATCGGCCCCGTCGATATCGCCATCCATATCCAGATCGAAGTCGAGCTTGCCGTCGCCGTCGCCGTCGAACGCGCCTTCGCTGGCCAGGAACCGCAGCGATATGCCGAAATTCGTTGCCCCGCCGTGATCGCGCGGATCATCGACAAAGCCGCCCTCGGTCTTGAGCAGCTTGACAACCGCCGCGCTGTACCGGGCTGAATAGCCAGCCATGATAACCTCCTCGAAAGGCTGGAAACGCAAGGCAAGCGTTCCAGCGAACAGGGAGGACAGTGGTCTGTTGTGTGGGGGGAAACTATGGCCGCTTCGGCGGCCATGAAGTCAGAACAGGTCGAGCTGAGCCGGACTTGTGGCCTTTCGTGGCCGCTCTGGCAAGTCGTCTTCGCGGGCGAACAGCTTGGCCACACCGCTTTCAGTGATGCCCAGCCGGCGCGCGATGCGGGCGTTGGATAGCCCGGCGGCGCGGAAATGCAGTGCCCGGTCGCGCCGGGCCAGCGGCACCCGGATGGTCGCGGGCGCGAGCGCGCGGGACAGCTTGTCCGCCAGCTCGCGCCCCACGGCCTGCACGATGTCGTTCTCGTCGCGCATGGTATAGGCAATGTACTGCCGCGTTCCGCCCAGCTCCTGGCAGAACTGCACATAGCCCTCGCTGCCGAGCACTGCCTTGAGATGGATGGTGAGCTGGCCCTCGAACATCAGGCGTCCCGATCTGCCCCGTCACGCTGGTGATCCAGCGCACGGGCATGGCTGCCGCGCCCGCTCTCGGGCAGCACGGTCACCAGCAGCCCTTCGCGCACGACATAGACCAGCCCGTCTGCCAGGATCAGATAGTGCCCCGATTGCAGCATCTCCGCTGCGGCTGCGGCGTGCCCCAGCGAGGAAGCCAGTGAGTCCTTCAACGCCGCAATGTCCAGCGCGCCGGTGCGTTCCAGCCAGCGCACCAGCGCGTGATCGGTGATGCCGATGGTCACTTCGCCGCCCCCGTCATCGCGTCCAGATCGGCAAAGGCGCGCTCGATCTCCGCGCGCTTGTCCAGGATCAGCATGGCCAGCCCGCCCGTGATCCCGCTGTCGGCGGTTGTCCGGCCCAGCGCCGCCGCCAGATCGGACAGCACGGCGGCTTCGGGGCTGGCATAGACCTCGCCCGCGTTGTCGGCGAATGCCGGTGCAACATTAGCCATGCGCGCCTCCTGCATCACGCAGCTTCTTCCCCAGCGCCTGCGCCAGCCGGCCATAGTCTTCGGGCGTCCAGGCGCGTTCGCGGGCGTTCTCGATCCCGCACAGCCGCCACATGGCATCGTGCAGGCCCCAGTCGGCGGGCGCTTCGCCCACGTCCTTCAGCTTGCCCAGGATCGCGTTGCACAGCGATGATTGCAGCTCGATTGGTCCCAGCGGCTTCTGGGTCATGATCGAATGCATCCGCCAGCCAGCGCGCCGGCCCATGTCCTTCAGCGCTTCGATCAGGCGGTGCGCCTCGCTCTGCTTCGCCCAGGCCAGCCGGTCGCACTTCAGCTGGCGCTTGGCGAAGGCTTCCAGCGCCTGTTCGGACGGGTTGTGGACGACGCCAAGGTGATAGAGCGATATCCACAGCGCCCGCGCCTTCAGCGCCATGGGATGCCTCGCCGCGCTGCGCGATGGCAGCGGGTTGAAGCCCTTCGACTTCAGCCAGCTGATCACCTTGTCCAGTTCGGGCACGCTGCACTGGGTGGCAGACATCTTGCCGGTCAGGTCGAACAGGCCCTGCCGGTAATCGTCCTCGTCCATGGCAAGGTCTTTGCGCGCGATCGCGATCTTGGCCATCATCGACCGGCGCGCTGCCTGGGCGGCGTCGAACCGCGCCGGGCGCGCCGGGGCAGTGGTGGAACGGGCGGCGTTAGAAGTGGTCATCGCTGGCCTCCTGTGCAGTAAGCAGATCAACCACCTCGCGGCACTGCGCCGCGAACACCGGATCGCGCAGGCGAAGCGAAATCGCCTTCTGGTGCAGGTTGATGATCGTCGAATGATGCCGCTCGCCCAGCAGCCTGCCGATTGCCGGGTAGGACAGCTGGTTGCCGAGCGAGCGCAGCGCCCAGACGACCAGCGCCCGCGCGCGGGTGATCCGCTCGGTCCGGCCCGGCCCGCGCAGGCCTGCCTCGGTCACATCGAAGTGCCGCGCCGCCACGCCGAAGGCGATCCCGTCAACCTCCTGACTGCGGGGCAGCGGACGATGGCAGCAAGGGCACACCTTCACCTCCAGCGGCGCGCGGGCCTGTTCGGCCTCCCGCCAGAATGCCTGCGCGCCCATCACAGCCACCCCGCCGCGATAGCCAGCGCCACCAAATTCACCGCCAGCACTGCGCAGGCGGCGATGCCCAGCAGGCAGTCGGCCAGCTGCTGGCGCGGCGTGCGGCCGAACTCGGCCTGGTACGCGGCCGTAAACCGCTGCAGCCCGGCGATCATGACGCCACCGCCCGCGTGCTCAGCTGCGCCCAGGCGTCCTGCAGATGCGCCAGCGCCAGCGGCTCGCCGTTGGCCGAAGCGATCATATAAGCCAGCTCCAGCGCATGGGTGCCATTGCGCAGACCGCCCGGCTTCGAACAGATGCGGTCACGCAGGAACGCGATCGTCGCCTCGTCGTGAACCTTCCACGCCTCGGCCAGCGGTTCGATGTCGCCGTTCAGCGGCAGGTTGCGCAGCATCTTCAGGCTGACCCGGCTGTAGAGCTGGGCGAAGGCATCGCTCCGGCTGCCGCCTTCAAGCCGCTGCATGACCGAGATATTGCCCAGCAGGGCGATGCCCAGGCCAACGGCATCATGCCACGAACGGATTTCCTCAATCGCCTTCTGGCTCAGGTGCTGGGCCTCGTCGATGATCAGCAGCGGCGTCGCCAGCTGCTCCACCCGCTCGCGCACCCGGCGCGATAGCTTCTGCGGCGTACCGACCGCGTTCTTGTCGCCCAGCGATTCCAGCACCTCGATCTGCATGGTGTTCACACCGGCAGACGAAGGCGTCATCGTCGCCAGGAACACGTTGGCATAGCAGGCGCGGAAGTTCTTCGCAGACATCGTCTTGCCCAGGCCCGGCCCAAGCGCCGCGACGGTCAGCTTGCCGCGCTGGCTCCACTTCAGCAGCTGCTCCAGATTGCGGCTCGTCTCGGTCTCGAAAAAGCCGGGCCGCACCGGTGCGGCAACGTCGATCGATGCCTGCGCCGCCTGCATCTGGCGGAACCGCGCGATGCCATCGGCGATCTTGCGGTTGCCACCCGCATAGGGTCCGCCGTTGTACTTGCCGGTGGCAAAGGTGCTGACCGTGCCCTGCGGCACGCCCAGACGCTTGGCCACCTGCGCCCATGATCCCAGCTGGCGGTGGTAGTCGATCAGCCAGTTGCGCTGCTCGTTGATCACCGCGAAGTCTTCCTCGCTGGCAGCCGTCATTGTGGGGGTATCGGCGGGATTGTCTGTCATGCTACGTCCTTTGCGTTCTCTTCGTGGGGAACAGCGCGCGGGGCCTGTCGCCAAACCTGCCCCGCGCGCTTCTTCATTCCGGGTCCGGCAACAGCCGAAGGGCACCGAAAACTCTTGATTCCTGCGGTTCGCGCGGTGCTGCCTCCGGCGCATCGGCCAGCTTCAGCGCCGCTGCCGTCTGGCCGCGATGGCGCACCGGGCGGATCACCTTGGGCTCTGGCAATTCGGGCGCGGCCCCGCCGATCTCGCGCTGGATCACCGCCACTTCGGCAGCATCCAGCAGGCGGTGCGCTTCCACCAAGGCGCGCACCGCCTGCTTGTGATCGGCAGCCAGCTTGGCCGTGCGCTTCGCCCCGTCCACATCGGCAAAGCCGGCATCGGCCCACAGGTGCGCCTCGCCAAGATAGCGGTCATCCAGCCCGTAGACATGGACCGACTGGTGCAGCGCGTCGGGATCGAAACGGACGATCACCCGCTCGCCGTGCAGGTCGCTGCAGAACGGCGCGTAATAGCGGTTGCCATACAGCCCAATCTCGCCGGTTTGCCGGTTCACCTTGATCGCGCTCGCCGTCAGCAGCGCCTTGCGCATCACTTCGGGGGTGGCCCGGCCAATCGGCGCGGTGGCGAAGCTCTCGGTAAACACCTCGTCGAAGCTGCGGCCCCGGCACACCCCGCCGCGCCGACCGGTCAGCGCGTTGTGCAGGTTGATCATGCGGCCCACTTCGTCGGCGAATTCCGCCCATGGCACCGCGCGCTTGCCGTAGTTGTCCGGCTTGTTGACCGTGTTGTTACCGGTATAGGCCCCGTCGCACAGCGCCCCCTTGGAAACGAAATCGCACAGGCTGCGCCAGGCGCGTTCGATCGGCTTTGACTGGCCGCGATAGGGCAGCGTGAAATGCACCTTCACGCCCAGCCCAGTCAACAGGCCGCTCGGCTCTTCGGCGCTGATCTTGTAGCGATAGCGCGTGGCAGCCCCGCCGCTGATCCACTTGCTGGCAAAGGCCATGCCGTTGTCCAGGTAGACTTCCAGCGGCACCCCGAAATTGGCGAACAGGTCGGAAAACACCAGCCGGGTCATGCCCGCCGATTCCGTGCTGCCGATCCGCCAGGCCAGCAGCTTGCGGCTGTGCACGTCCTGGATGCCGATCAGGATCGGCCGCACCGGCTTGCCGCCTTCGGGCGGCGTCACGAACACGTCAAAGCGGTGGCCGTCCATGTTGACCAGCTGCAGCGCGTGCAGCTCGTCCACCGTGCGGCGGATCGCCGGCAGGGACCGGCGCAGCGCTTCGCTGCCCTTGCGCGCCAGCAGCCGCGCCGCCTGCGGCACTTCCTGTTCAAACCGGCGCTTGAAGGCCTTCTCGGAAGGCACTGAGAGGCCTCTTGCCTCGGCCAGCGCCGCCGCCTTGGCATAGCAGACCGAAAGCGGCGGTTCGGACAACCGCATGTAGTCCGATTTGAACACTTCCCAGATCGCCGGATCGATGTCCGCCGCCTTGCCCCCGCCGACAAAGCGCGGCGCGATCGCGGGCAGCCGGTCGTGGTAGGCAACCCCGTCGATCAGCGATAGCCAGGCGTACAGCGTCGATGCGCCTGTGCCGTGCCGCTTGCTCACCTGGGCAACCGCTGCGGTCCGGGTCATCCCCGCCGATTCCAGCAGTTCGATTTCCGCGATCAGGGCCATGCGCTCTTCGGCCTTGGCCTTGGTCCGCGCGTTCTGCGCGTCATACCAGGCCCAGCGCCCGGCGCTCAGCGCCTCGGCCGATCCCAGACCGGCCACCGGCACTTCAGCGATCAGCCCGCGCGTCACCAGCGCCAGCCTGGCCGGCGCGGGCAACAGCGAAACATGGTATTCCACCCCGCCGCCACGACCGCTGCGGCGGCGCGAAAGCGGCTCGCCATCGGCCCCGGCGCGCAGGTGCCAGCGTTCGTCCTTCGCGCGCCGGTTCAGGCTGCGCTTGTCGCCGGCCAGCCCGTCCAGCGCCAGCCCGGCCAGCTCGGCCGTGGTGAACCAGTCGCGCGCCGGGGCGGGTGCTTCGCCATCGGCCTCGTCGGGTGCAGGCGCATTCATCTTGACCAGTCGAAGCGTCACGCTTGCATCCCCCTGCGAATTAACGGTGCCCGGGCTTTCAGAGCTTTGCGCTCTTCCGCCAGCCGGGCCATTTCGGTGTCGATCTGGCCCATCCGGGCCGTCAGGATTTCTTCGCCAACCAGCACCGCCGCGCCGATCTCGCGCATCAGGCGATCAAGCACGTCGTGGCGGTGCGTCACGGCAACCAGCGCGAGGAATCGCGACATGGGCACCTTGTGGCCGTCGCGTGCCGGGCTGGAGTAGGCATCCAGCATCGGGCGGGTGACCTCGTCGTCGAGCAGGACAGAAACTTCCGCCGCCAGAATCTCACGCGGGCGGGAATCGCTGTTCAGGATCGTGCCGACCGCGCGGCAGATGCGCTGCTCCAGCCCGGCCAGCGCCGCCGCCTCGCGCGCCGGCTGCGGCGCGGCGAAGTCAAAGCCGAACTGGTCGGGATGGCTCTTGGCCTTAACCATGGGCGCACCGTGTCCTGCGCACCGCTTCGCGCACGATGGCCGTTACCCATTCCTTGCCGTCGTCGTTCAGGCATTCCCATTCGCAGGCGGCAAAGGTCCGCAGGACGGGATCGCTTTCACAGATCGATTGCGCCAGCAGGAAGGCCTCCTGCGGCGACATCGGATCGAGCGGGAAGGTCAGGACGTCAGCCATCGATCAGCCGATCCGGCCACGCGATGGTGAACTCGAACATCAGCCCCAGCCAGCGGACCTGCAGGGTCTTGCCTTCCCACTCGCCGTCTTCCTCGGCGCAGCAGGTGCCGTAAATCTGGAAGCGCGGAATCATGCCGCCACCCCGCCAAATTGCCGGTTGCAGCTCCACCGCACGCGCGGGGCGCTGGGATCGCTGGGGGCTTCGGCGCGCAGCAGCTGGCCGATCATGGCGCTGACATGCGCATTGCCCGCCTCGGTCAGCCGTCCGTCGTCGGCCCCGATCAGCCCGCGGGCGACCAGATCGGCGCGCATGGCGTCGAACGCGGTGCGCTCTGCCTCGGTGCGGTGCAGGATCGCGGTCACGGGCGCATCACCCCGGTGCCAGCCAGCTTCAGGCTGACGGATGCGCCTGGCCGGCGCTTGGCGACAAATGCCTGCGCCTCGGCCCGGTCCATCGGCTCGGGCAGGTCAACATGGCGCGGCTGATCCTCGCAGGGCAGGAAATGGTCGCAGCCCTTCCATCCCGGAATGCCGCAGCGCGGGCATTCCTCCCGGCTCGGCGCGGGGTGCAGCGGCACCGGTACGCTTGTGGACTTCGTCGGGCCGCTGGCACGATGCGCCGCCGCCACCCGCGCCCAATCGACCTTCGTCAATTCCGGCTTCGCCAGCTTCTCCGCTGCATCGCGGATCAGCGCGCGGCGTGCCTTGTTCGGCACCGGCAGCACCGCCACCGGCTCAACAAAGCCGATCTCGTCGATAACGATAGTGCCGCGCTTGCCCTTGACCGGGCGCGGCATCCGCGCGGGGCGGGCCTCTGGCTCAAACATGTCGTACCCCCCCCCAATCGCGGTGTTTCCGCGCGCCTGCGCGGCCTGAGCCTCGGCAAGGCACAGCTGCTCTTCCTGCAGCGCTTCCACCTCGGGCAGGCTCTCGGGCAGCAGCTCGGGCGCGGGCGGTTCGGGGCGATCCAGATCGGGGTCCGCATGATCGGGCAGCGGGGCATCCGGCCAGTCCTCCAGCGCCGCCGGGGCGGCCATCTGGAGAACTGGCGCGGGCGCTTCCGCCGGTGCGACCCGTGCGGGCTCGTCGCCGCCGTCCGTCGTCGCGGATGGCGTTTCGACCTGGTTGGCCGGGGCGGGAGTCGAACCCGCACGAGGAATGCATTCCCCCGATGATACCGAGGGCGCGCTTTCCCTCGACAGAGCATCGCTCCCCATTGAGGGGCGCGCTTCCTTGCGCCTCCCGGCCTTGAGCTTCGGTTTGTCGTTCATATTCGCCGGGCGTGATCCGCGCGGGCAGTGGTCGACCAGCTTGATCGGCAGCACCGGGATCAGCTTGACCGATACCGAGGCCGGCAGCGGCAGTGCCGGATCGGTCAGGCGGCGAACCGCCTTCGGCGTCAGCGCGAAGGGTGCGGGGCGAAGGGTGTGGCGTTGTGGCATAGCGATCAGTCCCTGTGCATCCACGGCGCATCCCAGTCCGCCGCGCGCGGCGCGGCCGGGGAAAGCGGTGCGTTCATCTTGGCGGCAAGCCGGTCGGCAGCGGCGCGGGCACGCTCGCGCGCCCTGATCCGCGCAATCTCGCGCTCGGCTTCGCGCGGGGTGCAGCCCAGCTCCTGCGCCAGCAGGAAGGCCTCCCGGTGCGCGCGGTACTTGTCGGCGAGCGAGGCGGGCATCAGCGCACCCCCGCCTGAGTTTTGAGAAAGGCGGACCCTGCGCGGGTAATGTGCCAGATCACGGTTGAAGACAGCGATCCGGTAGTGGTGATTGGCTCGACCTGGCTGACGAGACCAGCACGCGCCAAGTCGCGCAGATTGTCATAATCCCAACGCGCCACCATCAGCCGACCACTGCTCTCCATGCGCTTCAGCAGCTTGATATGCTTGGCCGTGAGGGACATCAGCGCCTCCACCATGCGGCCAGCGCGTCGGCGGCGTTCTGCCATTCCTGCTGGGCGGCAAGGCGATCCTCGGCCAGCCCACCAATCTTGAACTGCAGCACGTTCCACGCGGTATAAACCGCGCCATGCAGCGCCTTGGGCGAGAGGATTCCATGGCTACGGCACAGGCACCCGCATTCCGTCGCCGGATTGGTGCAAGTGTCGATCATGCAGGGTTTCAGCATCACAGGTCCTCCCCGATGATTGCGGAATTCATCGCCAGCGGCGGCAGCCAGATCGTGCGGGTCTGCCCCGGCAAGGTCGGCTTGCGGACGTTCCACACGATCCAGCAGTAATCGATCATGCCGCCCCGGAAGGCGCGCCCGCCCATCAGGGCGATCCGGTCACCCGGCGGCATCGAAGGCCGCTGGGTCAGGTGCAGCACCGCGCAGACCCGCCGCGAAGTCAGCTTCAGCGCGTGCCGCACGAAGGCCTCGGCAATGCCCTTGATGTACGAATAGGGCGGATTGAACACCAGGCTGCAGGGCGCGGGCGCGGCCTCCATCTCGCGGAAGTCGGCGCTGAAGAATTCGGGTGTGGGAATGCGCGGGCTGTCGGAAAACTCGCCCCATTCCACCCGGTCGACCACGTCGGACAGGTACGTCTTGAACCCGTGCTCATTGAACACGGCCGGGATGTTGCCGCGCCCGCAGGATGGGTCCCAGATCGCCTCACCGGCTTCAGCCTCGGCGCGGAATCCATCCAGCGCCCGGATCAGCTGGCCGGTCACCCACTGCTCTTCGACATACCAGTCATAGGGATGGCGCTTGTCGAACTTGGCTGAGGAGATTTCACCGCGCATCGGTGGCCTCCCGCTTCTTCGCTGCCCGCGCCGCCCGCACCCGCTCACGCCACGCCTTGTCGCGCGCCAGCGAGTAGTTCGGGGCCAGCATCGGATAGTCGCAGGGCAGGCCCCAGCGGGCCTTGTACTCGCCCGGCGTCATGCCGATGCGGTTCAGATGCATGGTGAGATTGCGGTGGCGGGTGCCGTCTTCCAGGCACACGATGTAATCGGCCTTCACCGAAGTGTGGATTTTTACCGCCGGCTTCAGCACGTCGGCATCCGGCAGCGGATCGCCCAGTTCCTTGCTCAGCAGGTCGCGCAGATCACGCTTCAGGCTCTGGGTCAGCAACGACGCCATTTGCGGCAGGAAATCGCGCTTCTGCGGCGCGCCCAGCCGATCCCAGCCGCCGATGATCTGGTTGTAGAACTTCTGGTATGGCATCGGTGCAGGCGCGTTGTCCGCCTTGTCGATCCCGGCCCGCACCCGCGCTTCGTCCGCGCTCAGTTCGCCATCGGCCAGCAGCAGCTCGATCACCGCGCGCCGGTGGACCTCGTCGCGCACCTGCGCGATGGCCTTCAGCTGCGCCGCGTTCTCGCCGACCACGGGATGCTTGGAAAGCGCCTCGGCCAGGCTGGGGAACGGCTCGATCACCAGCCGGAAAAGCTGCAGGTCGTTGTGGATGGTCCGGCGCGACATGCCCAGCGCTTCGCCGACCGATTCCTCCCATCCGTATACTTGTGCAATCGTTGCACAAGTATCGCCGACTTCCTCGGTCAGGGCATTTTCAGCCCGGATTTCGCCTGATTTGACCCGGTCCCAGCGCTTCTTGATGCCAAGCTGCTGGTGCGTCAGATTGCCGTGAACGCGCGCCACCCGCGCCTGCGCCGCCGCAACCAGCGCCGCCGTGAACTTCGCCCGCTCAATCGGCTGCAGCGGCCTGCGGTGCAGGTTCTCCGATGCCTCAAGGTCCTTCAGGTCCTCAGGCTTGCCCGATACTTCGATGGCATAGACCGGGATGCCCTGCAGGCGCGCGCCGATCAGCCGGTGCATGCCGATCACCAGCTTCCACGGCAGCTTGTCCTTGCCCTTCTGGGCCACAACCTTGATCGGATCGCGCTGGCCATCCACCGCCATCAGGCAGCCCAGTGCAGCCGCCTTGTCTTCATGCAGGAAGCCGATGCGCCCGGCATCGTCGATGTCGTTCGGGTCCAGCTCCAGCAACTTGGCGTCGCGCAGCAGCGACGGTGCCCCAGCGGCGTTCATTTCGCACCTCCACTTAGACGGTGCGCCGCATCGCAGGCAGGGCTAGCCTGCACTCGAAAGCGGAACCCATTCCGCTGGCAGCCGGTCAGGCTGCCGCAACAAAAAGGACTGGCATATGAACGAAGATGATCTGCGCTGCTCCGTACATGCGTCTCTGGCGGCGCTTCGCCTGGCGTTTCACTGCACGAATGCGCTGCTGCACCACCGGCTGCTATCGCCTGCAAAGCAGCAAGAATGTGCTGAAGCACTTCAAGAACTGCATCTTGCGCTGGAACAGATCGCGCCGGATCAGGCGATGTATGAGAACCTTGAAGGGGTTCGCGAGATGATTGATCGGCTGACGGTTCGTCAGTCTGACGCAGCTTCGCAATCGTAGCCATGATGCTGGAATCGATCATGCTGCCACCGCCTTGCGCGCACGGCGCGCCCTGGCTGCATCCCGTTCGAGTTTGGCCAGCGCGTCATACAGCTTGCCAATGGACCGCAGCGTCGCACCGATCGGCTCGGGGTTCCGATCCGACTTTTTCCATCGGCTGAAGGTTGTGGGGTCAAGGCCCGCCTCCCGGCAGACCCGATTCATCGAAACACGGGCGATGAACGCCCGATGCTCGATATCCGCGATGACTGATTCTTGGTCCATGGATTGTGCAATATCTGCATAAATGCACATTTGCAATTGCAGATTTGCAAAGGGACGGCATCTGCATTTCTGCTAATGGGTAGCGCTATGGATGGCCTTGAACGGGACAGACTTCTTCTCGAAGCGCTGGTGCGTCACACGGGTGAGACGCCCACTGCCATTGCGCGCGCGATCGAGGTTTCAGCGACGACAATCAGCCGCCCCTATGCAGGCACTTCAACGTCTAGGTTGAGCCGCTCGACCATCGACAAATTGCGCTCGCGCTACCCAGATTTTCCGGGCTGGTCTCCGGCCCAGTTGAATGACCGGCAAGTGCCGTTTCAGGGGCCACCTGCCGAAGTCGATCGACTTCTCCCGCGCGCGTCGGCGCCGACGAAAGTCCCGCCCGAAAATGACATGGTCGAAATCGCCCAGATCGACCTGACCTTTGGCCTGGGCGGGGCAATCATGGACGAAGAGATTGCCGATGGTCAGGCCGAAATGCGGCAATTCCCCGCTGCCTGGCTGCGCCAGATCACAAACAGCCCGGCACCCTTGCTCTACTGGGCGAAAGGCGTCGGCAATTCGATGGAGCCGGCCATTGGCGATGGCGACATCATCCTGATCGACCGCTCGCAGCGCGACCTGCAGTTCAGCGACCTGTGCTGGGCCTTCGCCTACGGCCAGACCGCCATGATCAAGCGCCTGCGCCCGATGCCCGACGGCGGCGTCAAAATCCTGTCCGACAACGACCGCGTCGCCCCCGAGGTTGCCTATGACGGCGAGCTGCACATATTCGGCCGCGTCATCGCCGTGGTGCGGAGGATGTAAGTGATGGGGACAGCATTGGCGGGTATGAGGGGTTATTGATGTCGAGAACAGGTTCGATCGTTCGGCGCACAGTGGCTTCAGCGTGCCTACTCTTCACAGCATGTGTGGCTGGGCCGGCCATGGCCGATGATGGCGAATGGGTGCCGCCGATTAAGATCGATATTCCCAGCGCATTTCAGGGAACATGGGTGCGCTCGGACATTCCTGACTGCGTGAAGGACGATCCCTATTCATTGGAGATCGGTCCACGCTCAATCTATCGATACGAAGCCTACGAATTCCTCGAAATCGCAGCGCTCGACTATTCCGATGATCCGCCCCAGTTCGCCGGCATGTTCATCGTGGCCAGAGGCACCAACTTCGGTCGCGTGACTGAGAGGCTTCGGATGCAAGGCAGTAGCCTGATCGTCTCGACCGGCAATGTCGGGGTCGAGAAGCCTACAGGGGTGCAGACATTCAAGCGCTGCACCCCTGTAAAGTAACAAAAACGGACATTGGCATGGATCGGTTCATACGATGAAAAACTGTCCCACTTCCCACCTGCCAGGAACACATCGTTTAATGTGCGCCATGGCTATGAGAAGTCGGATTTCCGCCAATCCTGCCGCCAGACTGGCCCTATTTGGAAGTGGGCGCGCTAAGTGACCCACTTTGTCCCACTTCCGCCCCCGAAAAGGCCCGCTGAGAAGGGTCTTTCGGCCCTCTCACTGGCTGGTTTCAGCCCTCTGAGAAGGCAGCGGCGGAAATGGCCCGACTCCAGAAGCTCTTGTCCCGCGACCGTCTAAATCAACCATCGCTCTAGACAGTCAACCTCGCCCCCGAAGCCTCACGCAAAGCGACGAAAATGCCCGAGAATGGCCGATTTTCCCACCACTCCCCGGATAAACCCGCATGTCCCCGCTACTCCAGACAGTCACGTCCCCTCACAATCGTGATCGATGCAGACAGAGACCCGCAAGTCCAGTTCGCCCATCATCCCGGTACCAATCGCAGCGCCAGCGCCTCGGCAACCCGGATGCCGTCGACCGCGGCGGAAAGGATGCCTCCGGCATAGCCTGCACCCTCGCCCGCAGGGTATAGCCCCGCCGTGTTCACGCTCTGCAGGTCCGCGCCGCGCCGGAAGCGCACGGGGGACGAGGTGCGCGTCTCGACCCCGGTCATCACCACGTCCGGGTGATCGTAGCCGGGAACCTGACGGCCAAACACCGGCAGCGCCTCGCGGATGGCATCGATGGCATAGTCGGGCAGGCATTCGCGCAGGTCGGTCGGGTGGACGCCGGGCTGGTACGAAGGCACCACCGCGCCGAAACCCCCGCGCGACGGTTTGCCGGCCACGAAATCGCCCAGCTTCTGGCCCGGTGCCTGGTAGTTCGATCCGCCTGCCACGAAGGCCAGGCTTTCCCAGTGTCGCTGGAAGGCGATCCCCGCCAACGGTCCGCCGGGATAGTCGCGTTCGGGATGAATATCGACGACGAGGCCGGAATTGGCGTTGAATTCAGCGCGCGAATACTGGCTCATCCCGTTGGTGACGACGCGGCCCTCCTCGCTGGTCGCCGCGACCACGCGCCCGCCGGGGCACATGCAGAATGAATAGACCGTGCGGCCGTTGGAACTCTTGTGCGACAATGCATAGGCCGCTGCGCCCAGCAGCTTGTTGCCAGCGTTGGGGCCGTAGCGCGCCTTGTCGATCCAGCTTTGCGGATGCTCGATCCGCAGGCCGATGGCGAAGGGCTTGGCTTCGGCAAAAACCCCGCGATCGTGCAGCACCTGGAACGTATCGCGCGCCGAATGGCCCACAGCGACGATCACCTGGCTGGCGGCCAGATATTCCCCGGTGGAAAGGTGCAGCCCGCGCATGTGCCGCGATCCGTCCGCTTTCGTCTCGATGTCGAAATCATCGACCCGGGTGCCAAAGCGATACTCGCCGCCGAGCTGTTCGATCGTCTCCCGGATCGACATCACCATGGTGACCAGCCGGAAGGTGCCGATATGCGGGTGGGCTTCGGTTAGAATATCCTCGGGCGCGCCGGCCTTGACGAATTCGGTCAGCACCTTGCGGCCGAGATGGCGCGGGTCCTTGATCCGGCTGTAGAGCTTGCCGTCGGAGAAGGTCCCTGCCCCGCCTTCGCCGAACTGGACGTTCGATTCCGGGTCCAGCACCGACTTGCGCCACAGCCCCCAGGTATCCTTGGTCCGCTCGCGCACCGCCTTGCCGCGCTCGACGATGATCGGGCGGAAGCCCATCTGCGCCAGCACCAGCGCGGCGAGCAACCCGCAAGGCCCCGCGCCGATCACCACCGGGCGCGGGCCGGACCAGCCGATGGGCGCGCGGGTGGGGAAGCGGTAGGAGGTATCCGGGGTTGCCCGCAGGTGACTGTCCCCGGCGTGCAGCGCCAGCAGCCGCGCTTCGTCCTGTACGACCACGTCAATCACATAGACCAGTTTGATCGCCGCCTTCTTGCGCGCATCGTTCCCGCGCCGCACCACGGTGAACCGTTCGAGCGCCTGGCGCGCGATCCCCAGCCGCGCGCAGATCGCCGCCTCAAGGTCTTCGGGGCTGTGGTCGAGCGGCAGGGCAAGGTCTGAGAGGCGAAGCATGGCGCGGCGTCTAGCGTTTATGGCCGCCCATTGCCACGCCTTGCCTCAAGCGATGTAGCCATGTTCCTTGAGGAACCACCGCAACGCTTGCTCGAACCCGGAAAAACTGCGCGACTTGCCTTCAGGGCACGCATCGTCGACCAGCGCGACCGTGCATGGCTCGGGAAGCCAGTCAGCCTGCCTGACGTGGGCGACGGCGAAAGCGATCCCTTCCTCCGCCTTGCCTTGCCGGGCCATGGCGGCGGCGTAGGAAGCACAGGCCCCGCTGTTCCCCGCCTCGTCCGACTTGGCGCAATAGCGGCGCGTCTGCGCGGCGAAGGTGCCGTAGAGCCTGGCAAAGCGCGGCTCGGCAGAAACATCGACCAATGCACCGCCACGCAGGTTGTATACTGCAGGCACCGCCCACGATGCGGCATAGGACGCGAAGGCATAGAGGAAGCTGTCATCGGCGCGAACGATGTCTGCGGTGCCGTCGCCGTCGATGTCCTTGGGAAAAGCGTCATCCAGATCGCCGTCGATGCCGGGCAGCGCGAGCATTCTGGCCTTGCCGTCCACGGTGGCCACCATCTGGAAAGTTGCGCAGCAGTGCATCCCGCCCGAATAGCCTTCCAGAATGACCACTGGCACGGCATCGCGCGGCGATAGCTTGCCGATGCCGACGTGAAGCCCGTGGACGTCCATCCGCATTTCGTCAGGCGGCAATTCAAGCACGGGCTGGCCTGGCAGGGTTACCGCGATGTGCAGCGCGGCAATCTCGTCCTTGTCCTCACCCTCACCGATGGAGCGCGTGGTCGGCTCAAGGCGGACTTCGGCGAGATCGCCGCGCAGCGTCACGATGCGCTGCTTCTGGATCGGGTTCACCGCGCGCCAGAGCGGCTTCGCTGCGACCGGCGCGGCCGCGCCCAGCAAGACCGCCGCCAGTGGCAGCGCGGCAAGGAAGCGGTGTGGGGTCATGCGCCTGCAGCTCCCGGTGTTCGATGGTCTGGCCAAGGCCCACGAATAGGGCAGGCTCATCGCGGCACCTACTGACAAGTACTGTTAGGCGCGCTGGGTCACAGCGGATTGCCATCCTTGTCGCGGTAGATGTCACGCCGGCCGACATGGTTTGCCGGGCCGACGAAGCCATCGGCTTCCATCCGCTCGATCCACTTCGATGCCGTATTGTAGCCCACGCCCATCTGGCGCTGCACCCAGCTGGCCGAGGCCTTCTGGCTTTCGAACACCAGTTGGCAGACCTGCCGGTACTTGCGCTCGTCCGGATTGTCGGAGGCAGTGGCGTCGAGGTCGTCGAAACCGAACATGCCTTCTTCGGGCTCCTCGGTGACCGAATCGACATATTCGGGGCTGCCCTGCCCGCGCCAGTGATCGGCGATCCGCTCCACTTCCTCGTCGGAAACGAACGGACCATGGACGCGCTTCACCGGATCGGTGTTGGGCTTGTAGAGCATATCGCCCTTGCCAAGCAGCTGCTCCGCGCCCTGTTCACCCAGGATGGTGCGGCTGTCGATCCGGCTGGTCACGGCGAAGCTGATGCGGGTGGGCAGGTTGGCCTTGATCACGCCGGTGATGACGTCCACCGACGGGCGCTGTGTCGCCATGATAAGATGGATGCCCGCCGCGCGGCTCTTCTGGCTGAGCCGCTGGATCAGCACTTCGATTTCCTTGCCGACAGTGACCATGAGGTCGGCCAGTTCGTCGACAATGACGACGATCTGCGGCAGCGGCTGGTAATCGAGCTGCTGCTCCTCGAACACTTCCTCGCCCGTCTCGGGATCGAAGCCGATCTGGATACGGCGGCCCAGCGGCTTGCCCTTGGCGGCAGCGGCGCGGACCTTTTCGTTGAAACCAGCCAGATTGCGCACCGAAATCTCGCTCATCTGGCGATAGCGGCGCTCCATTTCCTCGACCGCCCATTTCAGCGCGCGCACCGCCTTGGCAGGCTCGGTCACCACCGGGGAGAGCAGGTGGGGGAT
This sequence comes from Sphingomonadales bacterium, assembly GCA_028869175.1. Classification (GTDB taxonomy): domain Bacteria; phylum Pseudomonadota; class Alphaproteobacteria; order Sphingomonadales; family Sphingomonadaceae; genus Novosphingobium. The sequence continues at coordinate 32,279 of JAGWTB010000014.1, forward strand.
ATTGTCGTAGCTCTTGAGTTCCAGCACCTTGGGATCGACCAGGATCATGCGGCACTGCGCCGGGGTGAGCCGGTAGAGCAGCGACAGCAGGATGCAGTTGAGCCCCACCGACTTGCCCGATCCGGTGGTGCCCGCCACCAGCAAGTGCGGCATGGCAGCCAGGTCTGCAACGATCGGATCGCCGGCGATGTCCTTGCCCAGGATGATCGGTAGCATGGCCTTGGAATGGGCGAACTTCTCGCAAGCGACCAGTTCCTTGAAGCCGACCATCTGCCGGTCGGCATTGGGCAGTTCGATGCCCATCACGGTACGCCCGGGGATCGAGGACACGCGCGCCGAAATCGCGCTCATGTTGCGGGCGATGTCGTCGGACAGGCCGATCACCCGGCTGGCCTTGATGCCGGGGGCCGGTTCCAGCTCGTACATGGTGACCACCGGCCCCATGCGCACGGCGGTAATCTCGCCCTTGACGTTGAAATCGTCGAGCACGGTTTCGAGCAGGCGGGCATTGCGTTCCAGCGCCAGCTTGTCGACCTTGGGCTGGTTGTTGGGCGGCGCATCGGCGAGCAGGTCAAGGCTGGGCAGCTCGAACTGGTCGAACAGGTCGCCCTGCCGGCTCAGGCCGCCGATCTGCGCAGGCTTGGCCGGGCGGGTAGGGTCGGTGATTTCCGGCGCGCGGCGCGGTGATGATGCGACGAAAGGCTCGGCAGAACCGCTCGACGCTGCCGGCTTCGGCTCGCGGACGGCTCTTTCACGCGGGGTGACGAAGGGGATGGCAGGAGCCGGCAGGCCGCGCGGACGGCCAAGACCGCCCGGCAGGGTCAGCAGCGCCCCCCAGTCGAGCGCGAAAACGCGGCCCGCCATCACCGTCCCTCCGATCAGGCAGACCACGGCGGCGGCCAGGATCACCCAGCCCTGCCCTGCGGCCGGCACCAGCGCCGCCAGCGCGCGGATCACCTTCGCACCAAGCAGCCCGGAAATCCCGCCCATCGATGCCGGCAGCGAACCGCCGGGTTCGGTAAAGGCCAGGCTCAGCACCGTGGCAATCAGCGCCATGGCGAAGAACAGCACGCCGATCGGCCGCCACCAGGCGTGGTCGGCATGGGCCAGTCCGGCATCGTCTTCTTCGACAAAGCGCCACAGTTTGCGCGCGAAAACATACAGCAGCGGCAACAGCAGCACCGCCACCGGGCCGAACAGGAACAGCGCCCGCTCAGCCGCCCACGCCCCGGGCACACCCATCCAGTTGGCCACCGCGCCGCCAGCTGCCGCCGTGGAGGCGGATGGGTCGGTCTGGTGATAGCTCACCATGGCCAGCGCCAGGAAAATCATGCCCAGGAACAGCGCAATCGCGCCGGCCAGCTCGACCGAACGCTTGAGGCTGCGCCGCATGATGACGCGCCAGTTGTTGGACGGAACCGCGCCTGCTGCCCGTGTTGCCATGGTCTTCCCCTAAGTCTCGGCGGGCATAATGCGCCTGTCAGTGACTCCGCGTCAAGAATCCATAGGGATTCCGGCGAGTCGCTTTATGTGGAAAGCCCGTCGATGGCGGCCCATGCGGCGGGTTTCAGCGCGCGGGCGCGCGGTAGATTCATGCCGCCGAGCGCGATGACCGGCAGTCCGGCGCGCTGGCTGAGCAGGCGGAACCGCAGCGTGCCCAGCGCCTTGCCGCCCGGATGCGAGGCGCTGGGCCAGACTGGTGAGAGCAGCACCGCGTCGGCCCGGGCGCGCCGTGCCTCACCCAGTTCGCGCAGCGAATGGGCCGTTACCAGCCGCAGCAAGACCGGTCCGCGCGTCAGCCGCGCCGCCGCGCCATAGGCTCCGTCCGCCCCCCAGCGCCGCGCCTGCGCCGCGCTGCCCGAAAGGACCACGCAGTGGCCAAACCGGCGTGCCACCCGCGCCAGCACCCGGAACCGCGCGCGCCGCTGCGCCTCCGGCAGGTGGTAATGGCGCAGCACCAGCCCCGAGCCGCGCGGCAGCCGCGCCAGCGCCGCCTCCAGCGCGGCGTCATTGCGCGCGTCGGTCAGCAGCCACAGGCGAGTCAGGGATGGGTAGCGCTCAGGCACGGGCACGCTATAGCAGCGCGCCATGACCGAACCAGCCTCCCTGCTCGCCGATGTTCAGGATCGCATTGCCCGCGCCGCCGGGATCGCCGGGCGCAAGGCCGGCGAAGTAACGCTCATCGCCGTCAGCAAGACCCACCCCGCAGAGCGTATCGCTCCGCTGATCGCGGCGGGCCAGCGCGTGTTTGGCGAAAACCGGGTGCAGGAAGCCGAGGCCAAGTGGCCTGCGCTGCGCGAGGCGCACGGCCCCATCGCGCTCCATCTTGTCGGCCAGCTCCAGTCAAACAAGGCGGAAGACGCCGTGACGCTGTTTGATTGCATCCACTCGCTCGACCGCCCCAGCCTGGTCACCGCGCTGGCCAGGGCGATGGACAAGGCCGGTCGCCAGGTGCCGTGCTTCGTCCAGGTCAACGTGGGCGAAGAGGAACAGAAGGGCGGCTGCGCGCTGGCCGATCTGCCCGCGCTGCTGACGCAGGCGCGCGACGCGCAGATCCCGCTGGCCGGGCTGATGGGCGTACCGCCATTGGGGGTGGAGCCGACGCCCTATTTCGCGCTGCTGGACAAACTGGCGGCGGATCACGGTCTGGCAGGCCGCTCGATGGGCATGAGCGACGATTTCGAAACCGCGATCCAGCTTGGCGCAACCCACGTCCGCGTCGGCTCCGCCCTGTTCGGCGCGCGGGCAGCAGCCACGCCCAAGTGGGGCACGCTGACCAAGGGCTGGAAGCCCGAGGGGATGTGAACACCCCCTGCCGGCAAACTCTCAGTATTCCACCGCCAGTTCGATACCGATGACCCGCCCCTTCATCAGCGGAGAGAATGTCCCGGCAGCCGGGCGCGGATCGAAGGCGCGGTTGTTGCCATCGGATAGCGTCGTGCCGCCGAAGGGGATCTGGGTATCGCCACCGAACTGCACTTCGTCGAGCAGGTTGCGGCCATAGAGCGACAGGCTGAAGCCCTTCACCGGCAGGCGCAGGGTCACATCGGCATCGAGGTTGTCCGAAGCCCCCACCCAGCCGAAGTTGCTGTCGGTATAGGCATAGCGGCTGCGATGCTGGAAAGCGACGCGGCTGGTCAGCGCCATGGCCCCGCCCAGCGGCACGTCATGCGCAGCGGACAGCCCCCAGGTCCAGCGCGGCACGCGCGGCAGGGCGAGCGCAAGGTCGGCGGCGGTAACCGCGTTGTCGCCCGATATGTCAAAGAACACGCGGGTATAGCGCGCGTCGATATGGCCGACATTCGCGGCCAGGGTGAAGCCCTTGCCGGGGCGCAGGCTGGCCTCCGCCTCGAAACCCTGGATGCGCGCATCGGCGGTGTTGTATATCGACTGCGCGAGGCCGGAACCACCGCTGGCAACGCTGACTTCGCGCTGCATGCCCTTCACCTCGGTGCGATAGGCGGCAAGGTTGAGCGTAGCGCGGCCCGCCAGCGCGGAGAGTTTGATCCCCGCCTCGAAGCTGTCCACCCGCTCTGCATCGTAGCTGGGGCTGCCCGCCACTGCGGCGTTGGCGAGGAAAGCCGCTGGCGAAGTGACGCGCAGGTTGTAGCCGCCCGAGCGGTTGCCCCGGCTCCAGCCGGCGTAGGCAAGCACATCCTCCACCGGTTGCCAGCTCAGCGCCAGTTTGGGCGACCAGCTTGTCCAGCGGTGCTTGTCGACAAAGCCGTTGGGGTCGCCGGCGATCAGCGGGTTGGTGCCGGTGATCGGGCAGGTGTTTGCCACCACCGAGCAGGCAGGACGGGTGCGCACAAAGGTGACCGCCGCGTTCTTGTCTTCCTGCGACCAGCGCAGTCCCCCGGTGAGGGTCAGGGTCGGCAGCACGTGCCAGTCAGCCTGGCCGAAAATCCCGTAAACGTCCTGCCCCTGCCGGCCGCCGCCATAGAAGGTGGCGGCGGTGACCGTTGGCAGGCGCCGGTTCTCTTCATAGGCGACATCCTGATGGAAGATGTAATCGCCGATGGTCAGTTCGAGAACATCGTTGACCCGGCCCGACCAGCGCAGTTCGTCCGACCATTGCTTCTGCGTCAGGCCGGTGTCCGAGTGAAACAGGAACAACGGCGAGGAATCGATGTCGTTGCTGGTGAACTGGCGGAAGTTGCGCCAACCCAGCACGTTGGTCAGCGTGCCGCCGCCCATGTCGAGATCGGCGCGCAACGAGCCGGACCACGCACGGGCGCGGATGAAGCCTTCGTTGTCGAGCGACACGTCGAACGTATCGCGCGCGAAACGGCCGTGGTTCTGCCCCACCGCGCCGTCACCCGAGGTTTTCAGCCATTCCAGCTTGCCGAGCAGCCGCAGTCCGCCGCGATCATAGGCCAGCGTGCCGCGCAGCGCATTCGTCTCCGCCTTGCCCAAAGACCCGCCGTTGAACAGGTTGCGGAAATAGCCGCCATCGGAATTGTGATAGCCGGCCACGCGAATGCCCAGCCCATCGGCGAGCGGCCCGGAGACCACGCCCTGCATCGTCAGGTTGCCCGCGCCGCGCCCGCTATCGACCGGGCCGTCGAACGAACCCTTCAGCCCGACATGGAAGGTGCTGGTCGGATCGGCCGTCTCCACCAGCACCGCGCCGCCGGTAACGTTGCGGCCATAGAGCGTACCCTGCGGCCCGCGCAGCACTTCGATCTGCTTGAGATCGAACAGGTCGAGCGAGCCGCCCGGATTGATCCCGACATAGACCCCATCGACAAAGGTGCCGACCGCCGGATCGACCGAGGCGATCGAACTGTTGATCCCCAGCCCGCGGATCGACCAGTTGGCCACGCCCCGGAAGGTGCCGACCTGATCGAGGCTGACGCCGGGGATGGCATGGGTCAGGTCCGAAATGGCGCGCACCTTGGTCGCGGCGATCTCGTCTGCGGTAAAGGCGTTGACTGCCAGCGGCACCGTCTGCGCGTCTTCGCCCAGTGGCTTCTTGGTGGCGGTGACGACGATGGTGGCGCGCGGTTCCGCTGCCTCATCAGCATGCGCCGCGGTTGCGGCCAGCAGGCTCGCGCTGGCCATGAGCAGGCCCAGCCGGGTGTGGATCGACATGAAAGGCTCCCTGTGGTCACGCCCGATTTAATCGCGCGATTAAATAGTCCTCAGGGCGCGCTTTAGCCTTTTGCGAGCGGATTGCAAGACAGGTCAATGACGCCTGGCGTAGCGCATTTTACGCTACGGAATGGCCTGCTATTCCGGTTGATGCCGCTTCAGCTCATCCCCCACCAGCGTCACGATGTGCAGCAGGTTGGTCGATCCCGGCGTGCCGAAGGGAACCCCGGCCAGTGCGATCAGCTTGGAACCTGCCGAGCCGAAACCCTGCCGCAGCGCGGTGCGCTTGCCCTTCGCAATCATTTCCTCAAAGCTGCCGATGTCGCGCGTCTGCACCGCGTGCGCACCCCACAGCAGTGCCATGCGCCGCGCGGTCTTCTGCGATGGCGTCAGCACCAGCATCGGCGCGGAGGGCCGCTCGCGCGCCACCCGCCGGGCAGTCGATCCCGAGCCGGTGAAGACGATGATGCCTGACAGCGTCACAGTCTCGGCAATCGCCGCGCAGGCCTGGGCAAGCGCGTCGGCGGTGGTGTGATCGGGCAGGATTTCGATATAGCTGACCTGCTTGCGGTAGCCCGGATCGCGCTCGACCTGCCCGGCAATGCGATCCATGATCGACACGGCTTCCACCGGCCAGGCGCCCGAGGCGGTTTCGGCGGAGAGCATCACCGCATCGGCCCCGTCGTAGACCGCATTGGCCACGTCGGACACTTCGGCACGGGTCGGCGCGGGGCTTTCGATCATCGATTCGAGCATCTGCGTGGCCACCACCACCGGCTTGCCCGAACGGCGCGTGGCGGCGACGATGCGCTTCTGCAGTGGCGGCACTTCCTCGGGATTGAGCTCCACCCCAAGATCGCCGCGCGCCACCATGATGCCGTCGGACAGTTCGATGATCTCGTCGAGCCGGTCGATCGCCGCCGGCTTTTCGATCTTGGCCATCAGCGCGCCGTAGCCGCCCATCAGCTTGCGTGCTTCGGCCACGTCTTCGGGCCGCTGGACGAACGACAACGCGATCCAGTCCGCGCCGTGTTCGACCGCAAAGGCCAGATCGCGCCGGTCCTTCTCGGTCAGCGCCGGCACCGGCACCACCGCATCGGGCACGTTGACCCCCTTGCGATCCGAGATCACCCCGCCGACTTCCGCCGAGCAGAGGATGGCATTGTCATCCGCCGAAATCACCTTCAGCCGCAGCTTGCCATCGTCGATCAGCAGGCGCTGCCCCTTGTGCAGCACGCCGAACAGTTCCGGATGCGGCAGGCAGACGCGGGTTTCATCACCCGGCGTCTGATCGCGGTCGAGCGTGAAGTGGCTGCCGTGGCGGATCACCGCGCGCCCATCCTTGAACGCTCCCACCCGCAGCTTCGGTCCCTGCAGGTCGCAAAGCACCGCGATGGGGCGGCCGATGTCCTTCTCCACGCTGCGGATCGCGGCGATGGTTTCGGCATGGGTGGCGTGATCGCCGTGGCTCATGTTGACGCGGAAGGCATCGGCCCCGGCGCGCAGCAGCTTCTCGATCATCTCGGGGCTGCGGCTGGCGGGCCCCAGCGTCGCCAGGATCTTGACCTTGCGGCCTCGCGGATCGAATTTCGCCACTTGCGTCCCCTTTTGCGATGCGGGCCGTGCTATGGCAAAGGCAGGGCCAAAGACCAAGGACGGACCCATGAGCTGCTCAGAAAATACGAATGCACAAGCCGGTGACCCGCTGGACGATCTTGACGACGCGGTTGCCGTCGCTGCCTTTCGCCGGCTGGTCCGCCACCTGCGCCATAGGCACGATGTGGAAAACATCGACCTGATGGGCCTATCGGGGTTTTGCCGTAATTGCCTGGCCGACTGGATCGTCGAAGCCGGCGCGCCTTACGACAAGGCCGGTGCCCGCGCGGTAATCTGCGGGATGCCGTTCGATGAGTGGAAGCGCCTCTACCAGGGTGTGGCGAGCCCCGAACAGATGGAACGCATGGCGCAAAGCCTGGCGAAGAACGCCCCCGGTCACTGATTTCCACAGGCCGCTCTTTGCCACCCGGCCCGCCCGCCGCTAACAGCCGGGCAACCGATTCACCCCACACCCGGAGACTTCCCCGATGGCCGAAACCCATGACGACCGCCTGCGCCTTCTGATCGAGCGCATCGAGCGGCTTGAAGAAGAAAAGAAGGGCATCGCCGACGATATCAAGGACGTCTATGGCGAGGCCAAGGCCGTGGGCTATGACGCCAAGATCATGCGCCAGATCGTCCGCCTGCGGAAACTCAAGCCCGATGATCGCCGCGAAATGGACATGATCCTTGATACCTACAAGGCCGCACTCGGCCTCGACTGAAGCACTGGAAGGGGCGGGAGCCAGGCCCCCGCCCCATCAGCCATGCCCGGCCAGGGCCAGCCTAGCCGGTACAGTGCTTGCGGTGATCGTTGCAAGACTTGGCCGTGCCGAAAATCGCACCGCACTGGCTGCACTCGTAGATCGCCCCATTGGGGTCACCGCTGCCGCCGCCGCTGTTGTCATCGCCGCCTGCGCAAATATCGGCATGTTCGGCTGCTGCTTCAATACTGCTGAACGTTGCCCCGCAGTGGCCGCACCTGTGCGTTTCACTCATTTCGCCTGACTCCTTTGTGATTGCAGGGAAGTCCGGACCCGAACGGATGCTTGGCGCATTGCGGCAGAATTTGCATTGATGGCGGTCAACTGGCCAAGGCTGATTGACGATGCGACTCCTTTGCGTCCACCTTGTGCAAGGGACCAAGGGGGAAGACGCATGAATCATCACGGATCGCTGGGGCCTCTGGCCGATTGCCTGTCGCTGCTGAGCCGGCCGCCGGCACTGATTGCCGTGGCCGTCATCAGCGCCATGCAGCTCGCGCGCGGTTATGTCATGGCCATGATGATCGCGCAGATCAGGGTTGCAGGGGCGGCCAACCTCGGGCTGGTCGTGACGGCATTTGGTTTTGCGTTCTTCCTGCTGCTGCTCGCCATCCAGTTCCATCTCGCTCGGCGGCTGGGCTCGGACGAGCCGCCAACCCGGCCGGCTGAGCTGGGGACATGGTTTGGTGCCGCGATGGCCAACGGTGGGGCGTTCTGGCTGATGACTGCAATCGTGCCGGTTGTTATGATCTCCATGGTGGGCATGACGCCTTACCTTGCCCTGGCCATGGGCATCATCAGCCTGGCTTTGCGACTGCTGCTCTATCCTGTCGCCACGCTGCAAGCCGCGGCCGCGCATGGCGACCGGGAGCTGACGCTAGGCAAGATCTGGGCCTTCGTCACCAGCGAGCGCCCGGTGTGGTATCTGAACTTCCTGTTGCTCGGTGTGGCGGCATCGGTGACTCCACTTCTGCTGAGCAGCCTGCCGTCGCGCGGGCTGTCGTTCTCGATCACCAACGCTCTGCCGCCAGCGCTGATAGGTGCCATAATCCAGGTGCTGCTGTTGCTCTATGACGTTGCGACCTGCCGCGCAGCCCGCGCGGCAGAGGTCGACATGGGCAGCGTGTTCGATTGACCGCCCGCATTGCCCGCGCCGCTATTCCCGGCTAGGGGGCGGCGCAATTCCTTTTGCAAGCTGGCGGATCGACCCATGGCAGGCCATTCCAAATTCAAGAATATCATGCATCGCAAGGGTGCGCAGGACAAGAAGCGCTCGGCGCAGTTCTCCAAGCTCAGCCGCGAAATCACCGTGGCGGCGAAGATGGGCATGCCCGATCCGGACATGAACCCGCGCCTGCGCGCTGCAGTCAATGCCGCCAAGGCGCAGTCGATGCCCAAGGACAATATCCAGCGTGCCATCGACAAGGCGAGCAAGGGCGACGGCGAGAACTACGAGGAAGTGCGCTATGAGGGCTATGGCCCCGGCGGCGTCGCGCTGATCGTCGAAGCGCTGACCGACAACCGCAACCGCACCGCCACCAATGTGCGCACCGCCTTTGCCAAGAACGGCGGCAACCTGGGTGCCAGCGGCGCGGTGAGCCACGGGTTCGAGCGGCTGGGCCTGATCGAATACGGGGCCAAGGCCGGCGACGAGGAAAAGGTGCTCGACGCGGCGATCGAGGCCGGTGCCGACGATGTCGAGAGCGACGAGGACGGCCACGCCATCTGGGTCGCGGTGGAAAACCTTCACCCCGTCGCGCGCGAGCTCGAAAAGTCGCTGGGCGAAGCCGAAGGCGTCAAGCTGGCGTGGAAGCCCAGCCTCAAGACCGAAGTCGGCGAAGGCGATGCCGCCACCCTGCTCAAGCTGATCGACGTGCTGGACGACGATGACGACGTGCAGACCGTCTGGGGGAACTACGAAATTCCCGATGCGGTGATGGACAAGCTGGGGTGATCATCATTGGCCTCGATCCCTCGTTGACCTGCACTGGCTGGGGGATCGTCGCCAAGTCGGGCAACCGGCTGACGCATGTCGCCAATGGCCAGGTCAAGACGGACCCGAAGGCCAGCCTGCCTGACCGCCTCGTCACTCTCGACCGGGATCTGACCGACGTTATCCTGCGCCACCGCCCCGATTGCAGCGCGGTGGAGGAAGTGTTCGTCAACAAGAACCCGCAATCGACGCTGAAACTGGGGCAGGCACGCGGTGTCTGCCTGCTCGCCCTCGCCCGCGCCGGGCTGCCGGTGGCGGAATATGCCACGCGCCTGGTGAAGAAGGCTATTGTCGGCACCGGCGGCGCGGAAAAGGCGCAGGTCCAGGCCATGCTGGGGGTCCTGCTGCCCGGGGTGAAACTGGCCGGCGCCGACGCGGCTGATGCGCTGGCCGTGGCGATTGCCCATGCGCATCTGGTGCGAGGGTAGCACGCCGCCTTCGGCAGGCCCAGGCTGAGCGGGGATTGCTCTGAAACCACATCCGCTCGGGCTGAGCCTGTCGAAGCCCACGCGCTTTCATCTCCCCCAACGCAAACCCCCTTCCCCCCGCGCTCCGCCCGTGCCATAGAACAAACCATGATCGCCAAGCTCTCTGGCCTGCTCGACGATTTCGGCCCCGACTGGGCGGTGATCGACGTTGCCGGCGTCGGTTACCTCGTCCATTGCTCGGCGAAGACGCTCGCCTCGCTGGGGCTGCGCGGCGAACCGGTGGTGCTTCACACCGAATTGCAGGTCTCCGAAAACGACATGCGCCTGATCGGCTTCGCCAGCGGGGCGGAGCGCGAATGGTTCCGGCTGCTGACGGGCGTGCAGGGTGTCGGCAGCAAGATGGCGCTGGCGGTGCTGTCCGCCCTGTCGGTGGAAGAAATCCAGCGTGCCTGCGCCGGCGGAGATGCCGCCATGGTAGCCCGCGCGCAGGGCGTCGGCCCGAAACTGGCGGGCCGCATCGTCAATGAGCTTCGTGACAAGGCCGGCGCGCTGCCCTCCCCCGCCGGCACCGCCGTGGCCGCTGCCCCGCTCGGCTCGGCGAGTTCGGATGCCGTCTCGGCGCTGCAGAACCTGGGCTTCAAGCCGAATGTCGCGACCGAGGCAGTGGCGCGGGCGCTTGATGAACTGGGCGATGGAGCCTCGCTGAGCGAGCTGATCCGGGTAGGCTTGAAGAGGGCGGCGGGGTGATGACGAGACGATCGATCCTGTTGGTGCTGCTCTTCTTGATCGCGGTCGCGGCTGGATATTTCATTCGTTCTTCGCGCATTGCCGATTGCAGGCAGCATGGTGGAACCTGGATCTCGACCGGGTCCAGGAACGGCCATTGCGAAGGAAGCGGTTCGGGCAAACTGGCGCCCGGAACATGACCGATAACCCCCTCCTCACCCCCCAGCGTCAGCCCGATGACGCAGACGCAGCCTTGCGGCCCAAGACGCTGGCCGAATTCGTCGGGCAGGCGGCGGCCAAGGACAACTTGCGCGTGTTCATCGAATCTGCCCGTTCGCGGCAGGAGGCGATGGATCATGTGCTGTTCTATGGTCCGCCGGGCCTTGGCAAGACGACCTTGGCACAGATCGTCGCGCGGGAACTGGGCGTGGGCTTTCGCGCCACATCGGGGCCGGTGATCGCCAAGTCGGGTGACCTTGCCGCGCTGCTGACCAATCTCGAACAGGGTGAC